>NZ_JBSEYU010000003.1:0-351320 GCF_053627955.1 Micrococcus sp. 093350064-1
GATCAACTCCCATTGGGTGTCAGAGAGCATCTGGAACCGGGACATGTCCCCAGGGTCTCAGCTGACTCGTGCATCTATTCTCAGACACGCCCTAGGTCGCGGGCGAGTACCGCCGGGTAGCTCGGGCCCTCGAGGAGTGTCATGAGGATGCGGGAGCGGGTCGGGTCGGCCATCGCCCGGCCCAGCCGGTTCATCACGTCCAGCCGCGAAGCAATAGTCAGCATGCGCTGACCATACAGAACCTGCTGACCTCTCGTGTGTGGCTCCCGCTGCTGATATCTGCATAGGTGTATGGTCGTGGCATGAGTGTGACGCCGTTGGATTCGTGTCAGGTCACCGCCGTCCATCCGGAGAAGGTGGCGCTGACCCGGGAGAGGATCCCCGACGAGCGCGAGGCCGGCAGGTTGGCCGGGCTGTTCAAGCTCCTGGGGGACCCGCGCCGTGCCCGGGTGCTGTATGCGTTGCTGGAGGCCGGCGAGCTGTGCGTGTGTGACCTGGCGGCGTCGGTCGATGTCGCGGAGGCGTCGGTGTCCCAGGTGCTGCGGGTGCTGCGTTCCGCTGGGGTGGTCGAGAACCGCCGGGAGGGGCGGATGGTGTACTACCGCCTCGCTGACGGGCATGTGCGGATGCTGCTGGACGTCTCCCGTGAGCACGCCCGCCACGAGGGGCAGGGCTGATGGGGGCGGGACACAGCCATGCCCCGGCGACCGGGCATGCCGGTGGCCGCTACCGTCGGCGGCTGGCGGGGGCGTTCGCCCTGACGGCGGGCTTCTTCCTGATCGAGCTGGTCGCGGGGCTGGTGTCGGGGTCGTTGGCGCTGCTGTCGGATGCCGGGCACATGGCTGCCGATGTGGTGGTGCTGGGTGCGGCGCTGCTGGCGACGCGCATCGCGAGCCGGCCGGACTCCACGGGGCGACGCACCTATGGCTCCTACCGGGCCGAGGTGTTCGCCTCGGCGTTGGCGGTGCTGGCGATGCTCGCGGTCGGGGTGTACGTGGTGGTCGAGGCCATCAGCCGGCTGGGCGACGCGCCGGAGGTGGCCTCCGGCGCCATGCTCGCGGTCGGCTTCGCCGGCCTGGTGATCAACATCATCTCCATGCTGCTGCTGCGCAGCGGGGCCAAGGACAGCCTGAACGTCAAGGGCGCCTACTACGAGGTGATCGCCGACGCCGCCGGGTCGGTGGGTGTCATGGTCGCCGGCGTGCTGATCATCCTCACCGGCCAGCCGATCTGGGACGTCGTGGTCGCGGCGCTCATCGCGGTCTTCGTCATCATCCGGGCGGTGGTTCTGGGCAGGCAGGTGATCGCGGTGCTGGGCCAGCACGCCCCGGAAGGGGTGGACCCGGAGGACGTCGCCGGTGACCTGGACGCGGTCGAGGGGGTGGAGGAGGTCCACGACCTGCACCTGTGGACCCTGACGTCGGGGATGAACGTGGCCACGGCCCACCTGGTCGCTGACCAGGGCGCGGACCACGGCGCCGTGCTTGCCGGCGCGCGCCGGGTGCTGCGCGACCGTTACGGTATCGCCCATGCCACCTTGCAGGTGGAGGGCGCCGGCAGCGACGGCTGTCACGACCTGAGCTGGTAGCACTCGGCACGGAAGCCCGCTCGCGAGAGCCGCACATGCTTGAGCAACGTCTTAGGAGCGCGCGATGACCGCGAAGCACGGCAAGGGCCCCGGGCCGGACGAGGGCCAGCGGCCGGCCCGGCGCGGGGTGGTGCTCACCCTGCTGGGGATCGGTCTGGTCGCCGCGGCTTACGTGGTGACGATCGTGGTCATGGTGGTGCGGTGACGCGGCCCAAACGGACCGCGGCCTCATGGCGGCGCCGCAAGGCGGTCATCGCGTCGTCCAGTGCTGTCCTCGTCGGGTCGAGCACGTAGAGGTCGTGAAGACGTCCAGATATAGGCCTGGGACGGGAGTTCTTGCATCGACTGAACTCCCCGGTGGTTGCAGGTCCGATACGCAGGGGTGCCAGTAAGTAGGGCTGATCGGCGCCCATTTTCTTGTCTCGCGCCCCGGGGCGAGGCGGTCCCCTATCGGTGTCCCTGTGTGCGGGGCAGGTTCACGCCGCGCAGCAGGAGAGCTTGGCGATGTCGGTGGTGAAGGCCTGCGCGGTGAGCTTGAGGCCTTCGGCCATGGTCAGGTAGGGGCTCCAGAGGTTGGCGACCTGGCTGGTGGTCATGCCGGCCTCGAGCATGTAGACCCCGGCGGCGGCGAGGTCGCCGGCGTCCTGGGCCAGGGCGGTAATGCCGATGATGCGGCCGGTGTCGGCGTCGGTGACCATCTTGATGAACCCGCGGGTGTCGCGGTTGACGATCGCGCGTGGGACGTGCGCGAGTGACAGGACACGGCTGTCGTAGCGGATCCCGGCAGCGGAGGCCTGCCGTTCGGTCATCCCGACGGCGGCCAGGGCGGGGCTGGTGAACACGACCCGGGGCAGGTGGCGGTAGTCGACCTCGAGGCCGGCGCCGGTGAGGGCGTTGTCGGCGACGAGGGCGCCGTGGGCCGCGGCGACGTACACGAACTGACGGTGGGCGGTGACGTCACCGGCAGCCCAGACGCGCGGGTTGGTGCTGCGCAGATGGCTGTCGACAACCACCTCGCCGTGGTCGCCGGTGCGCACGTCGACGGTGTCGAGACCGAGCGTGGCGGTGACCGGGCGGCGCCCGGTGGCGACGAGTACCTCGGCCGCCCGGAGTTCCTGTGAGCCGTCAGTGGTGGTGGCAGTGACCGTGACCTCGCCGGTGGCCGGGTCGCGGCGGACCGCGCTGGGCACCGCGCCGCGGATGATCTGGATGCCTTCGTCCGTGAAGATCTCATCCAGGGCGGTGGACGCCTCGGGTTCTTCCTGGGACGCCAGCCGTGAGCGGACCAGCATGGTGACCCGGACGCCGAGCCGAGCGAAGAGCTGGGCCTGCTCCATCGCGACGTAGCCGCCGCCGATGACCAGCAGCGACTCCGGGACGTGGTCCAGTTCCATCGCGGTGGTCGAGGTCAGGTAACCGGCCTCCTGCAGGCCGGGGACCGGCGGCGCCCAGGGCCTGGAGCCGGTGGCGATGAGGTAGTGCGCGGCCCGGACCGTCTCCACCGTGCCGTCAGGGCCGGTGACGCGCAGTGCCGGCTCGCTGGGTGTGCCGACGAACGTGGCGTCCCCGGGGTGGAGATCCCATCCGTACTCGGTGGCCAGGTCCAGGTACTTCTCGCCACGCAGTGACCCGACGAGCCGATCCTTGCCGGCGATCAAGGCGGGCATGTCGACCGGCCGGACTTCGGGGAGCGGCAGGCCGGGGAACCGGGAGGCGTCGAGTGTGACGTGGCGGGCCTCGGCGGTCGCGAGCAAGGCCTTGGAGGGCACGCACCCGGTGTTCACGCAGGTACCGCCGACGGTGCCACGCTCGATCATCACCACCCGTCTGCCGAGGTTGGTGGCGCGGATCGCGGCCGCGAACGCCGCCCCACCGAACCCGATCATTGCCAGGTCATACGACCTGCTGTTAGCCGTTGCCGTCATGAACTCCTCCTTCATCGCCCTCAGGATCGACCTTCCAGTGCACTGGAAGGTCAAGGGGGAGAATGAGTGGCATGCGGATCGGTGAGGTGGCTCGGGCGTCGGGCACGACGAGCAAGACCCTGCGGTACTACGAGGAGGTCGGGCTGCTACCCGCCGCGGACCGCACCCCGGCGGGCTACCGGGACTACGGCGCCGAGGTGCTCGACCGGCTGGACTTCATCCGCCGGGGGCAAGCGGCCGGGCTGACCCTGGCCCAGATCGGTCAGGTGCTGGACATCCGCGACCGGGGGCAGGCCCCCTGCCGGCACGTCACCGACCTGCTCGACACCCGCCTTGATGTGATCGACCGGCAACTCGCCGAGCTCGCGCAGCTACGCACCACGATCGCCGACCTGCGCGAGGACGCCGCCGCCGGCGACCCGGCCACGTGCTCCCCCGAGGATGTCTGCCGCTACCTGTGACACCGAAGTTCACGGGCCCGTGGCAGCGCATGGCGGCCCACTCTGTTGCGTTGGGGTGTTAGACCTTTCGCAACGGTTCTGTTGCGCGGGGTGCACCCTATCGCGACGCCTATTCCTCCGGCCTGCCGTCGGCCGCTGTCCCGGTGAAGGATCGGCTTGCGGAACGTGAGCCTCACTCGCAGCGCCCTCTTGCCCGCGTGCTTGGAGGCCGCCACTGAGCTCCGACAGAACCCCGCCATATAGCGGCGCAAGCCACACATGACACCGGGCGGCACACCGAGCAGCCGCCACAAACGACCGATTTAGCCGTTACACGCCCGTGAGTCGGAGCATGACTGAGCCCATTGAGGCCGGAATGGGGGGCGAGGCCACTGTGCCGATTCTGATTCTTTGTCCACACCACCGCGGGGGCCGTTTCAGCGGCCCCCGCGGTGGTGTTGCCGAGGTGTGGACTCAAGCCGCGCGGGGCAACACTCCGCGCAAGACGTCGGTGAGGGTGACGACCCCAGTGAACCGGTTGTCCTGGGTTACTGCGGCCAGCTGGCGGCTGTTGCGGCGCATGGAGGCAAGTGCTTCGTGCAACGGTGTGGTGGAGGGCAGCGTCAGAGCCTGCTGGATAAGCGGCTGGATTGGCGCAGAAGGCTCCATCGTGAGGGTGTCCCGCACGTGGACGACGCCCGGAACGCTCTCAGGGGTATGGTCCGGCTGGACCAGGATACGCAAGTGCCCTGAGCACGCAGCGGCATTCTGGACCGCCTCGACGTCGGCGTCGGGGGCGACCTTGACCGGGTGCTGACCCTGGGGGAGGAGGTCCCCGAGAGTGAGGGTCTGAAGGTCCAGGGCACCGGCCAAGGCTTCATGGTTCTGCCGGTCCAGGGTGCCGGCGGCGGCGGAGTGCTCAACCAGCTGACGAATGGCCGCTGCGTCGTAGCCGCCCACGGCGGCTTGGTCCACGGGGGTGACGCCGCTGAGGGTCACCAGGCGGTTGGCCAGCCGGTTGGCCAGCAGCAGCAGGGGGCGAACGGTCCAGACGAAGGCGCGTGCGGGCACGGCCACGGCTTTGGCTGCGGTCTCGGGGTGGGCAATGGCCCAGGACTTGGGGGCCATCTCCCCGATGACCAGGTGAAGGAAGGTCACGGCCAGCAAGGACAGGACGAAGGAGGCGGTTCCGGCTGCCGCTGCGGGGATGCCCCAGTCCTCCAGGACGGGGCCGAGCCATGCGTCGACGGCCGGCTTGGTGATCGCCCCCAGGGCGAAGGTGCACAAGGTGATGCCCAACTGGGCTGCGGCGAGCATGAGGGTCAGCTCGTCGACTCCCTTGAGAGCGGCCCGCGCGGCGCGGCTGCGTCCTGCCTCGGCCTCTAGCCGGTGCCGGCGGGCGCCCAGCAGGGAGAACTCCATGATGACGAAGATCGCGCTGAGCACGATCAGCGCTGTGGTCACGAGCATGACGATCAGTGGACCGTGCATCATCGCTCCTCGTCCGTGGTGGCGTCGGGCTGGGCCTCGTGGGCGGCATGGCTGCCGGCGGTGTCAGAGCGGGGCACCTCGATGAGGTGGATCCGCAGTCGAGCCGGGACCCTGCGTTGGATGGAGAGGACCTCGACCTGCAGGTGGCGGTCGTAGACCTCCTCAGCCCCGAAGTCTCGTGGGTCCTCGGGCAGGTCGATCGTGATGACCTCGCCTTCCCGGGGCAGACGGCCCAGAGCGTCGATGGTCAGACCGGCGGCGGACTCGGCCTCGGTCACGGGCAGGGGGTGCCCGACGAGGCGCTCGAGCTCGTCCAGGTGGGCCTCTGCGCTCAGGACCCAGGAGTGCAGGCCTGTGGCGGTGATCTCCTCCTGGGGGTGCAGGTCGTGCTCGTCCGTGAGCTCGCCCACGAGCTCCTCCGCGAGGTCTTCCACTGTGAGCACGCCGACGAAGCCGCCGAACTCGTCCACGATGCACGCCATCTGCTGCCCTGAGCCGTCGAGCTCCCGGGCTGCGTCGGGCAGGGACATCATCGTGGGCAGCACCAGTGCAGGGCGCATCAGGGCGGACACGGGGGTGTCCGGGGCCATCCGGGTCTCACCGAGCAGGTCGGTGAGGTGGACTACCCCGAGCGGTTCGTGTTCGTTCGAGATCACCGGGTAGCGGGTGTGGCCGGTGGCCATCAGGTCGCGCACCTGAGCCAGGGAGGTCTGGGGCTGAACCTCGTCCACACGCGAGCGGGGCACCATCGCGTGCTGCACGTCCTGGTCTGGGAAGTCCAGCACCCGGTCGATCAGGACGGAGACCTCCGCGGGCAAGGATCCGGACGCTCTGGAGTCCAGGGCAATGCGGTCCAGGTCCTCGGCGGTGGCGGTGCTGTCGACGTCGTGCACTGGCTCGATGCGCAGGAGCTTGAGCAGCACCTCGGCCGCCTTGTCGAAGACCCAGATGAGCCAGCCGAACAGGCCGAGGTAGATCTGCGTGGGCCTGGCCAGAGCGCGGGCCAAGGGCTCGGGGTTGGCGATGGCCAAATTCTTGGGGTACAGCTCGCCGATGATCATCTGCACCAGGGTGGCCACCATCAGTACGCCCAGCGTGGAGATGGCGATGACCACTTCAGAAGGCAGTGCGGTGCCGCCGAGCAACTCGGTCAGGGCCGCACCCACCATCGGCTCTGCCACGTAGCCCACCATGAGGCCTGTGACCGTGATCCCCAGCTGCGCGCCGGAGAGCATGAAGGAGGTGCGGCGAGTGACCTGCAGTGCGCGGGCGGCGGCGCGGTCGCCGGCCTTGGCGGCGGTCTGCAGGCGGACGCGGTCGACAGACATGTACGCGAATTCCTGGGCCACGAAGAAGCCGTTGGCGGCGATGATCGCCAGGATGATGAGGGATCCGAGGATCAGTGTCAGGACTGGATCCATGCCTGAGTCACCTCCCCACGAGGTGCAGGCGACCCCGCCAGCTGCGGGGTGGGGTGGGGGTGACGCTCGGACTGTCACCAGGGCAGGCGGCTGGGCCGTCGCTCATGTATTCAGGGGCTCCAAAAGGGGTCGAATGAATAATGGCGGCACATTACCACCGGTAACCGGTCGCAGGGCAGGGTGGGGTGTGGCCTCGCCGCCGACATCGGGCATCTGCCCGCCAGGATGTCCAGCCGGGTATGAGTACGCGACACGACTCCATCCTGTCGCCCAATACCCTGCCACGTTGGGAGACACGCCCTCGACGCCCCAAGGCGGGGGACGTGGGGGAGGGGCCGGTCATCCCCTGGGGGTCACCGGGCCCTCCCATCGGACTTCGCCGTCCACGACCTCGCCGGTCGGGCTCATTCCGATACGACGGGCCACGGCGACTGACGCCTCATGGTCGGGGTGGATATGGGCGATGACCTGTTTCGCGCCCATGTCCGCGAGTTCAGCCAGCAGGAGAGCAGCTGCTGCTGAGGCGCAGCCCTGGCGTTGCCACGGTGCTCCGATGACCCAGGCGATTTCGGCGGGCTGGCCAGAGACCGGGATAGTGGCTTGAACGTAGCCGAGTGCTTCCCCGGAGGTCTCGAATACCACCACGTGATTGAGCCAGGTCTCGGTCTCATCAGCCGAGTGGCCCCGGCTCTGAAGGGTGTACTGGCGGGTGAGCCCCTCGACGGTCGGCGGTTCACCCCCGGTGTACTGGTAGAGGGCCGGGTCGGCTAGGACCCTGGCCATCTCGGGTGCATCCCCCGGGGAAAGTGGCCGGAGGCGAACCTGTTCCGTCATGAGGGCAAGCAGAGCCCGGCGGGCCGGAGATGTCAACCAGTTCGTCGGCGCCGGTCGAAGTGAAGTACCTGGTCCCTGCCTCGGACAGTCTCGAACTTGTGTCCATGCATATGGCGCGAGCCAGGATGGCCACAAACGACCGATTGAGCCGACCGGATGCCCCCCGAAGGAGCCCCTGCCCGGAGTGCCGGGAGGACCACGAGAGCGGACGATGACCACGACGCCCCCGCGCAGCAGCGCGAGGGCGTTCGCGTTGGGCTCGGTGGCCACCCCGAGCCCCGCCGCTGCGTTGGCCCCGGCACGACCCCAGGCTGCCCTAGGCCCCACCCCGTGGCGGAAGCAGTTGGAGGTGCCCGCCCGGCCCCGAGCGGACACCACCCCCTGTCGAGGACCCTGCGGGACCACGCTGGTACGTCAGCCGGCGTGCGCTGGACAGGTGTCCGCGTGGTCCTGTGGATGGACCGGCGCAGGAGAAGATGCCCCTGGGGCACGTCGCCGGCGCATGTCGGTGAGGCCCGAAGGGAGAGGAGTGCGACACGATGTGGGAGCCACCGGTCGTGGGAGGCAACGACGACGGCTCGGGGTAGTCCGGGTCGCCGCCATGGGGTCGGAAGGGAAGAGATCAGCTCAAGCCGTGGCGGGCGGCGAACGGGTCCCGGGAGCTGTCCGTGTGGGGCTCGTACTCTGCGCGGCGTGTGGCCGCTTCGGCGACGGCCTCGCCATGCAGCTCGGTGATCAGTGCGGCGGTCATGTCCATGCCTGCGGCTACACCAGAGGACGTCCACCGGTTCCTGTCCTGGACCCACCGGGACTGTGCCTTCCAGTCCACGTGCGTGCCGAAGCCGGCGGCCCACGTGAAGGCACGTTTGTTCGAGGTCGCCTGATGACCCTCGAGCAGACCGGCCGCGGCGAGGAGAGCCGAACCGGTGCACACGGAGGCGAGGATCTGCGCTGTGCCGGCCACATGCCGCAACCAAGTGAGGAACTCCTGGTCGTGCACGAGCCGCCGGGTCCCCTGGCCGCCGGGGACCAGCAGGATGCCGGGCTGGGCGAGGTCTGCGTAGGCGAGGTCTGCGACGACCTGGGCGCCGTGGGAGCTGGTGACCGGGCCGGGCTGAGGGCCGACGTATTCCACGCTCACTTGTGGGACCAGCCCGAAGAGCTCGGCGGGGCCGAAGACATCCAGCAGTTCGAAGCCCTCGAAGAGCACGATGCAGACACGACGTGGTGCCGGGGGAGTCGCCGTCATGTCGCCCATCCTCGCACCGGCCGGCAGCACAGGGTGTTGAACGCCGGGTTCGGTGGAGGATGATTCGCTGCGCTATCCCCGGTGCCGAGTCCTCGTTGGGCCAGCCCCGCGCCGTCAAGTCGGGTATACCCCTTTACCCGCCCCGCCCACCCACAAGGCCATCGCGTCAGTCACGGCCCCGGCCCGGGCTGTTGGACAGAAGTGGAGGAGGGTCCATGACGTGGTGGGACAGACCGTCGGGGACCTGCAGGCCAGCCCCGGTGGGAGTCGGCCGACGCCCCGCACGGTGGTGCGCCGGCGCGGGGGACGGAATGGGGCACCTTCATCATGGTGGGTCATGGTCCAATCCGAGGGTCCGAGCACGGCGTTCTGCTCCCCGTCTAGGAGGGGGAGGAGGGCCACGCCGGCGATTCCTCCGCAGGACCGCTCGCCAAATCATGCCGGTTCCCCGTCGGCGACGTAGGCGCGGCCGCGCCGCCCACCAGTGGCCTCCGGGACCTGGACCCGAGGTCAGCACGCGTGGACAGTCCACGAGATGGATGCGTGCGTCGCCCAACAGATCTGTGCGGTGGGCCCGGGCGGAGTTCGGGGCAGTGATCTACCGGGCGGTGTCACAGGTGTGCAAGGAGCGGTGTCGTCGCTGGGGTCAGGAACGAGCGTGTCGTGCCCACCTGTCGGAGCTCGCCCGGGCCGTCCGTTCGGACCGCACGGGCGCGTTCAGCCCGTCCCCCCTCACCCCCCACCGCGTGGGCCGCTGGGAGGTGGATCGGATGGCCGCCCGGAGGACGACCGAGTCTCGTGGATTCGTCCTGGAGCCGCGATGCCTCGCGCTCGTGTCCCGATGGGGGATGGAAGAGCATGCAGGCCGGGGAGGGGGAGGATGCTGGGCGGCCTGGACGTACCACGTGGGCTCACAGGTGCAGCGCGTGGCGAAGACCCCGCCGTCCCGTCCGTCACAATGACCGACTGCGGTCCGGGCTGGAGGGGCCGGGTCGCTAGGGTGGTCCCGTGAAGACCTTCGACGAGCTGTACGCGGAACTGACGCGCAAGGTGCAGGAGCGCCCCGAGGGCTCCGGCACCGTGTCCCAGATCGACGCCGGCGTCCATGCGATCGGCAAGAAGGTCGTCGAGGAGGCGGCCGAGGTCTGGATGGCCGCCGAGTACGAGTCGGATGAGGCCGCCGCCGAGGAGATCTCTCAGCTGCTGTACCACGTGCAGACCATGATGATCGCCCGCGGTATCAGCCTCGAGGACGTCTACCGTCACCTCTGAGGCCGCCGGCCCCATTCCCCGCCCGCCCCACCGCATCCCCGAGGAGACCGACGCGTGCTGCGCATCGCCGTGCCCAACAAGGGCGCCCTGTCCGAGTCCGCCCGCGAGATCCTGACCGAGGCCGGCTACCGGCAACGCCGGGACTCCCGCGAGCTCGTCCTCGTGGACCCCGAGAACCAGGTGGAGTTCTTCTACCTGCGCCCACGGGACATCGCCGTCTACGTCGGCCAGGGCACCCTCGACGTCGGTCTGACCGGCCGCGACCTGTTCTGCGACGCGCAGGTGGGGGACACCGCCGAGGAGATCATGCCGCTCGGCTTCGGCCGCTCCGTGTTCCGTCTCGCCGCCCCCGCCGGCTCCTTCACCTCCGCCGAGCAGCTCGCCGGCAAGCGCATCGCCACGAGCTACGACGGCCTGCTCTCCGACTACCTGGCCCGCACCGGCCTGGACGCCACGGTGGTGCACCTCGACGGCGCCGTGGAGTCCTCCGTCAAGCTCGGCGTGGCGGACGCGATCGCCGACGTCGTGGAGACCGGCAGCACTCTGCGCGCCGCCGGCATGGAGGTCTTCGGCGAGCCCATCCTCGACTCGGAGGCCGTGCTGATCGGCCGCGCGGGGGAGCGCCCCGAGGGCCTCGACGTGCTGCTGCGCCGCCTCAAGGGCGTGCTCGTGGCCCGCCGCTGGGTCATGATCGACTACGACATCCGCCGTGACCTGCTGGAGGCGGCCACCGCGGTCACCCCGGGGTTGGAGTCACCGACGGTCTCCCCGCTGCGGGACGAGACGATGGTCGCCGTGCGCTCCATGGTCCGCAAACCGGACGCCAACCGCGTCATGGACGAGCTGTACGCCCTGGGCGCCCGCGGCATCCTGATCTCCGCGATCCACGCGATCCGCCTCTGACGGCCCGCGCCGTCCCGCCCGAGCCCCCCGAGACGAAGGAGCCGACGTGAGCCTCGCCGTGCGTGTCATCCCCTGCCTGGACGTGGACGCCGGGCGCGTGGTCAAGGGCGTGAACTTCGAGAACCTGCGTGACGCGGGCGACCCGGTCGAGCTCGCTCGCCGCTACAACGCCGCCGGCGCCGACGAGCTCACGTTCCTCGACGTCACCGCCTCCACCTCGGACCGCGCCACGACCTACGAGGTCGTGACCCGCACGGCCGAGGAGGTCTTCATCCCGCTGACCGTGGGCGGCGGCGTGCGCACCGTCGAGGACGTGGACCGGCTGCTGCGCACGGGGGCGGACAAGGTCTCCGTCAACACGGCGGCCGTGGCCCGGCCCGAGGTGATCACGGAGATCACCCGCCGCTTCGGGTCCCAGGTCCTCGTGCTCTCCCTCGACGCCCGGCGCACGGAGGACCCGGGCTGCGCCTCCGGCTACGAGGTCACCACCCACGGCGGCCGCCGGGGCACCGGCATCGACGCCGTCGCCTGGTGCCGGGAGGCCTCCGAGCGCGGGGTGGGGGAGATCCTGCTCAACTCGATCGACGCGGACGGCACCCGCGAGGGCTTCGACCTGGAGATGATCCGGGACGTGCGCGCCGTGACGCGCGTGCCGCTGATCGCCTCCGGCGGCGCCGGCGAGCCCGAGCACTTCCCGCCCGCCGTCGCGGCCGGCGCGGACGCGGTGCTCGCCGCCTCCCTGTTCCACTTCGGCCCGGACGACATGCTCGCCCGCGTCAAGGACGCCCTGCGGCAGGCGGGGCACACCGTCCGCTGACCCCGGACGGAACCGTCCGCGCGGCGGCCGCGTCGTCGCGGGGGCGCCGGCCCGAGGGTGCGGGGGAGCCTACCCCGGCGGCCACGCCCCGCTCCGGCTCCCTAGACTGGACCTCCATGAGCATCTCCCCGCCCGACGACCTCGTGGCCACCGTGACCTTCGACGACCGGGGCCTGGTGCCCGCCATCGCCCAGCAGGAGGGCACCGGCGAGGTGCTCATGATGGCGTGGATGAACGAGGAGTCCCTGCGCGCGACGCTCGAGACCGGCTGGGCCACCTACTGGTCCCGCTCGCGCGGCGAGCTGTGGCGCAAGGGGGAGACCTCGGGCCACCTGCAGCGGGTGCGCGCGGTCCACGCGGACTGCGACGGCGACACCCTGCTGCTCACCGTGGACCAGACCGGCCCCGCCTGCCACACGGGCACCCGCACCTGCTTCACCGGCCGCGAGATCGTCATGCCGGCGGCCGCCGTCGACCCCGAGGAGGCCGCCCGATGACCGCCGCCACCACTCCCTCCCGTGCGGAGTTCCTGCGTCTGGCGGACACCGCCCGCGTGATCCCCGTGGTCCGCACGGTGCTGGCGGACGGCCTCACGCCGCTGGCGATCCATCGGCGCCTGGCCGGCTCCCGCCCCGGCACCTTCCTGATGGAGTCCGCCACCCCGGGCGCGGCGTGGTCCCGGTACAGCTTCATCGGGGCCGGCTCATCCGTCACCCTGACCTCGCGGGACGGCGAGGCGCACTGGCAGGGCACCCCGCCCGAGGGGCTGCCCACGCAGGGCCGCGCCCTGGACGTGCTCGCCGCGTGCCTGCGCCTGCTGCGCACGGACGTGCGCGCCGAGGTCGGAGGCGCTCTGCCGCACCTCGTCTCCGGCATGGCCGGCTTCCTGGGCTGGAGCACGGTCCGCGCGTGGGAGCGCCTGCCGCACCCGCCCGAGGACCACCTCGGCCTGCCCGACCTCGCGATGAACCTCGTCACCGACCTGGCCGTGCACGATGCCCTGGACGGCACCGTGACGCTGATCGCCAACGCGGTGAACGGCAACGGCCTGGCCACCGGCGCGGACCGCGCCTACGACGACGCGCTCGCCCGCCTGGATGCCATGGTCGAGCGCCTGGCCGCCCCGGCCGCGGACCCGGTCAGCGACGTCCCGCGCCGCTGGCTCGAGGCGGACGCGGACGGGGTCGCCGCCCAGGCCGAGGACCGGTGGGGTGCCGAAGGCTTCCGCGAGGCCGTCGCGAAGGCCCAGCGGGCGATCCGTGACGGCGAGGTGTTCCAGGCCGTCGTCTCCCGCCGCCTCTCGGTCACCACGGACGCCACCGGTCTGGACGTGTACCGCGTCCTGCGCACGGTGAACCCGAGCCCCTACATGTACCTCTTCTCCTTCGAGACCCCGGACGGGGAGCCGTACGAGATCGTGGGCTCCTCGCCCGAGGCGCTCGTCACCGTGCGGGACCGCCGCGTGGTCACCCATCCGATCGCCGGCTCACGGCGGCGCGGGGCCACCGAGAAGGACGACCGCCTCCTCGGCAAGGACCTGCTGGAGGACGAGAAGGAGCGGGCCGAACACCTCATGCTCGTGGACCTCTCCCGCAACGACCTCTCGCGCGTGTGCCGCCCCGGCACCGTCGAGGTCACCCAGTTCATGGAGCTCGAGGCGTTCAGCCACATCCTCCACCTGGTCTCGCACGTGGAGGGCCGCATGCGCGACGACGTCGACGCGCTCGACGTCCTCCGCGCCGCCTTCCCCGCCGGCACGCTGTCCGGCGCCCCGAAGCCCCGCGCCCTGCAGCTGCTGGACGAGTGGGAGCCGACCGAGCGCGGGCCCTACGGCGGCGTCGTCGGCTACTTCGACCTGGCGGGCAACATGGACATGGCGATCAACATCCGCTCGGCCACGCTGCACCGCGGCCAGGCACATGTGCAGGCCGGCGCCGGCATCGTCGCCGACTCCGATCCCGACGCCGAGACCGCCGAGACCGTCACCAAGGCGACGGCGCCGCTGCGGTCCGTGCTGACCGCGGGCGAGCTGGGGCAGGCGTGATGCGCCGCCGCACCGTGGTCCTCGCCGCGCTGGCCGCCGGCGCGCTCGTGCTGCTCACGGCGGGCCGCACCTGGGTGACCGCCACGGGCCTGTCCGGCGGGATCGCCTCCGAGGCGACGACGTCGGGCGGCGCCGCCGCGCCCGTCGCCACCGCCATGGCCCTGGTCGTGATGGCCGGTGCCCTCGCCCTGACCACCGCCCGGCGCCTCGGCGCCGTGATCGTCGGCGTGCTCATGGCGCTGGCTGGGGTCGTGATCGCCTCGACCTCGGTCACCGCCGCCCTGGATCCGGCGACGACGGCGGCCGCCGCGGTCGCCGACGCGACCGGGACCACTGCGCTCGCGCAGGACTACGCCGTGACGGCGTGGCCGTGGGTCGCGGCGGCTGGCGGCGTCCTCGCGGCGCTGTGCGGCGTCGTGGCGGCACTGGCGGGCCGTGGCTGGCGTTCGTCCCGGCGCTACGAGAAGGCGCCTGCGGCCTCCGAGCCCGGCCCGGCCGCCGCCGGGGAGCAGCCCGCGCAGTCCGCCCGCGAGGCGGCCCAGCGCCGGCGCGTGGACCAGATGGACGCGTGGGACGAGCTGTCCCGCGGCAACGACCCCACGTGAGTGCCCGTCTCTCGGACCGCCCCGCACCGCCCGGGTCGTCCCGGGTCACGCGGGCCCGGTCCCGTGCCCGCATGGCACAATGAGGGACAGTCGTCATGTACACCACGCACCAGTGAGGGACAGCCATGAGCCACACCGCGAACACCGCGCACACCGAGCCCACCACCCGTCGCGCCGCCCGCCGCGGCGCCGTCGAGGACGTCGTCGTCACCGAGGACGGCCTGGTGCTCAACGACCCGACCCACCTCGAGCTGCCGGGCCACGGCAACTCGCCCGGCGCGTGGGCCATGGTGGCGCTCGTGCTCGTCGGCTTCGTGGCCGGCTGCGTCGGCCTGCTCGCCGACTGGAGCGTCGTCGTGTGGATCGGGCTCGCCCTGATGGCCGTGGGCGTCGTCGTGGGCATCGTCGCCGGCAAGGCCGGCGCGGGTCGCGGCCAGCACGGTCACTGATCCGCGTGTCCGTCCTCCAGGAGATCATCGACGGCGTCCGTGAGGACCTCGAGCCTCGCCGCCGTGCCCTGCCCGAGGCGCGCCTGTCCGAGCTGGTGGCCGCCGCCCCCGCGCCGCGTGACGCCCACGCGGCCCTGCACGGCGGACGCACCGACCCCGCGGGGATCCGGGTGATCTCCGAGGTGAAGCGGGCGAGCCCCTCCAAGGGGGCGCTCGCCGAGATCCCCGAGCCGGCCACCCTGGCCCGCGCGTACGAGCGCGGCGGCGCCAGCGCCGTCTCCGTGCTCACCGAGGCCCGCCGCTTCGGCGGCAGCCTGGCCGACCTGGACGCCGTGCGTGCCGCCGTCGATCTGCCGGTCCTGCGCAAGGACTTCACCGTCACCGAGTACCAGATCCACGAGGCCCGCGCCCACGGGGCCGACCTGGTCCTGCTGATCGTGGCCGCCCTCGACGACGCCGAGCTGGCCGGCTTCCTGCAGCTCACCGAGTCCCTGGGCATGCACGCCCTCGTGGAGGCCCACACGCCCGAGGAGATCGAGCGCGGCGTCGCCGCCGGCGCCCGCATCCTCGGCGTCAATGTGCGCAACCTCAAGACCCTCGACGTCGACCCGGCCCGCTACGCCGCGCTGGCCGACGGGCTGCCCGAGGACGTCGTCCGGGTCGCCGAGTCGGGCGTCGAGTCCGAGGAGCAGATCAAGGCCTACGCCGCCGCGGGCGCCGACGTCGTGCTCGTGGGCGAGGCCCTCGTGCGCCACGGCGCCCCCGAGGAGGCGCTGCGCGCGTTCCGCGCCGCGTCCCTCACCGTCCGCTGACCGAACCAGACCCGAGGAGCGTGGTCGCCATGAGCGCCGACCGTCCGAGCACCGAGCCCGCGATCGAGTTCGAGGGGCCGTATCAGGGTCAGGCCGGGCCCTACTTCGGCGACTACGGGGGGCAGTGGATGCCCGAGTCCCTCATGGCCGCGCTGCAGGAGCTCACCCGCACCTACGAGGAGGCGCGGCAGGACCCCGCCTTCGAGGCCGAGCTGCGGACCCTGTTCCGGGACTACGTGAACCGGCCCTCCCTGCTGAGCGAGGTGCCGCGGTTCGCCGCGGACACCCCCGGCGTGCGCATCTTCCTCAAGCGCGAGGACCTCAACCACACCGGCTCGCACAAGATCAACAACGTGATCGGCCAGGCGCTGCTCGCCCGCCGCATGGGCAAGACGCGTCTGATCGCGGAGACCGGCGCCGGCCAGCACGGCGTGGCCACGGCGACGGCGGCCGCGCTGTTCGGCATGGAGTGCACCGTGTACATGGGGGAGGAGGACACCCGCCGCCAGGCCCTGAACGTGGCCCGCATGCAGATGCTCGGCGCTGAGGTGATCCCCGTGGCGATCGGCGCCCGCACCCTCAAGGACGCGATCAACGAGGCCCTGCGGGACTGGGTCGCCTCCGTGGACACCACGCATTACCTGATGGGCACGGTCACGGGCCCGCACCCGTTCCCCGCCATGGTGCGCTACTTCCACTCCGTGATCGGCGAAGAGGCCCGCGAGCAGATCCTGGCGCAGGCCGGCCGCCTGCCGGATGCCGTCGCGGCGTGCGTGGGCGGCGGGTCCAACGCGATGGGCCTGTTCCACGGCTTCCTCGACGACCCTGGGGTGGAGCTCTACGGCTTCGAGGCCGGCGGCGAGGGCCTCGAGACCGGCCGCCACGCCGCGTCCATCACGCTCGGACGCACCGGCGTGCTGCACGGCGCCCGCACGTACCTGATGCAGGACGAGGACGGGCAGACGATCGACTCCCACTCGATCTCCGCGGGCCTGGACTACCCGGCCGTCGGCCCGGAGCACGCCTTCCTGCACGACACGGGCCGCGCCGTCTACGAGCCGGTCTCGGACACCGAGTGCATGGACGCCTTCCTCCGGCTCACGCGCACCGAGGGCATCACGCCCGCCATCGAGTCGGCCCACGCCCTGGCCGGCGCGCTGCGCCTGGCCCGCCGCTGGGCGGACGAGGGCCTCGTGGGGCCGGACGCCCCGGAGGGTCAGGAGCGGATCATCATCGTGAACCTCTCCGGCCGCGGGGACAAGGACGTCGCCACCGCGGCGGCCTGGTTCGGCCTCGGCACGGCCACGGAGGAGAAGGACCCGCTCGAGGAGATGACCCCCGGAGAGGAGCAGTGACCGGCATGACCGTGCACTCCAAGACCGCCGCGGCCCTGGATGCCGCGAAGGTGGCCGGCCGCACCGGCCTCGTCGCCTTCCTGCCGGCCGGCTACCCGTCCGTGGACGAGTGCGTCGAGGCCGTCGTCGCCGCCGCGGACAACGGCGCCGATGTCATCGAGCTGGGCCTGCCCTACACGGACCCCGTGATGGACGGCCCCGTGATCCAGGCCGCGACCCAGGCCGCCCTGCAGGCGGGTTTCCACGTGGCCGACGTCTTCGACATCATCCGACGGGTGACCCAGCGCACTGACGCCGCGGTGCTGGTGATGACGTACTGGAACCTCGTGGACCGCATGGGCGTCGACGAGTTCGCGCGCCGCCTCGCCGAGGCCGGGGGCGCCGGTCTCGTCACCCCTGACCTCGTGCCCGAGGAGGCCGGCGCCTGGATGGAGGCCTCGGACCGTCACGGCCTGGACCGCGTGTTCCTCACCGCGCCCTCGTCCACGGACGAGCGGGTGCGCCTCACCGTCGACTCCTCCCGCGGCTTCGTGTACGCGGTGTCGGTCATGGGCGTCACCGGCACCCGCGACGCGGTGTCCACCGTCGCCGAGACCGTGGTCCGCCGGGCCCAGGATGCCGGGGCGGAGCACGTGTGCGTCGGCCTCGGCGTCTCCCAGGCCGCGCACGTCCGCGAGATCGGCGCCTACGCCGACGGCGCGATCGTCGGCACGGCCCTGGTGCGCGCGCTGACGGACGGCGGGCCGCAGGCCGTCGGCGCCCTCGCCCGCGAGCTGGCCGCCGGCGCCGTCCGGGAGGGCTGAGCATGACCGCCCTGGCCTCCCTGGCGTCCCCCGCCGCCCTCGCACCCCTGGCCGCGTTCCCCGCCCCCACCTGGGACGGCTTCGAGATCGGCCCGGTGAAGATCCACGCGTACGCGCTGAGCATCATCCTGGGCATCGTCCTGGCGCTGTGGCTCGCCGAGCGTCGGTGGCGCGCCCGCGGCGGCCCCGAGGACCGTGTGCTCGACATCGCCCTGTGGGCCATCCCGTTCGGCTTCGTGGGCGGTCGGCTCTACCACGTGTTCTCCTCACCGGACCGGTACTTCGGGCCCGGCTTCGACGGCACGGGCGACCCGATCCAGATCCTGTACGTGTGGAACGGTGGACTGGGCATCTGGGGCGCGATCGCCCTCGGCGCCGTGGGCGCGTGGATCGCGTGCCGCCGCTACGGGCTGCGGCTGACGGCCTTCGGCGACGTCGTCGCGCCGGGCATCCTGCTGGCCCAGGCCATCGGCCGGTGGGGCAACTGGTTCAACCAGGAGCTCTTCGGCGGCCCGACGACCCTGCCCTGGGGGCTCGAGGTCGACCCGGCCAGCCCGAACTTCCCGGCCGGCTACGCCCCGGACACGCTGTTCCACCCCACGTTCCTCTACGAGTGCCTGTGGAACCTGGCCGGGGTCGCGCTGCTGCTCCTCGTGGACCGCGCGCTGCACCTGCGCCACGGCCTCATGCTGTGGTCCTACGTCGCCTGGTACACCGTGGGCCGCACGTGGATCGAGATGCTGCGCATCGACGACGCCGAGATGGTCACGCTCTTCGGCGTCACCCAGCGGCTCAACGTGTGGACGTCCCTGCTGGTGTTCGTCATCGCCCTCGCGTTCATCGTCGGGATCCTGCTGCGCCATCGCGGCGCGGCCGCCGGCCCCCACGCCCACCAGAGCGTGTGGCGCGCCGGGCACGCCCCCGAGGGCGACGACGGCGCCGCCGTCGCCGCGGGCCGCTCCGGGTCCCACGCCGTGGGCGCGGCGGAGGACGACGCCGTCCGGCGCTGACCCGCTCCCCGGCGCGCCCGCGAGGGGCGCCCGGGGCCCCGGTGTCCCACATGGTGGACATTCGGCGTGTCACAGTAACGTCCGGTTCCGCACAGTGGGACGTCGCGCCCGGTAGTGTGTCTTCCACCTCGGGGCCGTCGGCCCCGTGCGTCGGGGCCAGCGCCGTCCCCGTCCGAGCCCCTGCTCTCCGGAAAGGACGGCACCATGCCCGTGGCATCCTCGCCCGCCTCGGCCCCCCGCGCGGGGGGACCGGTGGATCCCTTCGTCCGCTATGCGGACATCCCCGCCGCCCAGGGCCTCTACGACCCGTCCCGGGAGACCGAGAACTGCGGCCTCGCCGTCATCGCCACCCTGCGGGGCACCCCGGGCCACGACATCGTCCAGCACGCGCTGACCGCCCTGCGCGCGCTCGAGCACCGCGGGGCGGTGGGCGCCGACGAGGGCACCGGCGACGGCGCCGGCCTGCTGACCCAGATCCCCGACGAGCTGTTCCGTGCCGTCGTCGACGCCGAGCTGCCCCCCGTGGGCGAGTACGTCGCCGGCACCGCCTTCCTGCCGCCCGTCGACGGCGAGCGCGCCGAGGCGAAGGAGGCCGTCGAGCGGCTGGCCGAGGAGGAGGGGCTGCAGGTCCTGGCGTGGCGCGAGGTGCCCACCGACCCCTCGGCCCTGGGCGTCGGCTCCCGGGCGGCCATGCCCGCGTTCGAGCAGCTGTTCCTGTCCCTGGCGGACGGTCAGGACGGCACCGAGCCGGGGCAGTCGCTGGACGTGCGGGCGTGGCGGGTGCGCCGCCGCGCCCAGTCCCGCGCCGGCGTCTACTTCCCCTCGCTCTCGTCCCAGACGATCGTCTACAAGGGCATGCTGACGACGGCCCAGCTGGAGCCGTTCTACCCGGACCTCTCCGACGAGCGGTTCACCACCCGGCTGGGCGTGGTCCACTCGCGGTTCTCCACCAACACGTTCCCCTCGTGGCCGCTGGCCCAGCCGTTCCGCACCATCGCGCACAACGGCGAGATCAACACGGTCAAGGGCAACCGCAACTGGATGCGCGCCCGTCAGGGCCAGCTCAAGCACCCGATGCTCGGCGAGGTCCCCGAGGACCTGTTCCCGCTGATCAGCCCCATCGGCTCAGACTCGGCCTCCTTCGACGAGGTCGCGGAGCTGCTCATGCTCTCCGGGCGCCCGCTCACCCAGGCGATCATGATGATGATCCCGGAGGCGTGGGAGAACCACGCGACCATGGACCCGGCCCGCCGCGCCTTCTACCAGTACCACTCCATGCTCATGGAGCCCTGGGACGGACCGGCCGCCGTCGCCTTCTCCGACGGCACCCAGGTGGGCGCCGTGCTGGACCGCAACGGCCTGCGCCCCGCCCGCTGGTGGGTCACCGACGACGGCCTCGTCGTCCTGGCCTCCGAGGTCGGCGTCGTGCCGATCGAGCCCTCGGCGGTGGTGCGCAAGGGGCGCGTGGCCCCGGGGCGCATGTTCCTCGTGGACACCGAGCAGGGCCGGATCATCGGCGACGACGAGATCAAGGCCGAGGTCGCCTCCGCCCAGCCGTGGGAGGACTGGGTGCGCCAGAACCTCCTGGACCTGGAGTCGCTCCCCGAGCGCGAGCACGTCCGCCACACCTCCGAGTCGATCCTGCAGCGTCAGCGCATCTTCGGGTACACCTCGGAGGAGCTGCGCATCCTCGTCGGGCCGATGGCCCAGACGGGCGCCGAGCCGCTCGGTGCGATGGGCACGGACACGCCCATCGCCGTCCTCGCCAAGCGGCCCCGGCTGCTCTTCGACTACTTCGTGCAGTCCTTCGCCCAGGTGACGAACCCGCCGCTCGACGCGATCCGCGAGGAGCAGGTGACCTCGATGCGCACCGCGATCGGCCCGCAGGGCAACGTGCTCTCCCTCGAGCAGGTGCGCACCCGCCAGGTCGACGTCCCGTTCCCCGTGATCGACAACGACCAGCTGGCCCGCATCCAGCACCTGCGCGACGCCGACGGCACCCGCCTGACCCTCAAGGTGAACGGCGTGTACCGGGTGGCCGGAGGCGTCGAGGAGCTCCGCGCCCAGCTGAAGGCGATCTGCGAGCAGGTCTCGGCCGCCGTCAACCGCGGCGTGGAGTACGTGGTGCTGTCCGACCGCGGCGCCACCGCCCAGTGGGCGCCGATCCCGTCCCTGCTGCTGACCTCCGCCGTGCACCACCACCTGCTGGCCTCGGCCAACCGCACCAAGAGCTCGCTGATCGTCGAGGCGGGCGACGTGCGCGAGGTCCACCATGTGGCCGTCCTGCTCGGCTACGGGGCCTCCGCGGTCAACCCGTACCTGGCCATGGAGTCCGCCGAGGAGCTCGTGCGCACGGGAGAGGTCTCGGGCGTCACCGCCGAGCAGGCCGTGGCGAACCTGATCAAGGCGCTCGGCAAGGGCGTCCAGAAGATCATGTCCAAAATGGGCATCTCCACGGTCGCCTCCTACACCGGCGCCCAGACGTTCGAGGCGCTCGGCCTGTCCCGGCGCTTCGTGGACCGCTACTTCGTGGGCACCACGAGCCCGCTCGACGGCGTGGGCATCGACGTCGTCGCCGCCGAGATCCAGGCGCGCCACGAGTTCGCGTATCCGCCGGACGGCAACGACATCAACCCGTACCGCGAGCTCGAGGTGGGCGGCGAGTACCAGTGGCGGCGCGAGGGCGCGCCGCACCTGTTCAACCCCGAGACCGTGTTCCGCCTCCAGCACTCCACGCGGGAGCGGCGCTACGACGTCTTCAAGGACTACACGCGTCGCGTGGACGACCAGGCGGAGGAGCTCATGACCCTGCGCGGGCTCATGCGCCTGCGCACGGGCGAGCGGCCGCCGGTGCCCGTCTCCGAGGTGGAGCCCGTCGAGTCGATCGTGCGCCGCTTCTCCACCGGCGCGATGTCCTACGGCTCCATCTCGCAGGAGGCGCACGAGACCCTCGCGATCGCCATGAACCGCCTCGGCGCCCGCTCGAACTCGGGCGAGGGCGGCGAGGACCCCGAGCGCCTGCTGGACCCGGAGCGCCGCTCGAAGATCAAGCAGATCGCCTCGGGCCGGTTCGGCGTCACCAGCCTGTACCTGGCCACCGCGACCGACCTGCAGATCAAGATGGCCCAGGGCGCCAAACCCGGCGAGGGCGGCCAGCTGATGGGGACCAAGGTGTACCCGTGGGTCGCCCGCACGCGGCACTCGACCCCGGGCGTCTCCCTGGTGTCGCCGCCGCCGCACCACGACATCTACTCGATCGAGGACCTGGCGCAGCTGATCCACGACCTCAAGCGGGCCAACCCGACCGCGCGGGTCCACGTCAAGCTCGTCTCCGAGTCCGGCGTGGGCACGGTGGCCGCGGGCGTCGCCAAGGCGCGCGCCGACGTCGTGCTCATCTCCGGCCACGACGGCGGAACGGGCGCCTCCCCGCTGAACTCCCTCAAGCACGCGGGCACCCCGTGGGAGATCGGCCTGGCCGAGGCGCAGCAGACGCTCATGCTCAACGGCCTGCGCGAGCGCGTCACCGTCCAGGTGGACGGGCAGCTCAAGACCGGCCGGGACGTCGTGATCGCCGCACTGCTCGGGGCCGAGGAGTTCGGCTTCGCGACCGCCCCGCTCGTGGTCTCCGGCTGCATCATGATGCGCGTGTGCCACCTGGACACGTGCCCCGTGGGCGTGGCCACCCAGAACCCCGAGCTGCGCGCGCGCTTCACGGGCAAGCCCGAGTTCGTCGTCAACTTCTTCGAGTTCATCGCGCAGGAGGTCCGCGAGCTGCTCTCGCAGCTGGGCTTCCGCACGCTCGACGAGGCGATCGGCCACCGCGAGCTGCTCGACGTGGACGCGGCCCTGCACCACTGGAAGTCCGAGGGCCTGGACCTCTCGGGCATCCTCGCGGACCCCTCCGTCGGCCGGCGTCCGGGCCACGAGGACGCGCCCATGCGCCGCACCACCGAGCAGGACCACGACCTCGCCTCCCACATCGACCACCGGTTCATCGCCCGGCTGGGGGACACGCTCACGACGGGCACGCCCGTCGTGATGGACGAGGCCGTCGTGAACACGGACCGGTCCGTGGGCACGCTGCTGGGCTACCACGTCACGAGCACGCGGCTCGCCGACGAGCTGGACGACGACACGATCACCGTGCGCCTGACGGGCGAGGCCGGCCAGTCCCTCGGCGCCTTCCTGCCCGCCGGCGTCACCCTGCGGCTCTCGGGCGACGCCAACGACTACGTCGGCAAGGGCCTGTCGGGGGGACGCGTGATCGTCCGCCCCGACGCCGAGGCCCCGTTCGTGGCCGAGGAGAACACCGTGGCCGGCAACGTGATCGGCTACGGCGCCACCTCGGGCCAGCTGTTCCTGCGCGGCCGCGTGGGGGAGCGGTTCCTCGTGCGCAACTCCGGCGCCACCGCGGTGGCCGAGGGCATCGGCGACCACGGCCTGGAGTACATGACCGGCGGTGAGGCGCTGATCCTCGGCGAGACCGGCCGCAACCTCGCCGCCGGCATGTCCGGCGGGCGGGCCTGGGTGCTGGACCTGGACCGGGAGGACCTGAACCCACTCGCCGTCCGCGAGGACGCCCTGATCCTCGAGGCGCCGTCCGCGCAGGACCGGCTGCGGATCGCCGAGCTGCTGGAGCTGCACCGCGCGGAGACGGGCTCCGCCGTCGCCGCCGCGCTGCTCGCCGACCTGCGGGCCGGCGGGGACGCCGCCGACGCCGCGTGGGACCGCTTCACGACCGTCCTGCCCCGGCAGTACGACCTCGTGCTGCGCACCCGTCAGGCCGCGACGGCCGAGGGACTCGACCCGGACGGGGAGGCCGTCTGGGACCGACTGCTGGAGGTGACCCGTGGCTGATCCGCGCGGATTCCTGAAGAACCGGGAGCGCGTCGAGCGCCCCACGCGTCCGGTGCCGGTGCGCATCATGGACTTCAAGGACGTGTACGTCCGCCAGGACGAGGCGATCGTGCGCACCCAGGCCGGCCGGTGCATGGACTGCGGCATCCCGTTCTGCCACTCCGGGTGCCCGCTGGGCAACCTCATCCCGGAGTGGAACGACCTGGTCCGGCGGGGACGCTGGGCCGAGGCCGCCGCGCGACTGCACTCGACCAACAACTTCCCCGAGGTCACCGGGCGGATCTGCCCCGCCCCGTGCGAGGACTCCTGCACCCTGGGCATCAACCAGCCCGCGGTCACCATCAAGCAGACCGAGGTGGCGATCGCGGAGCAGATCTTCGACAACGACTGGCTCGAGCCGGTCGTGCCGGCCCGCCTGAACGGCCACACCGTGGCCGTCGTCGGCTCGGGCCCGGCGGGACTGGCCGCGGCGCAGCAGCTCACCCGCGCCGGCTTCACCGTGGTGGTCTACGAGCGCGACGAGCGCCTCGGCGGCCTGCTGCGGCTGGGCATCCCGGACTTCAAGCTGGAGAAGGACGTCCTGGACCGGCGCCTGGCGCAGATGGAGGCCGAGGGCACCCGGTTCCGCACCGGCGTGGAGATCGGCGTCGACCTGCCCTGGGACCAGCTCAAGGCCCGCTTCGACGCCGTGATCGTGGCGACCGGCGCCCCCGTGGCCCGCGAGCTGCCCGTCCCCGGCCGCGGCCTCGACGGGATCCACCTCGCCATGGACTACCTCGTGCAGTCCAACCGCGCGGTCGCCGGCGACGAGGTCCCGGACCAGATCTCCGCCGAGGGGCGCCACGTGGTGATCCTCGGCGGCGGCGACACGGGCGCGGACTGCATCGGCACCGCGCACCGCCAGGGGGCGGCGTCCGTGACGACGCTGGCGATCGGCCAGCAGCTGCCGGTCGAGCGCCCCGTCCACCAGCCGTGGCCCACGATCCCCAAGGTCCACCAGCAGACCACGGCCGACGCCGAGGGCGGCGCCCGCGCGCACCTTGCCTCCACGGTCGAGTTCCTCGGCGACGAGCACGGCCGCGTGCGCGCCCTGCGCGTGGCGGAGACCGAGTACCGCGAGGACGGCACGCGCGGGCCCAAGGCGGGCACCGAGCGCGAGGTCCAGGCGGACCTGGTGCTGCTGGCGCTGGGCTTCACCGGCATCGAGGAGGGGCTGCTCACGCAGCAGCTCGGCGTGCACGTGACACGCGGGCTCGTGGCCCGGAAGGACGGGTACGAGACCGACGAGCCGGGCGTGTTCGCGTGCGGCGACGCCGGGCGCGGCGCCTCCCTGGTGGTCTGGGCCATCGCCGAGGGGCGTGCGTGCGCGCAGGAGGTCGACGAGTCGCTCGAGCGCTGGTCCCGACTGCCGCACCCCGTGGACCCGGACGACCGCGGCCTCGTCCTCGGCTGAGTCCTCCGTCTCATCTTCCGACGCCACGCGGGCCCGCCCTCCACCGAGGGCGGGCCCGCCCCCTATCGTGGGTCGCATGCGACACGCGAAGATCATCGCCACCTTTGGGCCCGCCACCGACTCCGACGAGACCACCCGCGCCATCATCCGCGCGGGGGCGGACGTCGTCCGCCTCAACATGAGCCACGGCGACCACGCGGTGCATGAGACGTCCTACGAGCGGGTGCGTCGGCTGAGCGTGGAGGAGCGGCGCCCGGTCGCGATCTTCGCGGACCTCCAGGGCCCCAAGATCCGCCTCGGCCGCTTCACCGACGGCCCGCATCTGCTCGAGAGGGGCGATCGGATCACCATCACCACCCGGGACGTGCCCGGGACCCGCGAGCTGGTCGGCACCACCCACAAGGGGCTGCCCGGGGACGTCGCCCCCGGTGACGTGCTCCTGGTGGACGACGGCAAGGTGCGCCTGCGCGCCGTCGAGGTCACGGACACGGACGTGCTGGCCGAGGTCGAGGTGCCGGGCATGGTCTCGGACAACAAGGGGATCAACCTGCCCGGCGTGGCGGTGAACGTGCCGGCCCTGTCCGAGAAGGACGAGCGGGACCTGCGCTGGGCGCTGCGCACCGGCGTGGACATGGTGGCGCTGTCCTTCGTGCGGGACGCCGCGGACGTGGACCGGGTGCACGAGATCATGGACGAGGAGGAGCGCCGGGTCCCGGTCATCGCCAAGATCGAGAAGCCCCAGGCGGTGGAGAACCTCGAGGCCATCGTGGACGCGTTCGACGCCATCATGGTGGCCCGCGGCGACCTCGGCGTGGAGCTGCCGCTCGAGGACGTGCCCGTGGTGCAGAAGCGCGCAGTGGACCTCGCCCGCCGCTGGGCGAAGCCGGTCATCGTGGCCACGCAGGTGCTCGAGTCGATGATCGACAGCCCGCGCCCGACGCGCGCCGAGGCCTCGGACTGCGCCAACGCCGTGCTCGACGGCGCGGACGCCGTCATGCTCTCGGGCGAGACCTCGGTGGGCGCGTATCCGGTCGAGACGGTCCAGACGATGGCCCGGATCATCGAGTCCACCGAGACCCACGGCCTCGAGCTCATCCACCCGCTCGGCTCGCGTCCCCGCACGCGCGGCGGCGCGATCACCCGGGCCGCCGTCGAGGTCGCGAACCAGCTCGAGATCCCGTTCCTCGCCACGTTCACCGAGTCCGGCGACTCGGCCCGTCGGCTCAGCCGCCTGCGGCCGCGTCAGCCGATCTACGCGTTCACCCACCACGAGCACACGCACAACATCCTGTGCCTGACCTGGGGCGTCTACCCGAAGATGGTCCCGTTCCAGGACTCCACGGACAAGATGACCCTCCAGGTGGAGCAGTCGCTCACATCGGAGGGCATCGCCCAGCACGGCGACCTCGTGGTCATCGCCGCCGGGTCCCCTCCCGGGGCCGTGGGCTCCACGAACACGCTGCGCGTGCACCGCGTGGGCGACGACGCCGCGGGCGGCTCGTCCGCCGCCTCGCCGCAGACGCGCGAGCCGGTCGGCTTCTGGCCGGCCCGCTCCCCGCTCTGACGAGCGCGCGGGCGCCGCTCAGCCGACCTGGTCGATGACGGCCTGCGCGACCTCCCGCATGGTCAGGCGCCGGTCCATGGAGGTCTTCTGGATCCAGCGGAAGGACTCGGCCTCGGTCAGGCGCATCCGCTCCTGGAGCAGCGCCTTGGCCCGGTCCACGATCTTGCGGGTCTCCAGGCGGTCGCCCAGGTCCCGCACCTCGGCCTCGAGGCTGCGCAGCTCGTCGAAGCGGGCCACGGCCAGTTCGATGGCGGGGACCAGGTCGGCCTCGGTGAAGGGCTTGACCACGTAGGCCATGGCCCCGGCGGTCCGGGCGCGCTCCACCAGCTCGCGCTGGCTGAAGGCGGTCAGCATGACCACGGGGGCGAGCCGTTCCCCGGCGATCTCGCCCGCAGCCGCGATGCCGTCCATCACGGGCATCTTCACGTCCATCACCACGATGTCCGGGCGGTGCTCGCGCACGGCCTCGACGGCGGCGCGGCCGTCGCCGGCCTCGGCGACCACCCGGTAGCCCGCCCCGGTGAGCACCTCCACCAGGTCGAGGCGGATGAGGGTCTCGTCCTCGGCGACGACGGCCCGCAGGCCGGTCTCCTCGGGAGGCGTCAGCGTGGACACGGCAGCTCCTTCGCGCGGGCCGGGACGGCGTCGGTGCGGCGCCGCTGGTGGTCCACCAGGCTACCGTGCGCGATGAGTGCGGCGCGGGCGCGGCGGCGGTGACCCCCCCGCCGGAAGGCCGGGGACGCCGGGTCGGGGCGCTGATAGGGTGATCGAGTCCCGCCTCCGGGCGGCACTGCCCGAATGGTGGAATCGGTAGACACGCCGCACTCAAAATGCGGTGCCGAGAGGCGTGTGGGTTCGAGTCCCACTTCGGGCACCGTCGGCGCGCGGCCACCCGCCGTGGGCGCCGTGTCCGTGACCGATCGACCCGAGATGAGTGGTGTCCTGTGCTCCTGACCAGCCTCCTGCTGACCCTCCTCTCGGTGGTGGCGGCCGTCCCGGCCTCCCGGGCGCTGGGCAGGGACGCGGGCTGGGTCCTGGCCGCACCCCTGCTGGCCGCGGCCGGCGTGCTGATCGCGGCGTGGACGGGCGACGTCCGGACGGAGCACCATCCGTGGATCCCCGCGGTCGGGGTGGACCTCGACCTCCGGCTGAACGGCCTGGCCCTGGTGTTCGCCATGATCGTCCTCGTCATCGGCGCCGCGATCCTCGCCTACTCCAGCCGGTACCTCAGTCGGGACCGCACGGAGAGCCGACCCGGCTCCTTCTACCTGCTGATGACCGCGTTCGCGGCGTCGATGCTGCTGCTGGTGCTCGCCGACAACATCGTGGTCCTCTTCGTCGCGTGGGAGTTCACCTCCTTCACCTCCTTCTTCCTCATCGGGCGCTCGGGGGACCATGCCCGCGACCCCGCGATCCGGACCCTGCTCGTGACCGTGGGCGGCGGCCTCGCGCTGCTGGCCGCCGTCGCCCTCATGGCCGTGCGGACCGGCACTGCCTCGCTGTCCGGGGTGTTGGCCTCGGACGTGTGGTCCGAGGCGGGCTTCACCACCACGGTCGCCGTCCTGCTGGCGGTGGCCGCGTTCACCAAGTCCGCCCAGTTCCCGTTCCAGGCGTGGCTGCCGGACTCCATGGTGGCCATCTCCCCGGTCTCCGCCTACCTGCACGCCGCGGCGATGGTCAAGGCCGGCATCTTCCTGCTGCTGGTGTTCAGCCCGGTCCTGGCCGGGAACCCGGTGTGGTCCGCGCTGTTGATCGGCTCGGGCCTCATCACGGCCCTGCTGGGCGCCGTCTCCGCGATCCGTCGCCACGACCTCAAGGGTCTGCTGGCCTACTCCACGATGAGCCAGTTGGGCCTGCTGGTGACCGCCATCGGCATCGGCACCCCCGTCGCGCTTACCGCGGCGATCGTGCACACCGTGGCGCACGCGCTGTTCAAGTCGGCGCTGTTCATGCTGATCGGCGTGGTCGACCACGAGGCCGGCACCCGCGACCTGCGAGAGCTCGCGGCCCGCCACGTGCGCATGCCGGTCACCGGCACGGCGATCGCCGTCGCCGCCCTGTCGATGGCGGGCATCCCGCCGCTGTTCGGCTTCATCTCCAAGGAGGGCCTGGTCGAGGCCGCTCTCGGGACCCCCGGTCCCGCATGGCTCCCCGTCCTCGTCACCGCCGGCATCGCCCTGACCTCCGTGTTCACCGTGGCCTACTCCGGCCGTCTCGTGCTCGGCGCCCTGGGCCTCTGGGGTCCAAGCCCGGACGGGGCCGCCCATTCGTGGCCGACCGGCCGGGAGGACGAGGTCCACGAGGCTCCTGCCACCTTCTGGGGCGTGCCCGTGCTGGCCGCGGCCGCGGGCGTGGCCCTGGGCCTGCTGCCCGGTGTGCTGGACACCCCCGTCTCCTACGCGGCCGAGGCCGCCTCCGGCGCGGAGGTGCACGCGCACCTGGCGCTGTGGCACGGCGTGAACACGGCCCTGCTCGTCTCCGCCGCCATCATCGTGCTCGGTCTGCTGCTGGTGGCCTTGCGCCGCCCGGTGGAGCGCGTGGCCTCCCACGCCGCCCTGCCGTTCTCCGCCCTGGATGCGGTGGACGAGGTTCGGCACCGGCTGATCGGCGTCGGCGCGGTCGTCTCGCGCGCCTCCGGCACCCTGGCTCCCCGCCCCCACCTCCTCATCCCCGCCCTGGTCCTGGGGCTCCTCGCCGTGGCCGGTGTCGCCACGATCGAGGATTTGCCCGCCGTCGTCGGCCAGCCCTCGCGCTGGCACGACTGGGTGCTGGTCGTCCTGGTGGGTGCCGGCGTGATCGCCACCATCCGCGCCAAGACGCGCATCGCCGCCATGGTGGTGGTCGGCGTCGTAGGGTTCGGCATGACCCTGTGGTTCCTCACCCTCGGCGCCGTGGACGTGGCCCTGACCCAGCTGATGGTCGAGGTGCTCACGGTGTGCGTCATGGTGCTGCTGCTGCGCCGCCTGCCCGCCCGCTTCAGCGACGAGCCGACCCCGCGCAGGATGCAGGCGGTCCTCGCCGCCTCCGTCGCCGGCGTCGCCGCGACCCTGGGCGTGCTCGCGTTCACCGGCCGCTCCAGCATGTCGGAGATCGCCCACTTCTACCTGACCCAGAGCTATGCCCAGGCTGGGGGGACCAACGTGGTGAACGTGATCCTCGTGGACTTCCGCGCCGTGGACACGTGGGGCGAGATGACCGTGCTCGGGGCGACGGCGCTGACCATCGCGGCCCTGTTGCTCAACCGTCGGCCGACGCCTCCACAGCCCTCCGCCGTGGACATGCGCTCCCCACTCGCCCACGTGCGCGAGAACCTCGTCCACATCCGGGTGTTCGGCCGTGTCTTCGGCGTGCTGATCATCCTGCTGTCCGCGTTCCTGCTGCTGCGCGGGCACTACGAGCCCGGCGGCGGCTTCATCGCCGCACTGGTCGCCGGTGCCGGCTACGCCCTGCTCTACCTGGCCGCCGACTCGGACACGGCCCCGGAGTTGCGGTGGCCGTACCTGGCCTTCATCGGCTCGGGCATCGCCGTCGGCACCGCGACGGGGATCGTCGGTTACCTCACCGGCAAGGGCTTCCTCGGAGCCGCGGGAGTGAAGGTCCTGGACTACGGGCTCTCCACCACGCTCGCGTTCGACATGGGCGTGTACCTGGCCGTGATCGGCCTGATCGTGGCCGCGTTCTCCCTGCTCGGCCCCGAGCGGCCGGGTGAGGACCCGCTCCGCGCCTCGAGCCGTGACCCCGGCGTCGCGCCGGCGGCCCCGTCCTCCGATCCCTCGGCCCCGACCACCACGACTGCACGAGAGGAGGTCACCCGATGACCGTCGCCCTTACCGTGGGACTTCTGACCTTCGGCGCGTTCTACCTGTTCTCCAAGCGCGAGCTGCTGCGCGTGATCCTCGGCATGGTCCTGCTGGGCCACGCCGCCAACCTGGCCATCATCGCCGCGGGCGGCACCGACCGCCGCGGGCTGCCCTTCGCGGGGACCTCAGACGTCGAGGTGCAGGCCGATGCCCTGCCGCAGGCCTTCGTCCTGACCGCTATCGTGATCGCCTTCGCGATCACCGTGCTGCTGCTCGCGCTGGCCGTCACCGGGCGCGCGGACGACGCGGTGGCCTCGCCGGGGGAGACCCGCGACTCCCTGGAGCAGGCCGCCGCCGACGCACGCTTCCCGCGCGAGGAGCGGCACGCCGCGGCCGGCCGGATCGCGCAGCACTACGCCGGCCAGGGCCCGGAGGTGCGTCGATGAGCGCCGTCCCGCTGGGCCAGCTGCTGCCCCTCTTCGCCGCCGTCCCGCTGCTGTCCGCCGGTCTGCTCGTGCTGGCGGGGGAGCGTCCCCGCCTCCACCGGGCAGTCCTGTTCGCGGTGCTCGGACTCGTCACCACCGGCGGGCTGGCCCTGGGCGTCCACGCCCTCGACGGGTCCGTGCTCGCCACCTCGCTGGGCGGCTGGCCCGGGGGCATCGGGATCGGCTTCGCAGCGGACATGCTGTCCGCCCTGATGCTCGTGCTCACGAGCGCCCTCACGATCGTGGGCGCGGCGTTCGCCTACGGCTCCCGCGTCGCTAACTCCCAGTTCTTCGCCCCGCTGCTCCTGATCCTCATCGGCGGAGTCAACGGCGCCCTGCTGACGGCGGACCTGTTCAACCTGTTCGTGTTCATCGAGGTCATGTTGGTGCCCAGCTACGGCCTCTACGTCCTCTCCGCCAACCGCCGTGAGCCCCTGCGCCGAGTGGACGGGGCGCGGCTGTACGTCACCCTCAACCTGCTAACCTCCACGATCCTCCTGGTCGGCGTCGGCTTCGTCTACGGGCTGACCGGCTCGGTGAACCTCGCGATGCTCGCCGGGTCCGCCGCGGCGGACCCACGCATCGCGATCGCCGCGGGCATGGTGCTGTTCGCACTGTCCATCAAGGCCTCGGTGGCCCCGCTGCACGGCTGGCTGGCCTGGGCGTACTCCTCGACCTCCCCGGCGGTGACGGCCCTCTTCGCCGCCCTGCACACCAAGGTCGCCGTGTACGGGCTCTACCGGATCTACTCCGTCATGTACGACGGCGATGCGCGTCTGCTGCCGCTCATCCTGGTCCTGTCCCTCGCCACCCTCGTGGTGGGTGCGCTCGCCTCGGTCGGTGAGCACGGTGTGCGCGCCGTGTTGTCGTGGCAGATGGTGAGCGGCATCGGCGGCATCCTCGTCGGACTCGGGCTCTCCACGCGCCTGGGTCTCGCGGCGGGCCTGTTCTACCTCGTGCACCACATGGTGGCGATGGGCTGCCTCCTGATGGCGGCCGGCGCGATCGAGGTGCGCTACGGCACCGGCCGTCTCGCGGACCTGCAGGGCCTGGCCCGGCGCGAGCCGCTGATCGCCGTCGCCTTCTTCGTGGGCCTGCTCTCCCTGGTCGGCATCCCGCCCTTCTCCGGGTTCGTGGGCAAGCTCATGCTCGTCAGCGCCGGCCTGGACGCCGGCCGCGGTGTCACCGCTGCGCTGGTGCTGGGCGCCTCCCTGGTGAGCCTGTGGGCTCTGCTGCGGGTGTGGGACGCCTGGTTCTGGGGCGCTCCGACGGCCCCACACGGGCACCGCGAGCGCCTGGCCACCGCGGCCATGCCCATCGTGGGCCGGGCGGGCTCCGTGCCGTCGCCCTCCGGCCGCGGCTCGAGCACCGACCACGAGCGCACCGAGTCGTGGGCCTCGCAGGAAACCCTCGATCCGCCCACGGGCGTGCTGCCGGTGACCGTGGATCCGGACGAGGACGTCACGCGCTCCCGCATCCCAGGCCGGCTGGCCGCCCCCGCCGTCGTCCTAGCTATGGCCACCCTCGCCCTCGGGCTCGGCGGTCAGGCCCTGTGGACCGTCACCGACCTCGCGGCTCAGGGCCTGATGGACCCCAGCAGGTACATCGAGGCGGTGCTCAACCCATGAGCACCGCACTCCCGCAGCCTCCGGAAGGAGACGCCCCCATGCACACCGTCGCCCCCGCCGACGGGACCGTCGACCTGACGCCCGGCACGGCCTCCGCCGTGTCCTGGCCTTGGCGGTGGCTCGTGTTCTGGTGCTGGTACGCGTGGGCCCTGGTGACCTCTTCGAAGGCGGTCATCAAGGACCTCGTCACCCCCGGCGTCCAGGCGCGCTCGGGCATCGCCCGCGTGCGCAGCAACTGCCGCACGGACGCCGAGGTCACCCTGCTCTCGGCGCTGATCACCCTGACGCCCGGCACGTTGACGCTGGGCACCCGGCGTGCCGGCGCCGTCGGTGACGAGGACGGTGACCCGGACGCGCGGCGCCTGCTCTACGTGCACGGCCTGTACGCTGACGACGCCGACGCCCTGCGCGCGGAGATCCACGACATGGAGGCGCGCATGCTCCACGCGATGCGGAAGACGGGGGTGGCATGATGCCCTTCGCCTACGACTGGTCCCTGGTGGGGATCGACCTGGCCATCGCGCTGCTGACCGTGTCGGCGCTCGTGTCCGCGTACCGGATCGTGGTGGGCCCGCTCGACGCGGACCGCGCGGTCTCGGGCGACCTGCTCACGTTCAGCGTGCTCGGGATGCTCGTGCTGTTCGGCGTCCGGGCGGACAACCCGTGGACGTTCGACTTGGTCCTGATCGCCGCGGTCGTGGCCTTCCTGTCCGGCATGTCCCTGGCCCGCGCGCTCACGCGCGGCGAGCGTTGAGGAGGTCGCACCCGTGGACGTCGTCCTGACCGCCGCCGGCTCCGTGCTCGTGGTGATCGGAGCCCTTGCGTTCGTCACCGCGGGACTCGGTCTGATCCGGTTCCCCGACCCCTACACCCGCGTCTCCGCCGTGGGCACCGCCGGCGGCGTCGGGATGATCCTGATCGTGGTGGGCGCCCTGCTACTGGCCCCGGGGGTGGCCGCGTTCGTGAAGGTGGCCCTGATCCTGGTGCTGCAGCTGGGCTCGGCCTCGGTGGCCACCATGGCCCTGGGCCGCTCGGCCTACCTCACTGGGGTGCCCATGAATCCGGGGCACTACGACGAGCTCGCCGAGGATACCCCCGGCCGCGAGGGTGGCCGAGCGGCCCCGCGCCTTCCGGACATGGACTGAGGCACGGGCCGGCCCGCCCGGGCGGCGTGCCTCAGCGCGCGTCGAGGAGCATGTTCGTCATGCGCACGGTCGAGAGCCGCCGGCCCTGCTCGTCCGTCATCACCACCTCATGGGTGACGAGGGTGCCGCCCAGGTGGACGGCGGTCGCGGTGCCGGTCACGAGGCCCGAGCGGACGGCCCGGTGGTGCGTGGCGCTGATCTCGACCCCGACGACGTTGCGGTCCGGCCCGGCGTGGATCTTCGCGGCCATCGAGCCCAGGGACTCGGCGAGGACGAGGTGGGCGCCGCCGTGCAGCAGCCCGACGGGCTGCTCGTTGCCCGCCACGGGCAGCGTGGCGACGGCGCGCTCGGCCGTGAGCTCGAGGAAGCGCAGACCCATCTTCTGGGCGAGGGGGCTGATCGCCGCGCCGCCGAGGGCGGTGACAAGCTCGGGCGTCAGACCGGCCTCGGCGCAGGCCGCCTCCAGCTCGGCGGGGCTCAGCTCGGGGGTGACGCCGGGGCGGTACACGCGCTCGGAGGCGGCGGGGGTGGTCTCGGTGTGCTCACTCATGAGCACTAGGCTGGCACACGCGACCGGCGCGCCCCGCGCCGCGCGCCGAGAGGAGACGTGAGCACCCATGGCGGCAGATCCGACCCCAGAGGCCCCGCAGCGGCTGCTGGTCCTGGACGGACACTCGATGGCGTTCCGCGCGTTCTACGCGCTGCCCGCCGAGAACTTCGCCACGGACACGGGCCAGAACACGAACGCCGTGTACGGCTTCACCGCCATGCTCCTGACCATGATCCGGCAGCAGCGGCCCACGCACGTGGCCGTGGCGTTCGACCTCTCCGGGCCCACGTTCCGCTCCGAGGAGTACGGTGAGTACAAGGCGGGCCGCTCCGAGACGCCCGCGGAGTTCGCGGGCCAGATCGAGCTGACCGTGAAGGTCATGGAGGCCCTGGGCATCCCCACGCTCACGCTGGAGGGCTACGAGGCCGACGACATCGTGGCCACGCTGTCCGCGCGCGCCGAGGAGGCGGGGTGGGAGGCCGTCGTCGTCTCCGGTGACAGGGACGCGTTCCAGCTCATCTCCGAGCGCACCACCGTGCTCTACCCCAAGAAGGGCGTCTCCGACATCCCGCCGATGGACGCGGACGCCGTCATGGCCAAGTACGGGGTCGCCCCCGCCCAGTACCCCGAGCTCGCGGCCCTCGTCGGCGAGGCCGCGGACAACCTGCCCGGCGTCCCCGGCGTCGGTCCCGGGTTCGCCGCGAAATGGCTGAAGCAGTACGGGGACCTCGACGGCGTGCTCGCACACGCGCACGAGATCACGGGCAAGAAGGGGGAGGCGCTGCGCGAGCATCTCGAGGACGTGCGCCGCAACCGCCGCCTCAACGCCCTCGTGCGCGACCTCGACCTGCCGATCGGGCTCGAGGCGATGCGGCTCGAGATGCCCGAGCGCGAGCCCGTGGAGGAGCTGTTCGACGCGCTGCAGTTCAACCGCATCCGGGAGCGCGTGTTCGAGGTGTTCGGCGAGCGGGTGGGCGAGGACGCGCCGCCCCCCGAGGTCGAGGCCGCCCCGGAGTTCACCGAGGCGACGACGGCCGAGGACGTGCGATCCTTCCTCGCCGCCGAGGCCGGCAACCTGCTCGGCGTCCACGTGGACGTCGAGGGCCCGGCCCTGCTGCCCCGCCGCAAGGTGCCCGTGCCCGGCACGTTCGGCACGCCCGTCGGCGTCGCGCTGGTGGGCGAGCACGCGGGCCTGCACGTCACCCTCGACGGCGACGCCCCGGACCCGGCGCTGGTGGCCGCCGTGCGCGAGGCCCTGGGCGAGGGCGGACTGGCCAAGGCCGTGCACGACCTCAAGCGCACGCTCAAGGCGCTGGCCGCGCCCACCGAGGGCGACGGGCTCGGCCCGGACGCGGCCCTGGACGGCGTGGTGGACGACGTGCTGCTCTCGGCCTACCTGATCCAGCCGGACCAGCGGGACACCTCGCTCGAGGCGCTGGCGGAGGCGCATCTGCACACCCCCCTCACCGCCCCGCGCGAGCCCGCGCAGCAGCGGGCGCAGGGGACGTTCGACCTCGACGGCGGGCAGGCCGCCGCCGAACGCGCGGACCGCGCCGCGGACGCCGTGCGGGCCGCCTGGGTGGTGCGCCGTCTCTCCACCCAGTTCACGCCCCAGGTGCTCGACCGCGGGGCCCAGCGGCTGCTGCAAGAGCTCGAGATCCCGCTCTCGCGGCTGCTCGCCCGGATGGAGCTGACCGGCATCGCCGTCGACGTCGACGCCCTGACCGGCCTACGCGAGGACTTCACCGACGCCGCCGACGCCGCCAAGGAGTCCGCGTGGGCGTCCGTCGCGGAGGAGACCGGCGGGATGCAGGTCAACCTCGGCTCGCCCAAGCAGCTGCAGGAGGTGCTGTTCGAGCGGCTCAACATGCCGCGCACGCGCAAGACGAAGACCGGCTACTCCACGGACGTGGACTCGCTGCAGGACCTGCTCGAGCAGACCCGGCACCCGTTCCTCGAGAACCTGATGGCCCACCGTGACGCCACGAAGCTCCGGCAGACCGTGGAGGGGCTGCTCGAGACCGTCGCCACGGACGGCCGCATCCACACCACCTACTCGCAGACCGCCGCCGCCACGGGCCGGCTGTCTTCGCTGCACCCGAACCTCCAGAACATCCCGGTGCGCACCGAGGCGGGCCGCCGCATCCGTGAGGTGTTCGTGGCGGACGAGGTGGCCGGCGAGCAGGCCGTGCTGCTCTCGGCCGACTACTCCCAGATCGAGATGCGCATCATGGCGCACCTGTCCGAGGACGAGGGGCTGATCCAGGCCTTCCGCGAGGGCGAGGACCTGCACTCGTTCGTCGGCTCGCAGGTGTTCGGCGTGGACCCGGACGACGTCACCGCCGAGCAGCGCGCCAAGGTGAAGGCGATGAGCTACGGCCTGGCCTACGGGCTGTCCTCCTTCGGGCTGTCCAAGCAGCTGAAGATCTCGGTGGACGAGGCGCGCGGCCTCATGAAGGGCTACTTCGACCGCTTCGGCGGCGTGCGCGACTACCTGCGCGACGTCGTCGCGCAGGCCCGACAGGACGGGTACACCTCGACGATCGAGGGGCGCCGCCGCTACCTCCCGGACCTCAGCTCGGACAACCGTCAGCTGCGGGACATGGCCGAGCGCGCCGCGCTCAACGCCCCCATCCAGGGCTCGGCCGCGGACATCATCAAGCGCGCGATGCTCGACGTGCAGGCCGGCCTCGAGGAGCACGGGCTGGCCTCGCGCCTGCTGCTGCAGGTCCACGACGAGCTCATCCTCGAGGTCCCGGCCGCCGAGCTCGACAAGGCCACGGCGCTCCTGAAGGAGCGGATGGGCCGGGCCGCCGAGCTCTCCGTGCCGCTCGACGTGCACGTCGGCCAGGGAAGGAGCTGGCATGACGCCGCACACTGACGCGCCGGAGGGTCCGTCGCTGCGGCGGCTGGCCGACGCCGCCGAGGACCGGCTCGGCGAGCACGGCCTCGCGCTGCGCGACCTCGGGGTCCTCGGCCCCGAGGACCCCGCCGCATCGCACTTCGCGGCCGCGGTCGAACGGGGCTTCTACGAGACGGTGCCCACGGGCGCCGCGCTCCGCCAGCAGCTCGAGGCCCACGCGGCCGACGGACGGCGCCGGCTCGGCGTCTACGCGCCGGGGGACGACCCGGCGGCCCGCCGCCCCGCCGCCACCTTCGAGGACTTCGTGCAGCCGCTGACCACGTGGCCCGGCCGCACCGTCGACGCCTGGCTGATCACCGACGTGACCGTCTCGCCGGACGCCCGCCGGCGCGGCGTGCTGCGGGCCATGATGCTCAGGTCCCTCGCGGACGCCCGCGACGCCGGCCTGTGCGCGGCCGCCCTGACCGCGACCGAGGCCGCCATCTACGGCCGCTTCGGCTTCGGGGCCGCCACCCGGTGGCACGCCGTGCGGATCGACGTCTCGGGCGCCCCCGCGTTCACGGGCGCCCCGGCCGGCGGGCGGGTCACGGTCGAGGAGCCGCGGGAGATCCCCGGCCTCGTGGACGAGCTGTACGGGCGGGTGCTGCCGGCCACCCCGGGCTCGGTCCAGCGGACCTCGTTCAGCGTGCCTCGCTGGGAGGACCGCGAGGCGAGTCGGAACGAGGGGCGCGGCTCGGGGCTGTACGCGGCGGTCCACCGCGACGACGACGGGCGGGTCCAGGGCGTCGCGCTGTATCGGTTCGAGGGCTGGGAGAAGGAGCCGCCCACGATCACCGTCACCGCGTTCCTCGCGGCGACCGCCGACGCGCGGCGCGGGCTCGTCCACCACCTGGCCCGACTGGACCTGGTCGAGCGGATCGAGTGGGGCCGCGCGCCCGAGCCCGGTTGGCTCGAGGCGCTCTTCGTCGACGAGCGGCGGGTGAGTCGGCACCGCGGCTCCGACGACCTGTACCTGCGGGTCCTGAACCTGCCCGCCGCCATGGCGGCCCGTGGCTGGGCGGGCGACGGGGAGGTCGTCGTCGCCGTCGAGGACGCGCTCGGCGCGATCGACGGGACGTGGCGGCTCACCGTCCGCCAGGGGCGCGGCGCCGCCGAGCGGTTGGGCCCCGCGGCCGACGCCGTGGGCCTGGGCGCGGGACTCCGGCTCGACGCGGCCCGGTTCTCCGCGCTCTGGCTCGGCGGGCACTCCCGCGGGGCCGGCGCCGCGGTGCTGGCGGAGGCCGGTGTCGTGGCGGAGCTGCGGGCCGGCGCGGCGGAGGCGTTCGACGGGCTTGTGCGACCCAGCCGACCCCTGCACACCCTCGTCGGCTTCTGATACGCTGGACGAGCACATTCGTGCGCGTTTGATACATGTCCATCACGACCCACGCCGGGTGGGGCCCCTCTGGTGCCCGGATGCCGCCCACCGGCGGCATCGATCCCGACGTGACCCCCGATCCCAACGGAGTCCCTCCTACATGACCACCACTTCCAACGCCCCGCAGGTCGCCATCAACGACATCGGCTCTGCCGAGGACCTGCTCGCCGCCATCGACGCGACCATCAAGTACTTCAACGATGGCGACCTCGTCGAGGGCACCGTCGTCAAGGTGGACCGCGACGAGGTCCTGCTCGACATCGGCTACAAGACCGAGGGCGTCATCCCGTCCCGCGAGCTGTCCATCAAGCACGACGTGGACCCGGACGAGGTCGTGGCCGTGGGCGACACCGTCGAGGCCCTGGTCCTCACCAAGGAGGACAAGGAGGGTCGCCTGATCCTCTCGAAGAAGCGCGCCCAGTACGAGCGCGCCTGGGGCGACATCGAGAAGATCAAGGAGGAGGACGGCGTCGTCGAGGGCACCGTCATCGAGGTGGTCAAGGGCGGCCTCATCCTCGACATCGGCCTGCGCGGCTTCCTCCCGGCCTCCCTCGTGGAGATGCGCCGCGTGCGCGACCTGGCCCCCTACATCGGCCAGAAGCTCGAGGCGAAGATCATCGAGCTGGACAAGAACCGCAACAACGTGGTCCTGTCCCGCCGCGCCTGGCTCGAGCAGACCCAGTCCGAGGTCCGCTCCAACTTCCTCCACAAGCTGGAGAAGGGCCAGGTCCGCAACGGCACCGTGTCCTCCATCGTCAACTTCGGCGCCTTCGTGGACCTGGGCGGCGTGGACGGCCTCGTGCACGTCTCCGAGCTGTCCTGGAAGCACATCGACCACCCGTCCGAGGTCGTCGAGGTGGGCCAGGAGGTCACCGTCGAGGTCCTCGAGGTGGACATGGACCGCGAGCGTGTCTCCCTGTCGCTGAAGGCGACCCAGGAGGACCCGTGGCAGCTCTTCGCCCGCACCCACGCCCTCGGCCAGGTCGTGCCGGGCAAGGTCACCAAGCTCGTGCCGTTCGGTGCGTTCGTCCGCGTGGAGGACGGCATCGAGGGCCTCGTGCACATCTCGGAGCTGGCCTCGCGCCACATCGACACCGCCGAGCAGGTCGTGTCGGTCAACGACGAGCTGTTCGTCAAGGTCATCGACATCGACCTCGAGCGTCGCCGCATCTCCCTGTCCCTCAAGCAGGCCAACGAGGGCGTGGACCCCGAGGGCACCGAGTTCGACCCGGCGCTCTACGGCATGGCCGCGGAGTACGACGAGGAGGGCAACTACAAGTACCCCGAGGGCTTCGACGTCGAGACCAACGAGTGGATGGAGGGCTTCGAGACCGAGCGCGCCGCCTGGGAGCAGCAGTACGCCGACGCTCAGGCCCGCTGGGAGGCCCACAAGGAGCAGGTGCGCCGCTCCCTCCAGGAGGAGGCCACCGCCGGCGCCGACGCCGGTGCGGGCCTGGGCGGCTCGTCCTACTCCTCCGAGGCCCCGTCCTCGGACGGAGGCACCCTGGCCTCCGACGAGGCCCTCGCCGCCCTGCGCGAGAAGCTCACCGGCAACTGATCGCCGCCGTGCGTGGCCGTCCCTGACGGCCCGCGCCGAGCACCCGACGCCCCGTCCCTCCCTCCGGAGGGGCGGGGCGTCGTCGCGTCCCGGGGGACTGGCCGCGGGGGAGCGGACGGGACCCGGCGGCCGCGCTCAGCGGCGCTCGGAGACCGTCACGGTGAACGTGCGGTCGCGCGCCGTCTGCCGGGTCGGCCCGACGAGGTCCTCCAGCACCGGCCGGTACCGCAGGTGCGAGTTCCAGACGCACCACAGCCGGCCGCCCGGCTCCAGCACCCGCGCCGCGGCCGCCACCAGCCGGTGGGCCACGGAGGGGTCCACGGCGTTGCCGTCGTGGAACGGGGGATTCAGGAGCACGCACTCCTCCGTCCCGTCCGGCCACGTGGCCAGGGCGTCGTCGCGCACGGCCCGGACGCGGTCCGCCACGCGGTTCGCGCGGGCCGTGGCCAGCGTCGAGGCCACCGCCACGGCGGACTGGTCGGTGGCCAGCACGGTGACGTGCGGCCACAGCCGCGCCGCCCCGACCGAGAGCAGCCCGTTGCCGCAGCCCAGGTCCACGACGCGCCCGGGCGGGCGCGGGTCGTCGGCGAGCGAGGCGAGCAGCAGACGGGAGCCCGGGTCGGCGGCGGCACCACCGAAGGCGCCGGCGTGGGCCACCAGATGCAGGCTCCCCACGCCGGGGACGTCGCGGTCGGCCTCCTCCGGCGGCCGGGGGGTCACGTCGGGACGCGGGCCCCGGGCCGTGAGCACGCGCGCCTTGCGGCGTCCCCGTCCGGTGACGACGTCCTCGAACGCCGCGCCGAGCACCCCGTTCATGCGCGGACTCATGTGCTTGTCGCGGCCGCCGGCCAGCAGAACCACGCCGGGGTCGGCCGCGCCCGCCGCGATCCGGGACAGCCGGTCGAGCTCGTCGAGCGAGCGGGGCAGCGGCAGCAGGACCGTCCGGGCTCCCCGGGCCGCGTCCTCGGGCGTGGCCGTTCGCTCGAGCTCGCCCGCCTCCCCGCCGAGGCGACCGGCGGCGCGCCACGCGGCGAGGTTCGCGTCCAGCGAGCGCTCGGCGGAGGCGTCGTCCTGGTGGACCCGCACGTCGTGGCCGGCCGTGAGCAGGGGCAGGGTCAGGGCGCCGTGTCGGTCCTCCAGGACGGCCACCGGGCCGGGGACGTGCCCGCTCGCGATCCACCCGGCCAGGGTGTCGAGCAGGAGCAGGTCCGCCGCGTCGTGGGCCTGGCGGTCGGGCTCGGGCGGCAGCGGCCACCGATCCAGCGCCGCGAAGTCCACGCCCGCGGTGAGGTCGTCCGGCAGCCCGCCGTGGGCGACATCGGGGGTGACCCCCCGGGGCAGCGGTTCACTCATGGTCCACCCAGTCCTCTCCGATCCGTTCCGCATGCCCCGCGCCAGCCGTGACGTCCGCGAGCCGCTCCGCGAACGCCGCGCGGGCCTCCTCGGTGTCCGGCACGCCGACCGTCAGGCGGACCGCCGCGGCGCCGTAGCTCGCCTCCAGCACGGACACGCCCGCCGCGCGCAGCTCGTTCTCCCACCGGCCGGCGTCGGTGTGGGGCGCCTCCACCGCGAGCAGGGCCAGCCGGGAGCGGGTGCGCAGCGGGGCGGCGTCGAGTGCCCCGGACACCGAGTCCGAGTAGGCGCGCACCAGGCCCCCGGCGCCCAGCTTGATCCCCCCGAACCAGCGCACGACGACGGCGCACACGTCCGTCAGGTCGGTCCGGCCCGGCGCGGTCTCGCGTTGGAGGAGGGCCTCGAGCATGGGGACGCCGGCGGTGCCGGCGGGCTCGCCGTCGTCGCTGGAGCGCATCCGGTCCCGGGCGGGGCCGAGGACGAACGCGCTGCACACGTGCCGCGCGTCGTGGTGCCGGCGCCGCAGGACGGCGACCATCTCGCGGGCCTGCGCCTCGTCCTCGACGCGCCCGAGGTAGGTGAGGAAGCGGCTGCGGCGGATCTCCACCTCCCGTTCCAGCCAGCCGTCGGGGTCGCGGGCGGACGCCGGCAGGACCGTGCAGCGCACGGTCGGGGCGGGGGCGGGATCGGGCATGTCCCCACCCTAGGGGCTGGCCGTGGACGCGAACGCCGTCGAGCCCGGACGTGAGCTTCGGTACAGTGGGGGACCGTGCCACCCGGCACCGGCCCACCGGTGAGCGAGCACGCGTGCCGCCGCGGGCCTCCCACGACCCTGTCCCGGGAGACTCATGACTTCCCCGCTCACTCGCCTGCACGACACGTTGGGGCTCCGCACGAGTCCGGCGATCTTCTTCGGCTCGGCCGCCGCGGTCGTGCTCTTCACCGCCGCGATGGGCCTGTTCCCTGGCCCGGTCCAGGCGGCCTTCGGCGTGGTCTCGAGCTGGCTGCGCTACGACGTCGGCTGGATCTACACCCTCAGCCTGACCCTGCTGGTGGCGTTCCTGTTCATCCTCGCCGTGACCCGGTACGGCCGGGTCAAGCTCGGCGACGACGACGCGGTGCCGGAGTACTCCGGCCTGACCTGGTTCGGCATGATGTTCGCCGCCGGCGTCGGCGCGGTGCTGATGTTCTGGGGCATCGCGGAGCCGATGAACCACTACGCCAACCCGCCCATGGCGGGGACGGAGCCGTTCTCCGACCGCGCGGCCTCGGAGGCCATGGCGATCGCGAACTTCCACTTCGGCATCCACATGTGGGCGATCCTGCTCGTCCCGGGCCTGTGCTTCGGCTACTTCACGTACAAGCGCAAGCTGCCCCCGCGCGTGTCCTCCGCCTTCCAGCCCCTCCTCGGCGATCGCATCCACGGCCCCATCGGCAAGACGATCGACATCATCGCCGTGGTCTCCACCGTGTTCGGCCTCGGCGTGTCCGTGGGCCTGGGCGCCCTGCAGATCAACGCGGGCATGAACTACGTGCTGGGCACCCCCGTGGCCGGCTGGGTCCAGGCGCTCATCCTGGCCGTCGTCACCGCCGTGGGCACGGCCTCCGTGCTGGTCGGCATGGACAAGGGCGTCAAGCGGCTGTCCTACGCCAACATCCTGCTGGCGATCGCCCTGCTCGTGTACGTCCTGATGTGGGCCGTCTCCAGCATGGACGTCATCCGCGGCACCGTGCAGGCGATCGGCGAGTACGCCTCCATGCTGCCCGTGCTCTCCACCTACAACGACACGTACAACTCGGGCCAGTGGTCCGGTGACTGGACCGTCTTCTACTGGGCCTGGACCGTGACGTGGGCGCCCTTCGTGGGGATGTTCTTCGCCCGCATCTCACGCGGCCGCACCATCCGCTCCTTCATCATGGCCGGCCTCGGCCTGCCCACGGCGTTCGTCATCATCTGGATGGGCATCTACGGCTACTCCGCGTTCCAGTCGGACCGCGCCACCGCGCCGGCGCCGGGCCAGGGCGGTGACCTCACGCAGACGATCGTCACCGACGGCAACGTCCAGGCCGCCCTGTTCCAGCACCTGCAGGGCACGCCGCTCTACACGGTGGCCGCGGTCGTGGCGCTCGTGGTCATCACGCTGTTCTTCATCACCTCGATCGACTCGGGCGCGCTCGTGATGGACGCGATGGCCAATGGCCACGAGGATGCCGCGCCCCGCCGCCAGTCCGTGTTCTGGGCCGTGTCCATCGGCGCGGTCTGCGCGGCCATCATCCTCACCGCGGGCGAGAACGGCCTGGCGGCGCTGCAGGAGGTCATCATCGTGATCGGCCTGCCCATCCTGCTCATCACCGTCACGCAGGCCGCACTGCTGCTGCAGGCCCTGCGCGAGGACGCGGGTGCCGCGCGGCCCATGCGGACCCGCCAGTGGAAGCAGGTGCTGCCGGTCGAGGAGTACCGCCGCCGCGCCACCGAGGACGGCGTGGACGTCTCGGACTTCGTGATCCGCCCCGAGTTCGAGGTCGGCACCGAGCCGGAGAACGACACGCACACCCCGAAGACGTGGCACCAGCAGCGCATCGACGCGGCCAAGGCCCTCGTCACCGTCGGCCTGACCGGCGGCATCGCCGCGGGCCGCACCGAGGTCGGCGCGGAGCTCGAGCGGCTGGGCGCCGTCGTCGTGGAGTTCGACGACCTGATGGGGGAGATCCTCGTGCCCGGCAACCCCGTGCTCGAGGAGCTCCGCTCGGTCTTCGGCGAGGACATCGTCCGCGCGGACGGCACCCTGGACGCGCGCACCCTCAACCGGCTCACCACCGAGAGCTCGACCGCCCGGACGCGCATGTACGAGATCGTCTCCCCGGCGGTGCGCGACGAGGCGAACCGCCGGGCCCGCGAGATCGGCGAGGACTCCGTGCTGGTGGTCGACCTGGCCCTGCTGGCCGAGACCGGCTCCGGACAGGACTTCGACCAGGTGCTGGCCGTCTCCGCTCCCGCCGAGGTGCGCGTCGCCCGGCTCATGGAGTCCCACGACATGACCCGCGAGCGGGCCTGGGCCTTCATCGACGAGGAGGCGGCGGACGAGGAGCGGGCCGAGATCGCGGACACCGTGATCGAGAACGACGGCTCGCTCGAGGACCTGCAGGAGGCCGTCCGGGCATACTGGGAGGCCAAGATCCAGCCTCAGCTCGAGGCCGCCCGAGGAGAGCGCGTATGACCGAGACCGACCCGGTGGCCGAACGGCCGCGCGTCCATGTGGGCCTGACCGGCGGGATCGCCGCCGGCAAGTCCGCGGTGGCCCGTGTCCTGCAGGAGCGTGGCGCGCTCCTGGTGGACTCGGACGCCCTCGCCCGGCTGGTCCTCGAGAAGGGCACCGACGGGCTGGCCGCCGTCCAGGACGAGTTCGGGGACCGCGTCGTCACCGCGGACGGTGAGCTCGACCGCGTCGAGATGGCCCGCATCGTCTTCGGGGACGAGGGCGCCCGACAGCGCCTGAACCGCATAGTGCACCCCCGGATCCGGGCTGCGGCCCGGCGCATCGTCGCCGAGGCCGGGCCGGACGCCGTCGTGGTCCAGGACGTGCCGCTGCTGGTGGAGACCGGGCAGGCGGACGCGTTCGACCTCGTGATCGTGGTGGAGGCCCCGCTCGAGGAGCGCCTGCGCCGGATGGTGGAGGACCGCGGCATGAGCCGCGCGGACGCCGAGGCGCGGATCGCGGCCCAGGCCACGGACGAGCAGCGGCGCGCCGTCGCGGACGTGGTCATCGTCAACGACGCCGACCTCGAGCGGCTCGCGTCCGTGGCGAACCAGGTGTGGGACCGGTTCCTCGCCCCCGGCGCGGCTGAGCCCTCGGCGGACTGACCGCCGGGGTGTCCGGGGCGCGACGTAGGGTTCTGCCATGAGCCTGGCCCAGAAGATCAACCGCGTCGTCGCCCCGTTCGAGGTCATCTCCCCCTACCAGCCCTCCGGTGACCAGCCGAAGGCCATCGCCGAGCTCGCCGAGCGCGTGGAGGCGGGGGAGAAGGACGTCGTCCTGATGGGCGCCACCGGCACGGGCAAGTCGGCGACGACGGCGTGGCTCGTCGAGCGCCTCCAGCGGCCCACGCTGGTGATGGTGCAGAACAAGACGCTCGCGGCGCAGCTGGCCAACGAGTTCCGGGAGCTGCTGCCCAACAACGCGGTCGAGTACTTCGTCTCCTACTACGACTACTACCAGCCCGAGGCGTACGTCCCGCAGACGGACACCTTCATCGAGAAGGACTCCTCCATCAACGAGGAGGTCGAGCGGCTGCGCCACTCGGCCACGAACGCGCTGCTGACCCGGCGGGACGTGATCGTGGTGGCCACCGTCTCCTGCATCTACGGCCTCGGCACGCCCGAGGAGTACATCGAGCAGATGGTCACCCTGCGCCGCGGTGCGGAGATGGACCGGGACGTGCTCCTGCGGCGGTTCGTGCAGATGCAGTACGTGCGCAACGACGTCGACTTCCACCGCGGCACCTTCCGGGTGCGGGGGGACACCGTGGAGATCATCCCCATGTACGAGGAGCTCGCGGTGCGCATCGAGTTCTTCGGGGACGAGATCGAGTCCATCCAGACCCTGCACCCGCTCACCGGCCAGGTGGTGCGCGAGGAGGAGGAGATGTACATCTTCCCGGCCTCGCACTACGTGGCCGGCGACGAGCGCATGGGCCGGGCGATCACCACCATCGAGGACGAGCTGCGGGAGCGGCTGCAGGAGCTGGAGTCCCAGGACAGGCTCCTCGAGGCGCAGCGGCTGCGCATGCGCACCACGTACGACCTCGAGATGATGCAGCAGATGGGCTACTGCAACGGCATCGAGAACTACTCGCGCCACATCGACGGCCGTCCCGCCGGCTCCGCCCCGCACTGCCTGCTGGACTACTTCCCGGACGACTTCCTGCTCGTGGTGGACGAGTCCCACGTGACCATCCCGCAGATCGGCGCGATGTACGAGGGGGACATGTCCCGCAAGCGCACCCTCGTGGAGCACGGCTTCCGCCTGCCCTCGGCCATGGACAACCGCCCGCTGAAGTGGGATGAGTTCCTCGAACGGATCGGGCAGACCGTGTACCTCTCCGCGACGCCGGGCGCCTACGAGCTCGGCCAGGCGGACGGCTACGTCGAGCAGATCATCCGGCCCACCGGGCTGGTGGACCCGCAGGTGGTGGTCAAGCCGACCGAGGGCCAGATCGACGACCTGCTCGAGCAGATCCGGGTGCGCACGGCCAAGGACGAGCGCGTCCTGGTGACCACGCTGACCAAGCGCATGGCCGAGGACCTCACGGACTACCTGCTCGAGGCGGGGGTGAAGGTCGAGTACCTCCACTCGGATGTGGACACGCTGCGCCGCGTGGAGCTGCTGCGGGAGCTGCGCAAGGGCACCTTCGACGTGCTGGTGGGCATCAACCTGCTGCGCGAGGGCCTGGACCTGCCCGAGGTCTCGCTCGTGGCGATCCTGGACGCGGACAAGGAGGGCTTCCTGCGCTCCACCACCTCCCTCATCCAGACCATCGGCCGCGCCGCCCGCAACGTCTCCGGCGAGGTCCACATGTACGCCGACAACGTCACGGACTCCATGCGGCGGGCGATCGACGAGACCGAGCGGCGCCGGGCCGTGCAGATCGCGTACAACGAGGAGCACGGGATCGACCCCCAGCCGCTGCGCAAGCGCATCGCGGACATCACGGACCAGCTGGCCCGGGAGGACGCGGACACCGCCGACTTCCTCAAGGGCATGGGCGGCGTGAAGTCCGGGTTCGACTTCGGCATGGGCCACCGAGGCCTCAGCTCGCTGGACCGGGACGCGACCACAGGGGAGGGCACCGAGGCTCCGGCGGTGGACCCGGCGTCGCTGCCCGCCAAGGACCTGGCCGATCTGATCGAGCAGATGTCGAAGCAGATGCACCAGGCGGCGGCGGACCTGCAGTTCGAGCTCGCCGCCCGCCTGCGCGACGAGGTCGGCGAGCTCAAGAAGGAGCTGCGGCAGATGAAGCGGGAGCAGTGACCACCCGGCATGATGCCGACCCAGGGTGTTATGAAAACACTGATGAATGTCGTCATATCAGTGATAGTGTGACGCCATGAGCGCAGCACCCCCGGTCGCGGCCGTGATCGCGGACATCGTCGGCTCCCGCGCCCTCCCGGACCGGGAGCGCGCGCAGGAGCAGATCCTGGCCGCCTTCGCGGCCGCGGAACAGGACGTCCCGCCGCTGCGCCCCGCCTGGGCCAGCGTCGGCGACGAGTTCCAGGCGCTGCACCGCACCTGGCCGGACGCGCTCCGGCTGACCGTCCGCGTCACGCTCGCCCTGCCCCCGGGCCTCGACCTGCGCTTCGGGATCGGCCTGGGGCAGCGGCGGGCCCTGGACGCCGGCGGAGACGGCATCGAGGACGGCACGGCCTGGTATCGGGCCCGCGAGGCCGTCGAGCGCGCCCACGAGCGGGCCGCCGGCGCCGCGACCGCCTTCCGTGCCGCGGACCCGTCCCTCACCGCCGCCGTGGACGGGCTCGTCCTGCTGCGCGACCACGTCCTCGGTCGGCTCAAGGCCCGCGAACGCCGGATCGCCGCCGCCCTGCTGGGCGGGGCGACCCAGGCGGAGGCCGCACGGGCGGAGCGGATCACGCAGTCCGCGGTGTCGCAGGCCGTCGCGCGGTCCGGGATCGACCGGCTGCTCGAGCTGGACGACGAGCTCGCCGCCGCGGCGACGGAGGTCGCGCCGTGACCGCCCTCGCACTGCTCGCCCTGGGGCTGCACGACCTGCTCGACGCCGTCCTGCCGGGCGCCTGGCCCGCCCCCCGGCGGCGGTGGCTGGCCCGGGCCGGCGCGGCCGTGGCCGCCGCCCTCGCCGCGGTGCTGGTGGCTGTCCTGGCGCCGACCGGCGTGGCCGTCGCGGTGGGCGGCGGCCTGGTGGCCCTCGGCCTGCTGATGGGCTGGACGTGGCTGCACCCGGACCGGCCGCTCGGGGTGGTCGCGGTGGTGGCCGCGGTCGGCCTCGTGGCCGTGCTCGAGTCGACCCTGGCGCCCGCGGGCCTGCGCTCCGCGCCCCCGGCCCTCACGCTGCTGGCGGTGGCGGTGGCGCTGACCGAGACCGGCAACCGGGTCACCCGCGCGGTCCTCGCCCTGGCGGGCCGGCTCGCCGACGGGGGCGACGAGGAGGCGGGGGACGCCGCGGCCGACGGCCTGCGCGGCGGCCGCTACATCGGGACCATGGAGCGGCTGCTCATGGTCGTGCTGGGGCTCGCGCAGGCCTATCCGGTGATCGCGGCCCTGATGGCGGCCAAGGGCATCGTGCGCTTCCCGGAGATCTCGGCGGACCGCGGAGCCGGCTCGCGCGCGGAGGAGTTCCTCATCGGCTCCCTCGCCAGCTGGGGCCTGGCCGCCGCCGGCGCCGTCGTCGTCTGGCTCGCCCTCGGCTTGACCGCCCCCGGCGCAGCCTGAGACCGGGCCCACCCGCATCCGCGCGCGGGGCCGCACCCGTCTAGACTGGCGCGGCCCCCACGAAAGGAACCCCTCCAAGGACGTGCTCTGTCCCGCCTTCGAGACCACGACCCTTGTGGTCCTCGGCGTCATCCTCCTGCTCGACCTGCTGTACGTCGCGCGCCGCCCCCACGAGCCCTCCATGAAGGAGGCCGGCCTGTGGATCGGGTTCTACGTGGCGCTGGCGCTGGTCTTCGCGGGGCTGCTCTTCGCGGGGCTGCTCTTCGCCCTGGGCGATGCGCAGCACGGCACCGAGTTCCTCGCCGGCTGGGTCACCGAGTACAGCCTCAGCGTGGACGACCTGTTCGTGTTCCTCATCATCATGGCCACGTTCCAGGTGCCCCGCCGCTACCAGCAGGAGGTGCTGATGGTGGGCATCATCATCGCGCTGATCGCCCGCGCGGTGTTCATCGCGGTCGGCGCCGTCGCCATCGAGCACCTGACGTGGGAGTTCTACATCTTCGGCGCCTTCCTGCTCTGGACCGCCTGGCAGCAGCTCAAGGACGACGGCGGGGACGAGGAGTCCGAGCCGGGCGTCGTGGCCCGCCTGACCCGCCGCCTCAACGTGGCGCCGGACTACGACGGCAACCGACTGCGCACCACCGTGGACGGCCGGCGCATGTTCACCCCCATGGTGGTCGTGTTCATCACGATCGGCCTGACGGACGTGATGTTCGCGGTGGACTCCATCCCGGCGATCTTCGGCCTCACCCAGAACTGGTTCATCGTCCTGACCGCCAATATCTTCGCCCTCATGGGCCTGCGCCAGCGGGCCCGACGACGCCCCGCTCCGCCCGCCGCGGGTCGGGGCGTCGTCGTGCGACCGGGTAGACTGACCGGCGACGTAGGGGAGTATCCCGAACACTGTGGACGTCAGCACGCCGCGGCCGCCGAGAGCGCGCCGCCGGCCGGACACAGGGGCCCGGGCCGCGGTCGCGGCGGGCGGAGAGACTTGCGGCACCGTCCTGACCCCTGACGCCGAGAGGTGACCCGTGGAAATCAACGGCCTGACCTGGGGCTTGACGATCGCGCTGATCGTCGGGCTCCTCGCGTTCGACTACTTCGCCCATGTCCGCAAGGCGCACACGCCGTCGATCCGGGAGGCCGCGATCTGGTCCGGCGTCTACGTCGGCCTCGCGCTCGTCTTCGGCCTCGTGTTCTTCGCCTTCGGCGACACCCAGCACGCGGTCGAGTACTACACCGGCTACCTGCTGGAGAAGGCGCTCAGCGTCGACAACCTGTTCGTCTTCCTGGTCATCATGGCCAGCTTTCGGGTGCCGCGCGAGTACCAGCAGAAGGTGCTCCTGTTCGGCATCACCTTCGCGCTGATCTCGCGCACCCTGTTCATCCTGCTGGGCGCCGCCGTCATCGCCGCGTGGTCCGACGTGTTCTACCTCTTCGGCCTGTTCCTGCTGATCATCGCCGGCGGCCAGCTCAAGGGCGAGATGTCCGGCGACGCCGAGGGCGCCCAGGACGAGGCGGACAACGTGATGGTCCGCCTGGTCAAGCGGTTCCTGCCCGCCTCCGAGCAGTTCGACGGCGACCGCCTCTTCACGACGGTGGACGGCAAGCGCCTCATGACGCCGATGCTCCTCGTGATGATCGCGATCGGCGCCACGGACATCCTCTTCGCCTTCGACTCCATCCCCGCGATCTTCGGCGTGACCCAGGAGGCGTACATCGTCTTCACCGCCACGGCGTTCTCGCTCATGGGCCTGCGCCAGCTGTACTTCCTGATCGACGGCCTGCTCGACCGCCTCGTCTACCTGGCCTACGGGCTCTCCGCGCTGCTGGCGTTCATCGGCGTGAAGCTGATCCTGCACGCCCTGCACGAGAACAACCTGCCGTTCATCAACGGCGGCGAGAACGTGCCCGTCGTCGAGATCCCCACGACGCTGTCCCTCGTGGTCGTCGTCGTGATCCTGGCGATCACCGTGGCGATCTCCCTGGCCTCGCCGAAGGGCCAGGCCCTGCGGGCGCTGCAGAACGCCGAGAAGTACTCGTACCGGTACTCGAAGCTGCCCGAGGACGCCGACCCGGCCGAGCGCGAGCGCGCCGCCGCCCTGATGGATCGCTGGACGGCCCGGGCCGAGGCCGTGGACCAGCGCTGGCGCGACCAGCTGCTCGAGCACAAGGACGCGTGGTCGGCCATCATCCGCACGGCCCACGAGACCCGGCTCGCCGATCCCCGTGACGACGACGCGCGCGGGGTCTCCGAGCAGATCGTGCGGCAGGACGGGCCCACCGTCTGAGCCGATCACGGCGCCGGGGGAGCCCTCCGCCGGCGCCCGGGCCCCCGGGCCGGTCAGTCGACCGGGTCGGGGGCCGTCGTCGTCCCGGCGCCGTCCGGCGCGGTCATCGCCAGGAGCCGGTCGAGGATCGCCGGCCCGTCGTCGGCGATGCCGTCGTGGTGGAAGGCGCCGGTCTCCCACACCCGCAGGCCGCGGACGCGCCGCGCGGTCTCGATCGAGAGGTCCCGGTCCACGTACACGTCGTCCGCGTAGACGGCGGCGGCCACGGGGACGGTGTTCTGCGCCAGGGAGGCCACGTCGTAGAGCGGGCCCCACTGCGTGCGCTCGGCGAGCAGCCGCGCCGTGCCGGCCAGGGGCCGCAGCCGGGGGTCGACCTCGACGGACCAGGGCATGACGTGTTCGCCCGTGGGCAGCGGGACCGTGGTCGCCTCCGGGTCGAAGTCCGGGTGCTCGGCGAGCATCCGGGACGCCGACCAGCCGGTGTCCGCCCGGCCGCCGGCCAGGTCCGCCGGCTGCGCGTAGATCGCCTCGTGCAGCACGGTGTAGAGCGGGTTGACGAGGCGGTCGTCCTGGTCGGCGACGGCGGCCAGGAACGTCTCGGACAGGCGCGGCGCGGGCCCGGTGCGGTCCACGGCCTCGGCGAGGACCCAGTGCAGGCGGTCCACGCGGGTGTTGCCGCCCAGCAGCATGCCCAGGGCCTGGGCCCGTCCCACGGTGAGCGGCCCGCCGCCGGGCAGGGGGATCGGGGCGCCCGCGTCCTCGGCGGCGCGGATCAGCCCCACGGCCTCCGCCCACGCGTCGCGGTCGGCCGGGTGCCGGTCGAAGAACTCCTCGGCGCGGGCCCGCATCCGGGCGTAGGTGGCCCGGTAGACCCGGTCGGCGTGGCCGGTGAGCGGGGCGAGGCCGCCGGTCACCAGGCTGCGCTGCAGGCCCTCGGGGTGGAAGGAGAGGTAGCTCAGCGTGCAGAACCCGCCGAAGCTCTGGCCCAGCGTGGTCCACGGCCCGGCGCCGAGGGCGAGGCGCAGCATCTCGGCGTCCCGCACGATCGAGGGCGCCCGCAGGTGCACCAGGTGCTCGGCGCGGGCCTCGTCCGTGGCGAAGGCGCCCGGGGCGGTCAGGGTCGCCACGGTGGCCGGGGTCGAGCGCCCCGTGCCGCGCTGGTCCAGCAGCAGCACGCGGTGGCTCTCGGCCAGCGCGCCGAGCCAGCCGCTCAGGCGCGCCGGGCGGGGCCCGGCACTGCCGGGGCCGCCCTGGAGGTACAGGGCCCAGGGACGCTCGCCCCCGGGGTCGTCCTTCGCCCGGATCTCCCGGGCGAAGACGGTCAACGTGCCGCGCCGGTGCGGCCCGACGCCGGTGCCCGCCGCGTCCTGCGCCTCGGCTTCGGCGAGGCCCAGCGCGTGGTCGATCGGCACCGTGAACCAGTGGTCCACCGTGACGGTGCCGTCGTAGAGCTCGGTGCGCTCGCCCACGCGGTGGCGGGCCGGCTCGAGCGGGGCGAAGCCGCGCGGGTCGCCCGCCACGGGCCGTCCTGCCGCCCGGGCGTCCCCGGCGCTCACAGGCCCCACCCGGACTCGGGCGCGCCCACGGAGACCACCCGGATCACGGGGTGGCCCGCCTCGTCGGAGGCGTCCAGGTCGACCACGGCGTTGATCCCGTGGTCCAGGTCCCCGTCGGGGTCCTTCAGGATCTGCCGCACCGCCCACCAGCGCGGGCCGGCCAGCTCCAGCGGGGCGGCGACGTCGGGGGCCGCGGTCACGCGGAACAGCTCGGGGCCACGCGCGGCGGGGCCGTCGTCGATGTCCTCGTGGTCGTCGAAGTAGGCGTCGAGGGCGTCGGCCCAGTCGTCGGCGGACAGGTCGCCGGACAGGCGCGCGAGCGCCTCGTCCCGCTCGTCGCCGAACAGGCGCACCCGCTGGAACATCGCGTTGCGGACCATCACCCGGAACACGGGCTCGTTGTCCGTCAGGCGAGGCGGCACCGGCGGCTCGAGCGCCTCCATGTCCCGGCGCAGCTCGTCGATGTCCCCGGCCACCAGGTCCTCCCACTCCTCCAGGAGGGACGAGTCGGTCTGCTTCACCATCTCGTCCAGCCAGTCCAGCAGCACCTGGAGCTCCTCGGTGCGGGCCGCTTCGGGCACCGTGTGGCGCAGCGCCTTGACCGCGTCCGTGAGGTAGCGCAGCAGCACGCCCTCGGACCGGGCGATCCCGTAGAACCGCACGTAGTCGCCGAAGCCCATGGCCCGCTCGAACATGTCGCGCACCACGGACTTGGGGGTCAGCTCGAACTCCGCGAGCCACGGGGCGTCCTGCCGGTAGAGCTCGAACTGCTGCTCGAGGAGCTCGGCCAGCGGCCGCGGGTGGGTGATCTCGTCGAGGGCCCGCATGCGGTCGTTGTAGTCCATGCCCTCGGCCTTCATGGCGGCCACGGCCTCGCCCTTGGCGTGCTTGACCTGGGCGGAGAGCACCTGGCGCGGCGGGTCGAGGGTCGCCTCGATCACGGAGACCACGTCGAGCGCGTGGTCGGGATCGGCCGGGTCCAGCAGGTCGAGCGCGGCGAGGGCGAAGGGGGAGAGCGGCTGGTTGAGCGCGAAGTCCGGCTGCAGGTCCACCGTGAGGTCCACGGTGCGGCCCTCGGCGTCCGGCTCGGGCAGACGCTCGACGACGCCCGTGGCCAGCAGCTCCCGGAAGATCCCGAGCGCGCGGCGCATGAGCACCGCCTGGCGGGCCGGGGTCTCGTGGGTGCCGCGCAGCAGGCGCCGGACCGCGATCACCGGGTCGCCGGGCCGGTCGAGGATGTTCAGCAGCATGGAGTGCGTGATCCGCATGCGGGAGACCAGCGGCTCCGGCTCGGCGGAGACGAGGCGCTCGAACGTCGCCGGCCCCCACGAGACGAAGCCGGCCGGCGGGGTCTTGCGCTTGCCGGACTTCACGGACTGCTTCATGCGCTTGGCCCGCTCGGCCTCGTCCTTGACGTTCGCGAACTTCGCCGCGGCCTTGCGCTCGGCCGCCTTGTTCTCGATCACGTGCTCGGGGGCCTGGACCACCACGGTGCCGGAGGTGTCGAAGCCGGCCCGGCCCGCCCGGCCGGCGATCTGGTGGAACTCGCGGGCCTGGAGCAGGCGGGTCTTCTCGCCGTCGAACTTGGAGAGCGCGGTGAGCAGCACGGTGCGGATCGGCACGTTGATCCCGACGCCCAGCGTGTCCGTGCCGCAGATGACCTTGAGCAGCCCGTCCTGGGCCAGCTTCTCCACGAGGCGGCGGTACTTGGGCAGCATGCCCGCGTGGTGCACGCCGATGCCCGCCCGGACGAGGCGGTTCAGGGTGTGCCCGAAGCCCGCGGAGAAGCGGAAGCCGGCGATCCGCGCGGCGATCGCCTCCTTCTCCTCCCTGGACGTCACCGAGATCGAGGACAGACCCTGGGCCGTCTCCACGGCGTCCAGCTGCGAGAAGTGCACGATGTACACCGGTGCCTGGTGGGTGCCCACGAGCTCCTCGATCTTCTCCTGCAGCGGCACCTCGGACCACTCGAACGTCAGCGGGATGGGGCGCTGCGCGTGGGCGACGACGGCGACCTCGCGCCCGGTGCGCTCGGTCAGGTCCGCCTCGAGGCGGGTCGTGTCGCCGAGGGTGGCCGACATCAGCAGGAACCGGGCCTGCGGCAGCTCGAGGAGGGGCACCTGCCAGGCCCAGCCGCGGGAGGGGTCCGCGTAGTAGTGGAACTCGTCCATCACCACGGTGCCGATCTCCATGCCCGAGCCCTCGCGCAGCGCGCGGTTGGCGAGGATCTCGGCCGTGCAGCAGATGATCGGCGCGTCACCGTTGACGGTGGAGTCACCCGTGACCATGCCCACGTTCTCCGCGCCGAACACGTCCACCAGCGCGAAGAACTTCTCCGAGACGAGCGCCTTGATCGGCGCCGTGTAGTAGGAGACGGCGTCGTGGGCGAGCGCGTCGGCGTGCGCGGCCAGCGCCACCAGGGACTTGCCGGAGCCGGTGGGCGTCGCCAGGATCACGTGCCGGCCCTGGACCAGCTCGAGGGCGGCCTCCTCCTGGGCGGGGTAGAGCGAGATCCCGCGGTCCTCGGTCCAGGCCGCGAAGGCCCCGAAGACGTCGTCGGCGTCCGGGGCCGGCGGGAGCGCGTCGATGCGGTCGGTCAGCGAGGGCGGGTTCGTGGCGGCAGAAGTCATCGCCCCCAGGGTATCGGCCGCTCCGCGCGATACGGTGCCGCCATGAGTCAGATCGCGCCCGAGAGCCCGCACCCGGACACCGACGCCGTCGTGGGGGACGTGACCGGCCGACAGGGCGGGGGGTTCACCTGGGATCCCGCGCAGTACGAGGGCTTCGCCGAACACCGCGCCCGCCCCTTCCACGACCTGGTGGGGCGCGTGCGCGCCGAGGCCCCGCGCGTCGTGGTGGACCTGGGCTGCGGCCCGGGGACCCTGACCCGGACGCTGGCCGAGCGCTGGCCGGACGCCGAGGTGATCGGTCTGGACGACTCGCCCGCCATGCTGGAGCGGGCCCGGGAGCAGGCGGCCCGCACGGGCGCCCCCGCCAACCTGCGCTTCGAGGCGGTCGACGCCTCGCAGTGGCGCCCGTCGGGGGCGACGGACGTCGTGGTGTCCAACGCGATGCTCCAGTGGATCCCGACGCACCGTCGCCTGATCCGGCGCTGGCTCGGGGACCTCACGCCGGGGGCGTGGTTCGCGGCGCAGATCCCGCGGCCCTACGAGCAGCCCTCCCACGCGGCGATCGTGGCGCTGGCGGAGGACCCGGCCTTCTCCGAGCCGCTGCACGGGGTGGCGACGACCCGCACCGTGGCGCCGCCCGAGGAGTACACGCGGCTGTTCCTCGAGGCGGGGTGGTCCCCGGTCGTCTGGGAGACGGAGTACCAGCAGGTGCTGACGGGCGAGGACCCGGTGTTCCGGTGGACCTCCGGCGCGGCCCTGCGACCGAGCCTGCAGGCCCTGGCCCGCTGGGACGCCGAGGAGGGCGCCGCCGAGGGCGCCGGGCTGCTCGAGGCGTTCGTGGACCGGTACCGCGCCGCCATGCGCGAGGCGTACCCGCCGGTGCCCGGTGTCACGGCCGACGACGGCGGCCCGGTCACGATCTTCCCGGCCCGGCGCCTGTTCATGGCGGGGCAGAAGCCGGCCTGACGCTGGGCCCGGGACCGCCCGGGCGCACCGTCACCAGCCGCGCTCGGCCCACTCCGGCAGGTGGGGGCGCTCGGCGCCCAGGGTCGTGGAGGCGCCGTGGCCGGGGTGGACCACCACGTCGTCGTCGAACGCGTCGAAGATCCGATCGCTCACGTCCGTGAACAGCTGACGGAACCGGCCGTCGTCGCCCTCGGTGTTGCCCACCCCGCCCGGGAAGAGGGAGTCGCCGGTGAAGAGCACGGCCGGCTCGTCCGCCTCGGGGCGGCACACCAGCGCGATGGACCCGGGCGTGTGGCCGCGCAGGGCCACCACCTCGAGCCGGAGCCCGTCCGCCCCCACGGTGTCCCCGTGGCGCAGGCGCACGTCGGGGGCGACCCCCGTGGCCTCGGCGATCGCGTCGGCGTCGTCCTCGCCGGCCGCCGTGCGGGCCCCGGTCAGGGAGGCCAGCGCCGGCAACGCGCGCACGTGGTCCCAGTGTCGATGCGTGGTGACGATCATCTCGAGGCGCGGCTCGCACGGGGTGTCGTCCGCGGCCGAGGCGATGAGGTCGCGGATGGCCTCGGCCTCGGCGGCGGCGTCGATCAGCACCTGCGCCCCCGTGGTCTTGGAGGTGAGCAGGTACACGTTGTTGTCCATCTCCGACACGGAGCAGGTGCGCACCGTGACGGCGGGCAGATCGTGCAGGAGGCGGTTCCGGGCGGTCTCGGGCATGCGCAACAGTGTACGGACGGGGCGGTGAGGCGCCAGGGCGGGCCCGGCCCGCGGTGGGTTCGCCCACAGGCGAGACCCCGGTGTCGTGTCCGTACCCGCCCCTATGCTGGCCGCGTGCCCAAGAACTCCTCCACCACCGTCTCCTCCGCCGTCGAGGCCCACCCCGGCGGCCTCGCCTCCGGCCCCGGCGGCGCGCGCTCGGGCGAGCGGGACCGCATCGTCGTCCAGGGCGCCCGCGAGCACAACCTGAAGGACGTGGACGTCAGCTTCCCGCGGGACGCCATGGTCGTGTTCACGGGTCTGTCCGGCTCGGGCAAGTCCTCCCTGGCCTTCGACACGATCTTCGCCGAGGGCCAGCGACGCTACGTCGAGTCGCTCTCCTCCTACGCCCGCATGTTCCTGGGCCGGGTGGACAAGCCGGACGTGGACTTCATCGAGGGCCTGTCCCCGGCCGTGTCCATCGACCAGAAGTCGACCAACCGCAACCCGCGCTCCACGGTGGGGACCATCACCGAGATCTACGACTACATGCGCCTGCTCTGGGCGCGTGTCGGGGTGCCGCACTGCCCGCAGTGCGGCGAGCCGGTGAGCCGGCAGACCCCGCAGCAGATCGTGGACCAGCTCGAGGAGCTGCCCGAGCGCACCCGCTTCCAGGTGCTCGCGCCCGTGGTCCGCGGCCGCAAGGGCGAGTTCGTGGACCTGTTCAAGGACCTGTCCACGCAGGGCTTCGCCCGCGCCGTCGTGGACGGGGAGACCGTCCAGCTCTCGGACCCGCCCGTGCTGAAGAAGCAGGTCAAGCACACCATCGCCGTCGTCGTGGACCGCCTCGCCATGAAGGAGGGCATCCGCCAGCGCCTCACCGACTCGGTGGAGACCGCCCTGAAGCTGGCGGACGGCCTCGTCGTGGCCGAGTTCGTGGACGTGGAGCCGGTCGCCGAGAAGGGCAGGAAGAACACCGCGGAGTTCGGCGGGCGGGACGCCGAGGGCAACCCCCGGTACCGCTCGTTCTCCGAGAAGCTCTCCTGCCCCAACGGGCACGAGCAGACCGTGGACGAGATCGAGCCGCGCTCGTTCTCCTTCAACAACCCGTTCGGCGCGTGCCCCGAGTGCACCGGCATCGGCTCCCGTCTGCAGGTGGACCCGGACCTCGTCGTCGCCAACGACGAGCTGTCCCTGCGCGAGGGCGCCGTCGTGCCGTGGTCGCTCGGCAAGTCCACCTCGGACTACTGGCTGCGCGTGCTCGGCGGGCTGGGCAAGGAGATGGGCTTCTCCCTGGACACCCCGTGGAAGGACCTGACGGAGGCGGAGCGCGACGCCGTCCTGCACGGCAAGGACTTCAAGGTGGAGGTGACGTTCCGCAACCGGTTCGGCCGCGAGCGCCGCTACACCACGGGCTTCGAGGGCGTCATCCCCTACGTGATGCGCAAGCACGGGGAGACCGAGTCGGACGGCGCCCGCGAGCGCTACGAGTCGTTCATGCGGGAGATCCCGTGCCCGGCGTGCCACGGGGCCCGCCTCAACCCCACGGTCCTGAACGTGCTCGTGGGCGGCCTGTCCATCGCGGACGCCACCCGCCTGCCCATGCGGGAGGCCATGGAGTTCTTCTCGGGGCTGCGGCTGACGGACCGGGAGCGGCAGATCGCGGACCAGGTGCTCAAGGAGATCCTGGCCCGGCTGGCGTTCCTGCTGGACGTCGGCCTGGAGTACCTCAACCTGGAGCGGCCGGCCGGCACCCTCTCTGGAGGCGAGGCCCAGCGCATCCGCCTGGCCACGCAGATCGGCTCCGGGCTGGTCGGCGTCCTCTACGTGCTCGACGAGCCGTCCATCGGCCTGCACCAGCGGGACAACCGCCGCCTCATCGAGACCCTCCTGCGCCTGCGGGACCTCGGCAACACCCTCATCGTCGTCGAGCACGACGAGGACACGATCGCCGAGGCGGACTGGATCGTGGACATCGGTCCTCGCGCGGGCGAGCACGGGGGCGAGGTCGTGCACTCGGGCTCCCTGGCGGATCTCAAGGCGAACACGCGGTCCGTCACCGGCGACTACCTCTCCGGGCGCCGCTCCATCGCGGTGCCGGAGCGGCGTCGCGTCCCGGAGAAGGGGCGCGTGCTGACGGTCCGCGGCGCCCAGGAGAACAACCTGAAGGACGTCTCGGTGGAGGTCCCGCTCGGGGTCCTCACGGCCGTGACGGGTGTGTCCGGCTCGGGCAAGTCCACGCTGATCAACGAGATCCTCTACAAGGTCCTGGCCAACCGGCTCAACGGCGCCAAGCTCGTGCCCGGCCGGCACCGGTCCGTGGAGGGGCTCGAGCACCTGGACAAGGTGGTCCACGTGGACCAGAGCCCCATCGGGCGCACGCCGCGCTCCAACCCCGCCACCTACACCGGCGTGTTCGACGCGATCCGCAAGCTCTTCGCAGAGACCCCCGAGGCGAAGGTCCGGGGCTACCAGCAGGGCCGGTTCTCCTTCAACATCAAGGGCGGGCGCTGCGAGGCGTGCGCGGGGGACGGCACGCTGAAGATCGAGATGAACTTCCTGCCGGACGTCTACGTGCCGTGCGAGGTGTGCCACGGGGCCCGGTACAACCGGGAGACGCTCGAGGTCACCTACAAGGGCAAGAACATCGCCGAGGTCCTCGACATGCCGATCGAGGAGGCCGCGGACTTCTTCAGCGCGTACACCCGCATCTCGCGGTACCTGGACACGCTCGTCGACGTCGGTCTGGGCTACGTCCGCCTGGGCCAGCCCGCCACCACGCTCTCGGGCGGCGAGGCCCAGCGCGTGAAGCTGGCGGCCGAGCTCCAGAAGCGCTCCAACGGCCGCACCATCTACGTGCTGGACGAGCCGACCACGGGGCTGCACTTCGACGACATCCGCAAGCTCCTGCACGTGCTCCAGTCCCTCGTGGACAAGGGCAACACGGTGCTCACCATCGAGCACAACCTCGACGTGATCAAGAGTGCCGACCACGTGATCGACCTCGGCCCCGAGGGCGGCTCCGGGGGCGGCACGATCGTGGCCGCGGGCACGCCGGAGGAGGTCGCACACGTCGCGGAGAGCCACACGGGCCGGTTCCTCGCGGAACTGCTCGCGTAGCATGGACCCCGCCCACGCAGGACGCGGACGAAGGAGAGCCATGGCGACGTCGGAGCCCGTGCGCAGGAGCGCCGCCGCGCTCCTGCGGCTCACCTGCCGCCCCGAGGTCGTCGGCATGGAGCACGTCCCTGCGCGGGGCCCCTTCGTCATGGCCTCCAACCACCTGTCCTTCGTCGACTCGGTGATCCTCCAGGCCCTCGCCCCCCGCCCGGTCCACTTCTTCGCCAAGGAGGAGTACTTCACGGGCACGGGCCTGCGGGGCCGCGTCCGGCGGCGGTTCTTCGAGTCCGTGGGCTCCGTCCCCGTCCGCCGGGGCGAGCAGGCCGCCTCCGTGGCCGCGCTCGAGTCCCTCGTGGGCCTGCTCGAGTCCGGCCAGGGCGTCGGCATCTACCCGGAGGGCACCCGCAGCCGCGACGGCCGCCTCTACCGCGGCCGCACCGGTGCGGCCTGGCTGGCCCTGGCCACCGGCGCACCCGTGGTGCCCGTGGGCCTCGTCGGCACGCAGCACCTCCAGCCGCCGGACACGAACGGCTTCCGTCCCCACCGGTTCTCCGTGCGCGTGGGCGCGCCCCTGGACTTCGGCCACCCCGGGCGTCGACACACCCTGCCGCAGCGCCGCGACGCGACGGCGGCGATCATGGACGCCATCGGCGCGCTCTCGGGGCAGGAGCGGGTGGACGCCTACAACGCCGCCCCGGGTGCCCGTGGCTGATCCGGCCTCCTACCGCCCGGCTCCGGGCGAGATCTCCACGTCGCCCGGCGTCTACCGCTTCCGCGACGCGGACGGACGCGTCGTCTACGTCGGCAAGGCGAAGAACCTGCGCGCCCGCCTGAGCTCCTATTTCCAGGACCCCGCCCGGCTGGCCACCAAGACCCGGACCATGGTGTTCACGGCGGCCGCGGTCGAGTGGACCGTCGTCGGCTCCGAGCTGGAGGCGCTCCAGCTCGAGTACACGTGGATCAAGGAGTACCGCCCCCGGTTCAACATCATGTACCGGGACGACAAGTCGTACCCGTACCTGGCCGTGACCATGAACGAGCAGTTCCCGCGCGTCCAGGTGATGCGCGGCGACCGGAAGCCCGGCGTGAAGTACTTCGGCCCGTTCCACCCGGCCAAGGCGATCCGCGAGACCGTGGACCTGATGCTGCGCGTCTTCCCGGTCCGCACGTGCTCGGCCGGCGTGTTCAAGCGGGCCCGCGCCCAGGACCGGCCGTGCCTGCTCGGCTACATCGGCAAGTGCTCGGCGCCCTGCGTGGGCCGGATCAGCCCGGCGGACCATCGCGCGCTGGCCCAGGACTTCTGCGACTTCATGGCCGGGGACGCGAACCGGTTCATCCGCGAGCTGGAGAAGGCCATGGCCCGTGCCGTCGAGGAGCTGCGCTACGAGGACGCGGCCCGGCTGCGGGACGACATCGCCGCGCTGCGCCGCGTGTTCGAGCGCAACGCCGTGGTGCTGCCGGAGAACACGGAGGCGGACATCTTCGCCCTGCACGCGGACGAGCTGGAGGTCGCGGTGCAGGTGTTCCACGTCCGGCAGGGACGCATCCGCGGCCAGCGCGGCTGGGTCATGGAGCGCGTGGAGGACGTCGCCGAGCCGGAGATGGTCGCGCACCTGCTCCAGCAGGTCTACGGCGACCTCGAGGGGCCGGAGCGCATCCCGCACGAGATCCTCGTCCCGGTCGAGCCCGACGACGCCGCACAGCTCACCGAGTGGCTCTCGGGCCTGCGCGGGTCCCGGGTCGCCGTGCGCGTGCCCCGGCGGGGCTCGAAGGCGGACCTCATGGAGACCGTCCGGGAGAACGCGGAGATGGCCCTCAAGCTGCACAAGTCGCGGCGGTCCGGGGACCTCACCACCCGCTCCGCCGCCCTGCGGGAGCTGCAGGAGGCCCTGGAGATCACCGAGCCCCTGCTGCGCATCGAGTGCTACGACATCTCCCACTCCCAGGGCACCAACGTGGTCGGCTCGATGGTCGTCATGGAGGACGGGCTGCCGAAGAAGAAGGACTACCGCCGCTTCAACGTCACGGGGGAGGCCGCCCGGGACGACACGGCGTCCCTGCGCGACGTCCTGCGGCGCCGCTTCGCCCGCCTGGCCAAGGAGCGCGCGGAGGGCGCCCCGCTCTCCGGTCAGGTCGAGGGGGACGATCAGGAGGCGGGGCGCCGCTTCGCGTACCCGCCCTCGCTCGTGGTGGTCGACGGCGGCCCGCCCCAGGTGGCCGCGGCCGCGGCGGTCCTCGAGGAGCTGGGCCTGGACGACCTGCCCGTGGTCGGGCTGGCCAAGCGGCTCGAGGAGGTGTGGCTGCCGGGCGACGAGTTCCCGGTGGTCCTGCCGCGCACCTCGGAGGGCCTGTACCTGCTCCAGCGCATCCGTGACGAGTCGCACCGGTTCGCGATCGCGGGCCACCGCAGCCGGCGGTCCAAGGCGATGACCGTCTCCGCCCTGGACGGGATCCCGGGCCTGGGCCCGGCCAAGCGCACCGCGCTGCTGAACCACTTCGGCTCCGTCGCCGAGATCCGGGCCGCCGGCGTGGACCGGCTGACCGAGGTCGCCGGCATCGGGCCGCGGCTGGCCGAGGCCGTCCACACGGCGCTCACGGCCGACACGCCCGCGGATACAGTGGAGTCATGACCGAGGAGACCCTCCAGCCGGAGAAGCCGCCGACATCCGAGGTGCTCGTGATCGCCGGGATGTCCGGCGCCGGACGGACCACCGCCGCGCACGCGCTCGAGGACCACGGCTGGGACGTGGTGGAGAACATGCCGCCGGCCCTGTTCGGCACGCTGGCCGAGCTCATCGCCCGCTCGCCGGAGGCGTTCCCGCGCCTGGCGATCGTGGTGGACGTGCGCTCGCGCTCCTACTTCGAGGAGCTGTACGCCGCCCTGCAGCACCTGGCCAACAGCGGAGTGGAGTATCGCACCGTGTTCCTCGATGCGGAGGACCACGTCCTCCTGCAACGCTTCGAGGCCGGCCGCCGCCCCCACCCGATGCAGGGCAACGCCCGGCTGCTGGACGGCATCCGCGCGGAGCGGGACGTCGTCGAGCCGCTCAAGGCGCGTGCCGACGTCGTGGTGGACACCACCGAGCTGAACGTGCACGGCCTGGCCACGGAGATCACCGAGCTGTTCTCGGAGTCCGGCCCCGTCACGCTGCGCCTGACCATCATGAGCTTCGGGTTCAAGTACGGCGTCCCGGCGGACGCGAACTTCGTGGCGGACATGCGCTTCATCCCCAACCCCCACTGGGTGCCGGCGCTGCGTCCGCACACGGGCACGGAGGCCGCGGTCGCGGACTACGTGCTCTCCCGCCCCGGTGTCGAGGACTTCCTGCGCACGTACGTCGCCATGCTGGGGCCGGTGTTCGAGGGCTACCGGCGGGAGAACAAGCACTACGCCACGCTCGCCATCGGCTGCACGGGCGGCAAGCACCGCTCCGTGGCCGTCGCCGAGGAGCTGGCCCGGCGCCTGGCCCAGGTGCCCCACGTCACGGTGCACGTCCAGCACCGGGACATGGGGCGCGAATGACGTCCCCGCTCACCGGCCAACTGCCCCTGCCGCCCGGGATGGGTTCGGAAGGGCGCGGGGTGGGTGCGGGCATGTCCCGCCCCACGGCCCGCGTCACCGCCCTCGGCGGCGGCCACGGCCTCTCCGCGTCCCTCGCGGCCCTGCGGCACGTGGCCGGGCACCTCACGGCCATCGTCACGGTGGCGGACGACGGTGGCTCCTCCGGCACCATCCGCCGGGAGATGGCGGTGCTGCCGCCCGGCGACCTCCGCATGGCGCTGGCCGCCCTGTGCGACGACACCGACTGGGGTCGGACCTGGGCCCACGTCATGCAGCACCGCTTCCGCTCCACCGAGGTGCCCGCCGACCAGGCCACCCTGGACAACCACGCGCTCGGGAACCTCCTGATCGTCGCCCTCTGGGAGCTGCTGGGCGACCCGGTGGACGGGCTGCGCTGGGCCGGCGCCCTGCTGCGGGCGCACGGTGAGGTCCTGCCGGTCTCGCGGGTGCCGCTGACCATCGGCGGGGACGTGCTCAGCGCCGGCCCGGACGGCCGCCTGCGCACCCGATGCGTGGAGGGCCAGGTGGCCCTCGCGGTCGCCGCGTTCGAGGGGCGCGTCACCGACGTCCGCCTGAGCCCGTCCGACGCCCCCGCCACCCCGGAGGCGCTCTCGGCGATCGAGCTGGCCGACTGGGTGGTGCTCGGACCCGGCTCGCTGTACACGTCGGTGCTGCCGCACCTGCTGATGCCGGACGTGCGCGCGGCCCTCGCCGCCACCACCGCCCGGCGCCTCATGGTGCTGAACCTGCGCACGGGAGACCAGGAGACCACCGGCCTCACCCACGCCGACCACCTCAAGGTGCTGCGCTCCTATGCGCCGGACCTCCGGCTGGACGTGGTGATCGCCGACGTGGACGCGGTCACCGACCGGGCGGCGGTGGAGGCCGAGGCGGCCCGGATGGGCGCGCGCGTGGCGTTCAGTAGAGTGAGCAGTGCCCAGGATCCCCAGGTCCACGACCCGCTGCGCCTGGCCGTCGCGATCGACGAGGCGATGACCCACTGACGCGCGCACCTCGCCGAGAAGGAGCACGAGCATGGCGCTGACCATGACCCTCAAGGAGGAGCTGGCCCGTGTGCCGGTCGCCGCGACCCCGGAGCGGCGGGCGGAGACCGCGGCGATGCTGCGGTTCGCCGGGGGGTTGCACCTCGTGGCCGGCCGCGTCGTCGTGGAGGTTGAACTGGACCACGGCGCCAGTGCGCGCCGCCTGCGCGCCGCCATCACCGAGCTGTACGGCCTGGCCCCGGAGATCGTGGTGGTCTCCGGCGGCAACCTGCGCCGTGGTCAGCGGTACGTGCTCCGGGTCGTGCGCGGGGGAGAGGACCTCGCCCGGCAGACCGGGCTCATCGACCAGCGGGGACGGCCCGTGCGTGGCCTCGCGCCGGTCCTCGTCAGCGGGACGACGGCGGCCACCGCCGCCGTGTGGCGCGGGGCCCTGCTGGCCCACGGCTCCCTCACCGAGCCCGGCCGCTCGGCGGCCCTCGAGGTGACCACGCCGGGCCCGGAGGCCGCGCTCGCGCTGGTGGGGGCCGCGCGTCGGCTCCGCGTGGCGGCGAAGGCGCGCGAGGTGCGTCAGTCGGACCGCGTCGTGGTCCGCGACGGCGAGGCGATCGCCACGCTGCTCGCCGCCGTCGGCGCGGAGCAGACCGCGACCCTCTGGCGCGAGCGGCGCGAGCGCAAAGAGGTCCGGGCCACCGCCAACCGCCTGGCGAACTTCGACGACGCCAACCTGCGCCGTTCCGCCCAGGCCGCTGTCACGGCCGGGGCGAAGGTGGAGCGGGCCCTCGAGATCCTCGGGGACGAGGTGCCCGACCACCTTCGCTACGCGGGACGGCTGCGCCTCGAGCACAAGCAGGCCTCCCTCGACGAGCTCGGCCGCCTCGCGGACCCGCCGATGACCAAGGACGCCGTCGCCGGGCGCATCCGCCGGCTACTGGCCATGGCGGACAAGCGGGCCGCCGAGCGGGGCATCCCCGGGACGGACGCGGCCTCCGAAGGCTGAGCGCGGGATCACCGTCGACGGGATCTGGCCCCGGCGCTCCGCCCCCGATCACAATGGAGACGGATGGAATACGCCGCCGAGACGCGAGGTTGCCCGAGGTGGAGGCCGAGGGCGTCCTGCCCGCAGCCTCGCCTGACCAAGGAGGAAGCATGACCGAATACACCCTTCCGGAGCTGGACTACGACTACGCCGCGCTGGAGCCGCACATCTCGGCCCGCATCATGGAGCTGCACCACTCCAAGCACCACGCCACGTACGTCAAGGGCGCGAACACCGCCCTGGAGAAGCTGGCCGCCGCGCGTGAGGCCGGCGACTTCGGCTCCGTGAACCAGCTGTCGAAGGACCTCGCCTTCAACCTGGGCGGGCACACGAACCACTCGATCTTCTGGAAGAACCTCTCGCCGGAGGGCGGCGACAAGCCGACCGGCGAGCTGGCCGCCGCCATCGACGAGTACTTCGGCTCGTTCGACCAGTTCCAGGCCCACTTCACCGCCGCCGCCCTCGGCATCCAGGGCTCCGGCTGGGCCGTGCTGGCCTACGAGCCCATCGGCGGCAACCTGGTGATCGAGCAGTTCTACGACCAGCAGAACGGCGTGCCGGTCGCCACCATCCCGCTGTTCCAGCTGGACATGTGGGAGCACGCCTTCTACCTCGACTACCAGAACGTCAAGGCGGACTACGTCAAGGCGATCTGGAACATCGTGAACTGGGCCGACGTGCAGGCCCGCTTCGAGGCCGCCCGCGCCGGCGCCTCCGGCCTGATCCTCCCGGCCTGATCCACACCGCGCACCGGGGCGCTGACGTCGTGGCCCCACGACGTCAGCGCCCCGATGCGGGGAGGGGCTCGGCGCTCCGGCCCTGTCCCCACCGCGCGCCCGGACCGGGCGCGACCGCTCGACCGTACCGCCCCGGACCCACCGCCACGGGGACCACGCAACGCGAACTAACGAGAGAGACCACCATGACCAAGATCGCCATCAACGGCTACGGCCGCATCGGACGCAACATCGTGCGCGTGCTCAGGGACCGCGGCCACGAGAACCTCGAGCTGGTCGCGGTGAACGACCTCGCCGACCCCGAGGACCTGTTCTGGCTGACCCAGTACGACACCATCCTGGGCCGCTACCCGGGCGAGCTGGAGCGGACCGAGAAGGGGTTCCGCATCGACGGCCGCGACGTCGCGTTCTTCCAGGAGGCCGACCCGACGAAGCTGCCGTGGGGTGAGCTCGGCGTGGACCTGGTCATCGAGTGCACCGGCATCTTCACGACCGGCCCCAAGGCGCAGGCCCACCTCGACGCCGGGGCCAAGAAGGTCCTCATCTCCGCTCCCGCCAAGGAGGTCGACGGCACCTTCGTGATGGGTGTGAACGAGCACACCTACGACGCGGAGACGATGCACATCGTCTCGAACGCCTCGTGCACCACGAACTGCCTGGCCCCGATGGCGAAGGTCCTCAACGACGAGTTCGGCATCGTGGACGGCATCATGACCACGATCCACGCGTACACCGGCGACCAGAACCTGCACGACAACGTGCACAAGAAGGATCGCCGTCGGGCGCGCGCCGCCGCCCAGAACATGGTGCCCACCTCCACGGGCGCGGCCAAGGCCATCGGCGAGGTCATCCCGGAGCTGAAGGGCAAGCTCGACGGCTTCGCCATGCGGGTGCCCACCATCACCGGCTCGGCCACCGACCTGACCGTGGAGCTGACGCGCCACGTGGAGGTCGAGGAGATCAACGCGGCGTTCAAGAAGGCCGCGGAGTCCGGTCCGCTGCAGGGCCGCCTGGTCTACTCGGAGGACCCGATCGTGTCCTCGGACATCATCACCTCCCCGGCGGCGTGCACCTTCGACGCCCCGCTGACCAAGTCCATCGGCCAGACCGTGAAGATCATCGGCTGGTACGACAACGAGTACGGCTACACCTCCCAGCTCATGGACTTCGCAGACCTCATCGGCTCGAAGCTCTGAGCCCGCACGGCGCCCGACGGCCCGGGCCGACGGTTCCTCCGTCGGCCCGGGCCGTCCGCCTAGACTGCACCGTGAACCGACCCCGCTCCGGCACCCCAGGAGGCATCATGCCCGCACCGACCCTCACCGATCTGCTCGAGGCCGGCGTCGCCGGCCGCACCGTGCTCATCCGGTCCGACCTGAACGTCCCGCTGGACGGGGACACCGTCACCGACGACGGCCGCATCCGGGCCTCGCTGCCCGCGATCCGGGACCTGGCCGAGGCCGGTGCGCGCGTGATCGTCATGGCCCACCTGGGCCGCCCCAAGGGTGAGCCGGACCCCGCGTACTCCCTCCGTCCGGTCGCCGCGCGCATGGCCGAGCTGCTGGGCGCCGACGTCGCCCTGGCCGCGGACGTGACCGGGGACGACGCGCGCGCGAAGGCCGCCGCCCTGCAGGACGGCCAGGTGCTGTTGCTGGAGAACGTGCGCTTCGACGCCCGCGAGACCTCCAAGGACGATGCCGAGCGCGCCGCGCTGGCCGGCGAGATGGCGGCGCTGGCCGGCGACGACGGCGCCTACGTGGGCGACGCCTTCGGCGCGGTCCACCGCAAGCACGCCTCCGTGTTCGACGTCGCGGCACAGCTGCCGGCCCACCAGGGCCCGCTGGTCGCCGCCGAGCTCGAGGTGCTCACCCGTCTGACCGAGTCCCCGGAGCGGCCCTACGTCGTCGTGCTGGGCGGGTCGAAGGTCTCGGACAAGCTGGCCGTGATCGACAACCTGCTGGACAAGGCCGACACGCTGCTGATCGGCGGCGGCATGCTCTTCACGTTCCTCAAGGCGCAGGGCCACGAGGTGGGCGCCTCCCTGCTCGAGGAGGACCAGCTCGACACCGTCCGCGAGTACCTGCGCCGCTCCGAGGCCGGGGCCGCCCGCATCGTGCTCCCCACGGACATCGTCATGGCCTCCGGCTTCGCGGCCGACGCCGAGCACGAGGTCCTGGCCGTGGACGCCCTCACCTCGGGCGCGCACGGCGCGTCCGCCATGGGCTTGGACATCGGCCCCGAGACGGCCCGGGCGTTCGCGGAGCAGATCCGCGGCGCCCAGACCGTGTTCTGGAACGGCCCCATGGGCGTGTTCGAGTTCCCGGCCTTCGCGGAGGGCACCCGGGCGGTGGCCCGGGCCCTCACCGAGGCCTCCGCGGCCGGCGGCCTGTCGGTGGTCGGCGGCGGCGACTCCGCGGCGGCCGTGCGCACGCTCGGCTTCGCCGACGACGCGTTCGGCCACATCTCCACCGGCGGCGGCGCCTCCCTCGAATACCTCGAGGGCAAGGAGCTCCCGGGCGTCACCGCCCTGGCCGGCGAGGGGCGGGCGTGAGCATGGCGGAGCAGACCACACGCGTGCCGCTGATCGCGGGCAACTGGAAGATGAACCTGGACCACCTCGAGGCCGTCACCCTGGTGCAGCGCCTCACGTGGCTCCTCACGGACGCGGACCATGACCAGGAGGCCGTGGAGGTCGCGGTGTTCCCGCCCTTCACGGGCCTGCGGGCCGTGCAGACGCTCGTCACCGGCGACCGCCTGGACCTCGCCTACGGCGCGCAGGACCTCTCGCCCGAGGACGCCGGCGCCTACACGGGCGACGTCTCCGGCGCGTTCCTGGCCGCGCTGGGGTGCCGCTACGCGATCGTGGGCCACTCCGAGCGTCGCACCCTCCACGGGGAGGACGACGCGCTCGTCGCGCGCAAGGCCGCCGCGGCCCTGCGCCACGGCCTCACCCCGGTGATCTGCGTGGGCGAGGGCCTGGAGGTGCGCCAGGCCGGCCGGCACGTCGAGCACACGCTCGCCCAGCTGGAGGGCTCGATCGCGGGCCTGTCGGCGCAGGACGTGGCCGGCGTCGTCGTCGCCTACGAGCCCGTGTGGGCGATCGGCACGGGCGAGGTCGCCGGCCCCGAGGACGCGCAGCAGATGTGCGCGGCCCTGCGCGCCCGCGTGGCCGCACTGCACGGCGACGACGTCGCCGCCGGACTGCGGATCCTCTACGGCGGCTCCGTGAAGTCCTCCAGCGCGCCGGCGCTGCTGGCGCAGCCAGACGTGGACGGCGCCCTCGTGGGCGGCGCCAGCCTCGACGCGGACGAGTTTGCTAAGATCGTCCGGTTCGACCAGGCCTGATCCGTCCGGCCCGACCGACCGCATTCTCCGTGACGGCCCCGGCGCGCGCCGGGGCCGCACCTCGACCCGAGGAGCCCTCCCGTGGACGTCCTGACCCTGGCCCTGCAGATCCTCGTGGTCGTGCTCAGCGTGGTCATCGTGCTGCTCATCCTGCTGCACAAGGGCCGCGGCGGCGGCGTCTCGGACATGTTCGGCGGCGGCGTGACCAGCTCGATGAGCTCCTCGGGCTCCGCCCAGCGTCTGCTCACCCGCCTGACCGTCGGCTCCGTGGTCGCCTGGGGTGTCGTGATCGCCCTGCTCGGCGTCCTGCCGCGTCTGACCATGGAGTCCTGAGGCCGCCCCGCCGGGCCCCGACGCGAACGCCCCGCACGGAAGATCCGTGCGGGGCGTTCGCGCGTCCCGGACCGGTGGGGCGCCGGGGGCCCCTCAGCGTTCGGAGGCCTGCACGGGGGAGAGGTCCGTGCGCGGCAGGCCCTGGTGGAGCACGGCGCCGAAGACCTCGTCCGGGTCCAGGCGGCGCAGCTCCTCGGCCAGGCAGTCCTGGATCGTCCGGCGTGGCAGGGAGATGCGCTGCACCGGCCGGCCCTGCTGATAGAGCCGGGCCACCTGCGACTGCGAGCGGGAGAGCACCACGTCCCCGTCCGTGCACCGCAGGCGCACCGCACGGATCCCGTGGCCGACCTTCGAGTGCGCGATCGTCACGGGCACCTTCAGGGTCAGGGTGAGCCACGCCGCGAGCAGCATGGTGCTGGGGGAGTCCGGCGCCCCGTCCACCGTCACCGAGCGCAGGGTGGCCACGTCGAGCGTGTCGAAGATCCCGGCCACCTGGATCCGCCACAGCGTCAGGCGCGTCCAGGCCAGGTCGGTGTCCCCCTCATGGTGGCCCGCGCGCAGAGCCCACAGGGCGGGCTCGGCCGCGGACGCCGAGGCCGTGTCCGTGATCCGGCGGTGGGCCAGGCGACCGAGCGCCGTCGCCGAGGGGACCCCGGGTGGCACCCCGGGCCACCACACGACGATGGGCGCATCGGGCAGGAGCAGCCCGGAGACGAGCGACTCGTCGGCGTGGGCGTTCTCCCCGGCGCACCACAGCACCACGACGTCGGAGGCGCCGGCGTCGCCCCCGACCCGGATCTCGGCGTCCAGGCGGGTGGGGGCCGCGGGGTCGCCCAGGGCCAGGACGACGATGCGGCACGGGTGTTCGAGCGAGGCCGCGTTGGCGGCCTGGACGGCGGACTCGATGCCGGCGTCGTCCGTGCTGATCACGAGCGTGAGGACGCGGCCGAGGGCCACGACCCCGCTCTTCTCGCGCAGCTGCGTGATGCGCTTGGCCACCTGGGAGGTGGTGGTGTCGTGCATGCGGATCTTCACGGGCGCCTCCAGCTTCGTCCGTCGCGGGCCATGAGGGCGTCGGCCGAGGGCGGTCCCCACGTGCCCGGGGCGTAGGGCTCGGGCTGGGTGCCCAGGCTCGCCCAGTGCTCCTCGAACGGGTCCACGATCCGCCAGGACAGCTCCACCTCGGCCTGGCGCGGGAACAGCGGCGGCTCCCCGAGGAGCACGTCGAGGATGAGACGCTCGTACGCCTCGGGGGAGTCCTCGGTGAAGGCGTGGCCGTAGCCGAAGTCCATCGTGACGTCGCGGATCTCGGTCTGCGTGCCGGGCACCTTGGACGCGAAGCGGATGGTGACGCCCTCGTCCGGCTGCACCCGGATGACGATGATGTTCTGCCCGAACTCGTCCCCGTCGTGGACGGGGAACAGCAGGTGCGGGGGCTTCTTGAAGACGACGGCGATCTCCGTCACCCGCCGGCCGAGGCGTTTGCCGGCCCGCAGGTAGAACGGCACGCCCTGCCAGCGCCGCGTGCGGATGCCCACCTTGAGCGCGGCGTACGTCTCCGTGACGGACGCCGGGTTGAAGCCCTCCTCGTCGAGGAATCCCGTGACCCGCTCGCCGCCCTGCCAGCCGGAGGTGTACTGGCCGCGGGCGGAGGCCGCCGCGAGTCCCTCGGGCGTGTCCGGGACGGTCACGGCCTCGAGGACCTTCTCCTTCTCCGCGCGCAGATGGTCCGCGTCGAACGAGATCGGCTCCTCCATCGCGGTGAACGCGAGCAGCTGCAGGAGGTGGTTCTGGATGACGTCGCGCGCCGCGCCCACGCCGTCGTAGTAGCTCGCCCGTCCACCGATGCCGATGTCCTCGGCCATCGTGATCTGGACGTGGTCCACGTGCTCCGCGTTCCAGAGCGGCTCGAACATCCGGTTGGCGAACCGGAACGCGAGGATGTTCTGCACCGTCTCCTTGCCGAGGTAGTGGTCGATGCGGAACACCGCGTCCGAGGGGAAGACGCGCTCGATCACAGCATTGAGCTCCTGCGCGCTGGCCAGGTCGTGGCCGAAGGGCTTCTCGATGACCACGCGGCGCCACGGGCCCTCGGCCGGCTGCGACCGGTCGGCCAGGCCCTGGTCGGCCAGGTGGCGGGAGACGGCCTCGAACCAGTCCGGCGGGATGGAGAGGTAGAACGCGGTGTTCCCCCGCGTGCCGCGTGAGGTCTCGAGCTCGGCGAGCACCTCGTCGAGACGGACGTAGGCAGCCTCGTCGTCGAACGCGCCGGAGACGAAGCGCAGACCGCCCTGGAACTGGTCCCACACGGTCTCGTCGAACGTGGTCCGGGAGGAGGCCTCGACGGCGGCGCGCACGTAGTCGGCGAACTCCTCGTCGGACCAGCTGCGGCGACCGAAGCCGACGAGGGAGAACGCCGGCGGCAGCAGGCCGCGTTGGGCCAGGTCGTACATGGCCGGCAGGAGCTTCTTCTTCGCCAGGTCGCCCGTCACGCCGAACAGCACGAGCGCCGACGGGCCCGCGATGCGGGTCAGGCGCCGGTCACGGGGGTCGCGCAGCGGGTTGCGGGGGGCGGTCCGGGACTCACCGGCCACGGACGGCGCTCCTCAGGGCCTCGATGCCCGCGTCGCGGCGGCGCAGGTGCAGGGTGACCACGGGGCGGCCGAGATCGCCCAGCACCCGGGCGTCGCCCGCTGCCTGCGCGGCGATGAGCCTGCCCAGGGAGAACGGGCGGCCGGGCACCTCGAGGTCCAGGCCGGCGTCGCCGGTGATCTGCAGGAACACGCCGACGGCCGGGCCGCCCTTGTGGAACTGTCCGGTGGAGTGCAGGAACCGCGGACCCCAGCCGAACGTGACCGGGCGGCCGACCAGGTCCGCCAGGTCCGCGCGCAGCTCCTCGAGCTCGGCGTCGTCATGACGGGAGAGGTAGGCGTGGACCGCCAGGTAGCCGCCCTCGGGCACCAGTGCCGCCGTGGCGCGCAGCACGCCGGCCAGGTCCGGGGCAGAGGTCACGGACGCCGGGCCGGAGACCTCGACACCCTCCACCTCGCCGTCGGCCGGCCGCTCGGCGGCGGGGCCGTCCAGCAGGGTGCGGGCGGCGGCCTTGGCGGCCTCCACGTCCGGCTGGTCGAAGGGGTTGATCCCGAGCAGGCGGCCGGCCACCGCGGTGGCCACCTCCCACAGCAGCAGCTGGGCGCCGAGCGAGCCGGCGACCTGCACGCCGTGGCCCGGGGCCGCGACGTCGTCCTCGCCGACGAGCTGCACCTGCAGCAGGTCGGGGGCGTCCCACACGGTCTCGGGGTCGCCGGGGGCGACGACGACGGGCAGCAGCCCGGTGCCGTCCTTGCCCGTGGACTCGGCGATCAGCTGCTCGATCCAGGCCGGCAGTCCGGCGATGCCGGACCCGTGGTCGGCGAAGACGAGCTTGTCGCGCAGCGGGCGGGTGCCGCCCAGGGCCGCGCCGAGCTGCAGGCCCGGGTTGTCCTCGTCGTCGGCGATCAGCAGGTCGAGCACGGCCTCCGCGTCGTCCAGCAGGGCCGCGACGTCCACGCCGGCCAGGCCGGTGGGGACCAGGCCGAACGCGGTGAGGGCCGAGAAACGCCCGCCCACGGTCGGGTCCGCGGTGAAGACGGCGCGCCAGCCGGCGGACTCGCACGCGGCGTGCAGCGGTGAGCCCGGGTCCGTGACGGCGACCAGGCGGGTGCGGGGGTCGATCCCAGCGTCGCGGAACGCGGCCTCGACGACGCGGCGCTGCGAGTCGGTCTCCACGGTGGAGCCGGACTTGGAGGAGACCACCAGCACGGTTCGCTCGAGGTCGCGCTCGAGGGCGCGGGAGACCTGGAGCGGGTCCGTGGAGTCCAGGACCTCGAGCTCGACGCCGGCCGTCGCCGCGATCACCTCGGGGGCCAGGGACGAGCCGCCCATGCCCGCCAGGACCACGCGGTCCACGCCCTCGGCGCGCAGCTCCCGGGTCAGCTGGGCGATGTGCGGGACGAGGGCGCGGGAGTCCTCGAACAGGTCGATCCAGCCGAGCCGCTTGGCGGCCTCGTCGCGGGCCGGCGCCCCCCACAGGTCGGCGTCCTGCGCCCCGAGGCGGGAGGCGACGCGGTCCTGGAGGAGGGCGGGCAGATGGCGGTCGATCGCCTCGAGGGCGGCTCCGGTGGCGGTGAGGCCGAGGGTGCTCATGGGGGGTCCTTCCGTGCGCGTGGCGAGCGGGCGGCGGGGTCGGGGGGCGGGTGCGGTCAGCGATGGGCGTCGAGCCCGGAGCGGACCGAGCCGAGCAGCTCGTCCCACGCGGCCTCGAACTTCTCCAGGCCCTCAGTCTCCAGCACGTCCACGACGTCCTGGTAGGACACGCCTGCCGCGCCGACCGCGTCGAGCAGGGCATCGGCCTCGGCGTAGGCGCCCGTGACGGTGTCCGCCGCAATCACCCCGTGGTCGGCGACCGCCTCGAGGGTCTTCTCCGGCAGGGTGGTCACGGTGTGCGGTGCCACGAGTTCGGTGACGTACAGCGTGTCCGGCAGGGCGGGGTCCTTGACGCCGGTGGAGGCCCACAGGGGCCGCTGCACGGGGGCGCCGGCCGCCTCGAGCAGGCGCCAGCGCTCCGAGTCCAGGGCCTGCTCGAAGGCTCGGTAGGCCAGGCGCGCGTTGGCGACGGCGGCCCGGCCGGTCAGCGCCTCGGCCTCGGGGGTGCCGATCGCGCGCAGCCGCGCGTCGACCTCCGTGTCCACACGGGAGACGAAGAAGGAGGCCACCGAGTGGAGGCGGCGGACGTCGTGCCCGTTCGCCCGGGCCTTCTCCAGGCCGGTGAGCCAGGCGTTGAGCACCCGGCGGTAGCGGGGCAGGGAGAAGATCAGGGTCACGTTCACGCTGATGCCCGCGCCGAGCACGTCCGCGATGGCGGACAGGCCCTCCACGGTCGCGGGGATCTTCACCATGAGGTTGGGACGGTCGACGGCCGCCGCCAGCTCGCGGGCCTGCGCCACGGTGCCGGCGGCGTCGCGGGCCAGGCGCGGATCGACCTCAAGGGAGACGAAGCCGTCCGCCCCGCCGGTGCGCTCGTGGACGGGCGCGAGCACGTCGGCGGCGCGGCGCACGTCCTCGGTCGTCAGGGCGACGACGGCCTCGTCCACCGAGGCGCCGGCCGCGGCGAGTTCGCGCAGCTGTCCCTGGTAGGCGCCCGCGTCCGCGAGGGCGACCGCGAAGATGGACGGGTTCGTGGTGACGCCGGTGACCGAGCGGGTGGCGATCAGCTCTTCGAGCGTGCCCTCGTCCAGCCGCGTGCGGGAGAGGTCGTCGAGCCAGATCGACACACCGGCCTGGGCCAGCGCGGCGGTGTTCGGGTTCTGCGGGGTGCTCATGGTCTGCGGGTGCCTTCCCTTCGGGGTGGACGTGCTCGGGGCGCCGTGGGCGCCGGGCCTCAGAGGAGGCCGCGGGTCACCTCGGCGACGTGCTCGCCAGTGAATCCGTACTTCTCCATCAGGCGGGCGCCGTCGGCCGACTCGCCGTAGTGCTCGAGGCTCACGCGGGCGCCCGGGGAGGAGGCCGTCACCGTGTGCTCGAACCACGGCATCGCGATGCCGGCCTCGACGGAGACGCGGACCGGGGCGTCGGGGCCGTCGGGCAGGACCTCGGCCCGGTAGGCCTCGTCCTGCTCGGCGAACCACTCGAGGCAGGGGGCGGAGACGACGCGGGTCGGGACGCCGTCGGCCTGCAGCAGCGCGCGGGCCCGCACGGCCACGGAGACCTCGGAGCCGGTCGCGATCAGCAGCGCGCGGGCCGGCGTCGGCGCGCCGTCGGCATCCGTGGCGTCGATGAGGACGTAGGCGCCGCGGGCCACGCCCGAGGCGGGGGCGAAGCCGTCCGTGTCCCGGGGGAGCACGGGCAGGCTCTGCCGGGACAGGACGAGTCCGGCCGGGCGGTCCCGGTGCTCGAGCACCGTCCGCCACGCCCACGCGGTCTCGTTGGCGTCGGCCGGGCGGACGACGTCGAGCCCGGGGATGGCCCGCAGGGCGGCCAGGTGCTCCACCGGCTGGTGCGTGGGGCCGTCCTCGCCGAGGCCGATGGAGTCGTGCGTCCACACGTACGTGCTCGGGGTGCCCATGAGGGCGGCCAGGCGGACGGCGGGGCGCATGTAGTCGGAGAACGTCAGGAACGTGCCCATGTAGGCACGGGTCAGGCCGCCGATCGTGATGCCGTTGACGATCGCCCCGGCCGCGAACTCGCGGACGCCGAAGTGCAGGGTGCGGCCGTACTCGTGGCCCTGCCACGTGGCGGTGGAGCGGCGGGCCGGGATGAAGGAGGGCTCGCCCTTCATGGTGGTGTTGTTCGACCCGGCGAGGTCGGCCGAGCCGCCCCAGAGCTCGGGCATGACCGGCGCGAGGGCCGTGAGCACCTCTCCGGAGGCCGCGCGCGTGGCCAGGCCCTTCTCGTCCGCGTCCCAGGACGGGAACGCGTCCGCGAAGCCAGCGGGCAGCTCTCGTCCGGCCAGTCGGTCGTACAGCCGCGCGTTCTCCGGGTTCGCCTCGCGCCAGGCCTGGAACGCCGCCTCCCAGCCGCGGCGGTACTCTGCCGAGCGCTCGGCGATGGACCGGGCGCGGGCCAGGAGCTCGGGGTCGACGTCGAAGGTCTTGGTCGGGTCCAGCCCGAGGCTCTCCTTGAGGCCGGCGACCTCGTCCGTGCCGAGCTTGGAGCCGTGGATGCCGCCGGTGTTCTGCTTCGTGGGGGAGGGCCAGCCGATCACGGTGCGCAGCTTGATCAGCGAGGGCCGGCCGGTCTCGGCCTTGGCCGCGACGAGGGCGTCGTACAGGGCCTCCACGTCCTCCGTGTACTCGGTCACGGCGTGGCCCTGGGCGCCGTTGGTCCAGTCGACCTCCTGCACGTGCCAGCCGTAGGCCTCGTAGCGGCGGACCACGTCCTCGGTGAACGCGATGTCCGTGTCGTCCTCGATCGAGATGCGGTTCGCGTCGTAGACGACGACCAGGTTCCCGAGCTCCTGGTGCCCGGCCAGCGAGGAGGCCTCGGCGGCGACGCCCTCCTGGATGTCCCCGTCGGAGGCGAGCACGAACACGTGGTGGTCGAACGGGGAGGTGCCGGGGGCGGCGTCGGGGTCCATCAGCCCGCGCACGCGGCGCTGCTCGTACGCGAAGCCGACGCCCATCGCCAGGCCCTGGCCCAGCGGACCCGTGGTCACCTCGACGCCGTGGGTGTGGCCGTACTCCGGGTGGCCCGGGGTCCTGGATCCCTCGGTGCGCAGCCCCTGGATGTCCTCGATCTCGAGCCCGGCGCCCGCGGCGAACAACTGCAGGTACTGGATGAGCGAGGCGTGGCCCGCGGAGAGGATGAAGCGATCCCGGCCCTCCCAGCGGTCGTCCGTGGGGTCCAGGTGCATGACGTTCTGGTACAGCTGCCACGCCACGGGGGCCAGCGAGATCGCGGTGCCGGGGTGGCCGTGCCCGGCCTTCTCCACGGCGTCCGCCGAGAGCGCCTTGAGCGTGTCCACCATCCGGCGGTCCTGCTCCGAGTAGACGAACCCGCGGGCCGGGGCCACCCGGTCCAGGGTCGGGGGGGTGGACGGCTGCGCGGCGTCGGTCACGGGTTCTCTCCTGGCGGATCGGGAGCGTCGGGGTGCGGCCCCGGCCGACGCCGGGGCGTCGCGGCGCGGGGCCGTCGTCCCAGCCTAGCCGCGCGACGGCGGGGCGGGCCCGACCGGGCGCCTCATGACATGCTTCGCCCCCGGGCGAACAGCCGTTGACACGAGTAGACTGGGTCAAGGCCTGACCGCAGGCGGACCGCCCGAGTGGCCGATCCGAACCCCGGGACGGGCACGCCCACCGTCCCCTCACCGTGAGAAGCAGATGTCATCCTCCCTGGAGTCGCCGTCCGCCGCCCGCGTCGCCGCCGCCGAGCCCGGCGTCGTCGACCGGTCCCCGCTGCCCCTGCGCCGCAAGGTCCGGGCGTACGTCGAGCTGACGAAGCCCCGGGTGATCGAGCTGCTGCTGGTGACCACGCTGCCGACCATGATCTTCGCGCAGCGCGGCTTCCCGGACGTGCTCACCATGATCGCCACGCTCGTCGGCGGTGCGCTCGCCGCCGGCGCCTCCGGCACCTTCAACTGCTACATCGACCGCGACATCGACCGGGTCATGAAGCGCACCGAGAACCGGCCGCTCGTCACCGGCGAGGTCACCCCCCGCGAGGCCCTCGTGTTCGCGTGGGTGCAGACGGTCGTGTCCATCCTGATCCTCGGGTTCGGCGCCAACTGGCTGGCGGCCGGCCTGGGCGTGGCCGCCATCTTCTTCTACGTGGTCGTGTACTCGCTCGTGCTCAAGCGCCGCACGGAGCAGAACATCGTGTGGGGCGGCATCGCCGGCTGCTTCCCCGTGCTGATCGGCTGGGCGGCCGTGCGCGAGACCGTCGAGTGGCCGGCCATCGTGCTGTTCCTCGTGGTCTTCCTGTGGACGCCCCCGCACTACTGGCCGCTGTCCATGAAGTACAAGCGCGACTACCAGCAGGCCGACGTGCCGATGCTCGGCGCCATCGCCTCCGCGCGCCACGTCTCCAACCAGGTCGTGCTCTACGCGTGGGCCACCGTGGCGTGCTCCCTCCTGCTCGTGCCGATGGGCTGGGCCGGCATCGTCTACACCGCGGTCGCGCTCGTCGTCGGAGGCTGGTTCATCTGGGAGTCCCACGTGCTGCAGGTGCAGGCCCAGCGCGAGGACTTCGAGGACCGCAAGGCCATGAAGGTCTTCCACCTCTCCATCACCTATCTGACGCTGCTGTTCATCGCCCTGGCCGTGGACCCGTTCGTGGGTGCGCCGCTGATGCACTTCGGCGCCTGACCTCGGGTCCGCCCCGGGCGCTCCCCGGGACGCAGACGACGACGGCCCCGCACCAGCCGGTGCGGGGCCGTTCGCGTGCGCGGGGTGTCAGCCCGCAGCGACGGTGCGCGCGGGCGTGGCGGTCTCGACCGCGGCACCGGGTCCGGCCGTGACGTAGCGGGCGACCTGCCGGTCCCAGGCCTCCGTCGCCGACGCCACGAGCAGTGCCGAGCCGAGCATGTGCAGCAGGACCACACCGATCGGCAGGCCCGTGAAGTGCTGGGTGTAGCCCACGGCGGCCTGGAACACGAGGGCGAGCAGGAGCCGCAGCACGGCGGCGCGCTGCAGGCGGGAGGCGCCGGCCGCGCGGCGCACCGTGAAGAACAGGACCAGGGCGGCCGCCAGGAGCAGGTACACCGGGACCACGTGGGCACGCGTGACCAGCAGCGGGTCGAACTCGTGGCGCGGCGAGCCGGGGTCGCCGGAGTGCGGGCCCGTGCCGGTCACCACGGTGCCCAGGTACACGGCGGCCCACGTCAGCGCGAACGCCGCCCAGGCGGCGGCACGGGACCGGCCGGTGGTGGCGCCGTCCACGAGGGGCACCCCCGCCCGGCCGGCACGGCGCTCGGCGGCGATGCGCACCACGAGCAGGGTCGCCACGGCCACCATGATCGAGGACACGATGAAGTGGCCGGCCACCCACCACGGGTTCAGATTCGTCAGGACCACGACGCCGCCCACGAGGGCCTGCGCGGGAATGCCGGCCAGCAGGCCCACGGAGAGCCAGAAGGGGCTCCGGTGGGTGCCGCGCAGGTTCCACAGGGACAGGAACATGGCGGCGGCGATGACCACCAGGACGAACGTCAGCGTCCGGTTGCCGAATTCGATGTAGCCGTGGATGCCCATCTCCGGGGTGTTGGTGAGGGACTCGGGCGAGCACTTGGGCCACGTGGGGCAGCCCAGGCCGGAGCCGGTGAGGCGCACGGCGCCGCCGGTGACGATGATGCCGATCTCGGACGCCAGTGACGCCACGGCGAGGGCCATGGTGGCCTTCGAGAGGCGCTGCGGCAGACGGGCGGCGAGTCCGGCCGGGGCGGTCCGGGCCGCGGGGGTGGTGGTGGACACGGTGTCCTTCCGATCGTTCGATGCAGGGGGACGGGGAACGGCTCAGGGCCGCCAGCGGAACCAGCGGAGCGCGGCCGCGACGGCCACGGCGCCCCACAGGGTGAGCACGAGCAGGGGGACGGGCGACCAGGCCCCGTCCAGGAGGGCGGCCCGCAGGGCCGTGCCCAGCGCGCCGGAAGGGAGCAGGCCCACGCCGGGGACCCGGGCGGGGAACACCGTGCCGCCGACGGCGCCGAACAGCACCCACAGCAGGTTGGCGACGGCGAGGGTCGCCTCCGGCCGGGCCGTGCCGGCGAGCAGCAGCCCGAGGGCCGTGAAGGCGGCGGCCCCCAGTGCGAGGGCGACCAGGGCCGGCAGGATCCCCTCGGGGTCCGGACGCCACCCGAGCGCCAGGCCGACGCCGCCGATCACGCTCACCTGCACCAGCAGGAGGGCCACCACCGCCAGGGCCTTGCCGGCGACGAGGCCGAGCGTGCCCAGCGGGGTGGTGGCCAGGGCGGCGAGCACGTCGTAGCGACGCTCGAAGCCCGTGGCGATCGCGGTGGCCGTGAACGCGGAGCTGATCACGGCCAAGGCGAGCACGCCGGGCACGGCCACGTCCAGGCCCGATCGGCCCGGGGCGTCGAGCAGGCCGGTGACGTGCACGCCCACGAGCGCGAGCAGGGGCAGCACCACGGTCACGAGCAGCTGCTCGCCGTTGCGCAGCGCGGTGCCGGTCTCGTAGCCGGCCTGACGCAGGACGCGGGCGGCCAGCGGGGCGGCGCCCGCGTGGGCTCCGGTGCCGGCCGGGGCGCGGTGGTCGACGACGGGCGTGCTCATGCGGCGGTCTCCCGGAGGATCTGCTCGAGGCGCAGTCCGGCGCGCTCGAATCGGGTGGGCATCAGGGCGTGCTCCCGCCAGCTCGCCGCGAGGACGGCCAGGTCGTCCGGGCCGCGGACGCCGGCCACGCGCAGGCGGGCGGACTCGCCGAGGCCGGCCGCGCGCAGCGGCGCGGGCAGGGTGTCCGCCCAGGCGCGGACGGCGTCGGGGGAGGCGTCGCCGAAGTCCACGTCGACGACGTCGCCCTCGGCCACGCGCGTGAGCTCGGACAGCGGGCCGGAGCGCACCACGCGGCCGGCGCGCAGGATGGCGACGTCGTCCGCGAGCCGCTCGGCGTCGTCGAGCAGGTGCGTGGTCAGCAGCACGGCGGCGCCGCGGTCGGTCTGTTCCCGCACGACGTCGTGCACGACGGGCCGGGTCTCCGGGTCGAGGCCCGCGGTGGGCTCGTCGAGGAACAGCATGTCCGGCCGGCCGACGAGGGCGGCCGCGAGCGCGACGCGCTGGCGCTGGCCGCCGGAGAGGCGGCGCAGGGGGCGGCCGGCGACCTCGGCGATCAGCAGGCGCTCCAGCAGCGGCTCGACGGGCAGCGGGTCGCGGTACAGGGACGCCACGTGGCCGACGAAGCGGCGGGCGGGGATCGCGGGCGGCAGGCCGCCCTCCTGCCACATCACGCCGATGCGGGCGCGCAGGTCGGCGGAGGCCCGCCACGGGTCTGCGCCGAAGACGCGCACGGTGCCGGCGTCGGGCCGGTCCATGCCGTGGCAGAGGCCGAGGGTGGTGGACTTGCCGGCCCCGTTGGGGCCGAGCAGCACCGTGACGGCGCCGGCACGGGCGGTGAGGTCGACGCCCCGCAGGACGGGGGTGCGGGACCGGCCGCGGCCGAGGCTCCGGTGGACGTCGCTCAGGCGCAGGACGGGCTCGTCGCGCGGCACGGGATCCGGGGTCAGGGGAGGTCGGGGCACTGTGCCAGTCTAGTCCTCGGGCCCTGCGACCCCGGCTCGTGGGGCCGGGGGTGCCCGGGCCTGCGGCGGGTTCCGCCGCGGGCGTCATCAAGCCAGGTGAGCCTCACTTGAACCGTTCCAGATCAATAGGTCATGATGGCGTGGTGTATTCGGATCAGTCTGCGTCGCCCCCCGCTCCGGCCCCGGCCGAGGGCACGCGCGAGCGTGTGCTGCAGCTGGTCCTGACGCGTGGACCCGTGAGCGCGGCCGAGATCGGCCGCGAGCTGGAGCTGACCGCGGCCGCCGTGCGCCGCCATCTGGACGCGCTCGAGGAGGACTCGCTCGTCGAGGTCAAGCGGGTCACCGCGGCCCGCGGCGCGGGACGGCCCTCCCGTCGCTACGTGGTCACCTCGCACGCGCAGGAGCACCTGCCCAAGGACCACCTCGCCGTCGCCCTGGACACCCTGGCCCGCCTCGAGGAGCTCGGCGGGGAGGAGGAGGTGCGCCGCACCGCGCGCCACGCCTTCCGGGAGATCGAGGAGCGCTTCACGGCCGCCGTCGACGGCCGGGAGACCGCGCTGCAGGACCGCACCCGGATCCTCGCGCGGGTCCTCGACGAGGCCGGCTACGCCGGCACGCTGCGCCACTTCGGCGCGGGCCTGGCGCCCACCCTCCGCGCGGACCAGGTCTGCCAGGGGCACTGCCCGTTCCAGGGAATTCCCGCCCGCCATCCGGAGTTCTGTGAAGAGGAGACCGCGCTGTTCGCCCGCCTGCTCGAGGTGGACGTGCGCCGGCTCTCGACCCTCGCCGCCGGCGCCCACGTGTGCACCACACACGTGCCGCTGGGCCGCGACTGAGCCGCGCGGGCCACGCCCCGGCTCCCGCCGACCACCCGACCGACCCCGACCGCAGTGACTAGTGAGAGAGGCTGAGATGACCGACCAGATCGTCCAGCGGGACTCCGCGGAGACCGCCGACCCCGGCGTGATCCAGGAGATCCTCGACAAGAACCCCGAGCTCAACGCCATCGGCGCCTACCAGTACGGCTGGGCCGACTCCGACGCGGCCGGCGAGAAGGCCGTCCGCGGTCTGAACGAGGACGTCGTGCGCGACATCTCCGGCAAGAAGGACGAGCCGGAGTGGATGCGCGACCTGCGCCTCAAGGCCCTCAAGTACTTCGAGCGCAAGCCGATGCCGGCGTGGGGCCCGGACCTGTCCGGCATCGACTTCGACAACATCAAGTACTTCGTGCGCTCCACCGAGGGCCAGGCCAAGACCTGGGAGGACCTGCCCGAGGACATCCGCAACACCTACGAGCGCCTGGGCATCCCCGAGGCCGAGCGCGAGCGTCTCGTGGCCGGCGTCGCCGCCCAGTACGAGTCCGAGGTCGTCTACCACCAGATCCGCGAGGACCTGGAGGAGCAGGGCGTCGTGTTCCTCGACACCGACACCGCGCTCAAGGAGCACCCGGAGATCTTCGAGGAGTACTTCGGCACCGTGATCCCGGTCGGCGACAACAAGTTCGCCTCCCTGAACACGGCCGTGTGGTCCGGCGGCTCCTTCGTGTACGTGCCCAAGGGCGTGCACGTGGAGATCCCGCTGCAGGCCTACTTCCGCATCAACACGGAGAACATGGGCCAGTTCGAGCGGACGCTGATCATCGCGGACGAGGACTCGTACGTGCACTACATCGAGGGCTGCACCGCCCCGATCTACCAGTCCGACTCGCTGCACTCGGCCGTCGTGGAGATCGTGGTGAAGAAGAACGCCCGCGTGCGCTACACCACCATCCAGAACTGGTCCACGAACGTGTACAACCTCGTGACCAAGCGCGCCGTGGTCGAGGCCGGCGGCACCATGGAGTGGATCGACGGCAACATCGGCTCCAAGGTGACCATGAAGTACCCGGCCGTGTACCTGACCGGCGAGCACGCCACCGGCGAGACCCTCTCCGTCGCGTTCGCGGGCAAGGACCAGCACCAGGACACCGGCTCCAAGATGGTGCACATGGCCCCGCACACGAACTCCTCGATCGTGTCCAAGTCCGTGGCCCGCAGCGGCGGCCGCGCCGCCTATCGCGGCCTGGTGCAGATCGCCGAGGGCGCGAACGGCTCCGCGAACTCGGTGGTGTGCGACGCCCTGCTCGTGGACACGGTCTCCCGCTCCGACACGTACCCGTACATCGACATCCGCGAGGACGACGTGACCCTCGGCCACGAGGCGACCGTCTCGAAGGTGTCCGAGGAGCAGCTCTTCTACCTCATGAGCCGCGGCATGTCCGAGGACGAGGCCATGGCCATGATCGTGCGCGGCTTCATCGAGCCGATCGCCCGCGAGCTGCCCATGGAGTACGCGCTCGAGCTCAACAAGCTGATCGAACTGCAGATGGAAGGATCGGTGGGCTGACATGACCGACACCGTGGAGAACACCCAGCGGACCATGATCCCGGGCATGGGCGAGGAGGGCGAGAAGCTCACCGTCGCGCAGAACCCGGCCGCCCGGGCCGGGGGCCGGGAGCGCAACGCCGCGGGCTCGCGCGCCGATCGCCTCAGCTCCTTCGAGCTGTCCGACTTCCCCGTGCTCACGGGGCGCGAGGAGGACTGGCGCTTCACCCCGCTCAAGCGCCTGGGCGGGCTGCACCTGCCCGAGGGCGACGACGCGCGCCTGACCGGTGCCGCGCCCGCCGTGGCCGTGGCCGAGCAGGCCGGCGTCACGGTGGAGACCGTGGCCCGCGACGACGCCCGCGTCGGCTCCGTCCTGACCCCCGACGACCGCGTGTCCGCCGCGGCCTGGAACTCGGTCTCCGAGGCCACCGTCGTCACGATCTCCGGCGAGGTCGCCGAGCCGGTGCGCATCGACGTCGTCGGCTCCTCCGCCGACCCGGCCGCGATGCACCTGACCGTGCTCGTGGAGGAGAACGCGCAGGCCGACGTCGTGATCGCCCACCGCGGCACCGCCGTGCTGGCCCAGAACGTCGAGTTCGACGTGCGCCGCGACGCCCGCCTGAACGTGGTCGCGCTGCAGGCCTGGGAGGGCGATGCCGTGCACGTCTCGGCCCAGCAGGCCTCGGTCGCCACGAACGCGCACTTCAAGCACGTGGCCGTGTCCTACGGCGGCGGCGTGGTGCGGCTGACCCCGACCGCGCGGTTCGCCGCCGAGCGCGGTGAGGCCGAGATGTACGGCCTGTACTTCGCCGACGCCGGGCAGCACCTCGAGAACCGCCTGTTCGTGGACCACAACCAGCCGGACTGCGTCTCGAACGTGCTCTACAAGGGCGCCCTGCAGGGCACGGACGCGCGCACCGTGTGGGTGGGCGACGTGCTGATCCGCAAGGAGGCCGAGGGCACGGACACGTACGAGAAGAACCAGAACCTGCTGCTCTCCGACGGGGCGCGCGCGGACTCGGTGCCGAACCTGGAGATCGAGACCGGCGTGATCGAGGGGGCGGGCCACGCGTCCGCGACCGGCCGCTTCGACGAGACCCAGCTGTTCTACCTGATGGCCCGCGGCATCCCCGAGACCGAGGCCCGCCGCCTGATCGTGCGCGGCTTCCTCAACGAGATCATCCAGAAGATCGGCATCGGCGACGTCGAGGACGAGCTGACCGCCGTCATGGAGGACGAGCTCCGCATCGCGCAGCTCTGACCGACGCCCCGCAGACCCCACCGCCTTCCACCCGAGGAGAACCACCATGGCAACCCTGCAGATCACCGACCTGCACGTGCAGATCGCGACCGAGAACGGCCCCAAGGAGATCCTGAAGGGCCTCTCCCTGACCATCGAGACGGGCGAGACCCACGCGATCATGGGCCCGAACGGCTCCGGCAAGTCCACCCTGGCCTCGACCATCGCCGGCCACCCGCGCTACGAGGTCACCTCCGGCTCCATCACCCTCGACGGTGAGGACGTCCTGGAGATGGGCGTCGACGAGCGCGCCCAGGCCGGCCTCTTCCTGGCCATGCAGTACCCCGTGGAGATCCCGGGCGTCACCATGACCAACTTCCTGCGCACCGCCAAGACCGCGCTCGACGGCCAGGCCCCCTCGCTGCGCACCTGGACCAAGGACGTCAAGGGCGCCTTCGAGGCCCTGCAGATCGACCCGGCGTTCATGAACCGCAACGTCAACGAGGGCTTCTCCGGCGGCGAGAAGAAGCGCGCCGAGATCCTCCAGCTCGAGCTGTTCAAGCCCAAGTTCGCGATCCTCGACGAGACCGACTCCGGCCTCGACGTCGACGCGCTGCGCATCGTCTCCGAGGGCGTCAACCGCGCCCAGGCGCAGAACGAGATGGGCACCCTGCTGATCACCCACTACACGCGGATCCTCAACTACATCAAGCCGGACCACGTGCACGTGCTGGTGGACGGCCGCGTCGCCGAGTCCGGCGGCCCGGAGCTCGCCGAGCAGCTCGAGGCCGAGGGCTACGCCCGCTTCGAGAAGGCCGCGGCGGGGGCCTGAGATGACGGAGACCACGAACCAGGCGCCCACGGAGGACATCCGTGAGGCCCTCAAGGACGTGATCGACCCGGAGCTGGGCGTCAACGTCGTGGACCTGGGCCTGCTCTACGGGCTGCACTACGCCGACGACGGCGCGCTGCTCGTGGACATGACCCTGACCACCGCGGCCTGCCCGCTCACGGACGAGATCGAGGACCAGGTCTCCCGCGCGATCGGCACCATGGTGGACGAGTGGCGGCTGAACTGGGTCTGGATGCCCCCGTGGGGCCCCGAGCGGATCACCGAGGACGGTCGCGACCAGATGCGCGCCCTCGGCTTCAACATCTGATCCGGCCCGGACCACGACGGCGGCCCGTCACCTTCGCGCAGAAGGTGACGGGCCGCCGTCGTGGTGGGGGAGTGCGGACGGGCCGGCAGGCGCCCCGGCGCTCCCGGCTCAGATGTCCAGGGAGGAGGCCCGGAAGGTGTCGCACTGGCGGATGTCGGGCTCCTGCTGGGAGCTCTGGTAGCCGCGCATGAACCAGGCCATGCGCTGCTCCGAGGTGCCGTGCGTGAACGCCTCGGGGTCCACCCGGCCGGTGTGGGTGGACTGGATGCGGTCATCGCCCACGGCGGAGGCCGCGTCGATGGCCTGGCGCAGCTGGCCCTGCGAGATCGGCTTCAGGAACGGCGCACCGGACTCGGGGTCCACGGTGGAGGCGGCGTGCCCGGCCCACATGCCGGCGAAGCAGTCGGCCTGCAGCTCCGCGCGCACGGCGCCGGAGGTGGGGCCGGTGGTCCCGTCCTTCGAGTGCTGCAGGTAGCCGGTCACCTGCTGGACGTGGTGGCCGTACTCGTGCGCCACGATGTACTCCTCCGCCAGCGGTCCGCCCTCGGCGCCGAAGTCGGTCTGCAGCGTCTCGAAGAACGCGGTGTCGAAGTACATGGACTCGTCCGCCGGGCAGTAGAACGGGCCCGTGGCCGAGGAGGCGCTGCCGCAGCCGGTGCTCACGCCGCCCTGGAACAGGGTGAGCTGCGGCTGGCGCCACTGGATGTCCGAGAACTGCGCGAGGTACTCGCCCCAGAACTCGTCCGCGGCCTCGGTGGTCGCGACGACGCGGCAGTCGGTGTTCTGGTTGGCGTCCGCACCGCTGGCGCACTCCTCGTCCGAGAGGGGCTGGCTCTGGCCGCCCGAGCCCGTCTGCTGCTGGTACTGGCTCTGGCCGACGGACCCGCCACCCGTGTCGATCCCGAGCTGCTCGGCCAGCCCGGGGGCGAAGATCGCGAGCAGCACCGCGAGCAGGCCGCCGCCACCGCCGATGGCGATGCCCCGGCCCCCCAGCCCGCCGCCACCGCCCGATCGGGCCCGGCCGGCGTCGATCTGCACGTTCTCGTTGAAGCTCATGGGGCCAGAGTGTAGACGGACTAGACTGGCCCGGCACCGCGCTGGCCCCCGCCCGTCGAGATCGGCCGGGCCCCGCCGATGCACCCCTGTTCCCCCCTCGACCCTTGGAGTCTGACACCCCCATGCTGACCGTCACCGATGTCGAACTGCGCGTGGGCGCCCGTCTCCTCATGGACGAGGTGAACTTCCGCGTGGACAAGGGGGACAAGGTCGGCCTCGTGGGGCGCAACGGCGCCGGCAAGACGACGCTGACCAAGGTGTTGGCCGGCGGCGGGCAGCCCACGGCGGGCACCGTGACCCGGACCGGGCGCATCGGCTATCTGCCCCAGGACCCCAAGGTCGAGGACATGGACCAGTCCGGCCGCGACCGCATCCTCTCCGCCCGCGACCTGGACCAGACCATCCGGCGCATGCGCGAGGCCGAGGCCGGGATGGCCGCCGTCGACGACGCCGAGCGGGAGCGGGCGATGAACCGCTACTCCCGCCTGGAGGCGGAGTTCGAGGCCCGCGGCGGCTACGCGGCCGAGTCCGAGGCCGCCCGGATCACGTCCAACCTCGGCCTGCCGGACCGCGTGCTGGACCAGCCGCTGCACACCCTCTCCGGCGGCCAGCGCCGCCGCGTGGAGCTCGCCCGCATCCTCTTCTCCGACGCGGACATCATGCTGCTGGACGAGCCCACCAACCACCTCGACCACGACTCGATCGTGTGGCTGCGCGACTACCTGAAGACCTACTCCGGCGGCCTCCTGATGATCTCGCACGACGTGGAGCTCATGGAGATGACCGTGAACAAGGTCCTCTACCTGGACGCGAACCGGCAGACCATGGACGTCTACAACATGACGTGGAAGAACTACCTCGCCCAGCGCCAGCAGGACGAGGCGCGCCGCCGCCGGGAGTTCGCCAACGCGGAGAAGAAGGCCTCGGCCCTCATGGCCCAGGCCGAGAAGATGCGTGCCAAGGCGACCAAGGCCACCGCCGCGCAGAACATGATCAAGCGCGCCGAGCGGCTCATGCGCGGCGTCGAGGGCGAGCGCGCGGTCGACCGCGTGGCCGCGATCCGCTTCCCCACCCCGCAGGCCTCCGGCAAGACGCCGCTGCGCGCCGAGAACCTCTCCAAGTCCTACGGCTCGCTCGAGATCTTCACGGGAGTGGACCTGGCGATCGACCGCGGCTCGCGCGTGGTGATCCTGGGCTACAACGGCGCCGGCAAGACGACGCTGCTGCGCATGCTCGCCGGGGAGGAGACCCCGGACACCGGCGAGGTCCAGGCGGGCCACGGGCTCAAGCTGGGCTACTTCGCCCAGGAGCACGACACCCTGGACCAGGACGCGTCGGTCCTGGACAACATGCGCCACGCCGCCCCGCAGCTCGGCGACACCCAGGCGCGCACGCTGCTCGGATCGTTCCTCTTCCAGGGCGACGACGTCGACAAGCCCGCCCGCGTCCTCTCCGGTGGCGAGAAGACCCGCCTGGCGCTGGCCACGCTCGTGGCCTCGAGCGCGAACGTGCTGCTGCTGGACGAGCCCACGAACAACCTCGACCCCGCCAGCCGCGAGGAGATCCTGAACGCGCTGCAGCAGTACGAGGGCGCCGTGGTGCTCGTGACCCACGACGAGGGCGCCGTCGAGGCGCTCGACCCCGAGCGCGTGGTGCTGCTGCCGGACGGGGTCGAGGACCTCTGGAACGACGACTACAGGGACCTCATCACCCTCGCCTGAGTGCGCGGGCCGCCGAGGCGGAGGGCGGGCTCAGTCGAAGAGCGCGTCCTCGGCCTCCTCATCCGTGAGCCGCCCGTCGCGCCGCCGGACCGGCTTGGCGCGGGGGACCCGGTGAGCGGAGAGCAGCCCGTCGTCCGCGGCGTCGTCGAGGGCGTCGGCCCGGTCGTTGCGGGCGCGCATCCACGCGGAGTACCCCCACACCCCGAAGCCCATGGCCGCGAACAGGTACCACTGGATCGCGTAGGACAGGTGCGGGCCCTCGTCGAGGGTGGGCTCGACGAGCTTCTGCGGCATCGGCTCCACCGCCGGGTCCTCCGTGACCATGATCCCGTAGGCCGTCCCGGCCACGGGCCCGCCCACGGTGTCGGCGATCTCGGCGAGGTCGATCGAGGGCACCTGGCCCTCCGGGGCGTCGCGGTCCAGGGCCGGCTCCCCGGGCTTGACCCGCACCACGACCTCGGCGTGGCCGGCGGGCGGGGCCGGCACGGCGTCCGGCTGACCCGGACTGTTGCCCACCGGGAGCCAGCCGCGGTCCACCACGACGACGGGGCCCTCGTCCGTCCGGAACGGCACGAGCACCTCGTAGCCGGGCTGGCCGGCCCGGGGGCGGTTGCGGACGATGAGCGTCTCGTCGACGAGGTACTCGCCGGTCAGTGTCACGGGCGTCCACTCGTCGTCGGTCTGGAACGCGGTGAACAGCCGGGAGGCCTCGGCGAACGGAACCGGGTCGTCGTCGTAGTTCTCCAGGACGCGGTTGACGCGGTGCTGGACCTCCACGCGGCGGTCCCACTGCCACTGCGCGAGCGCATGGCACAGGAAGGCGAAGAGGACGCACACCACGAAGCCGAGGATCCACGGGCCGGTGGCGAGGAAGCCGAAGCGCAGGGCAGGAAGGCGTTCGGCGTCGCGGGCGGTCGGGTCCGTCATGGGGGCGGGGGTGCTCATGGGCGCGGGGGCTCCTGCGGGGTCTCGGGCGTGTCGACCTCGGGCGCCTGCGTGGCGGCCGGATCGAGCGGGCGGGAGCGCCGCAGGAAGCCGCGGGCGCTCAGGAAGTCGTCCAGGAAGGGCCGATGGTCCGTGCAGGCCAGCCAGGTCTTCACGCGGTCCGGGGCGTGGACGCGCGGGTTGTTCCACTCCAGGGCCCAGGCGGCCTCCGCGGTGCAGCCACGACGCGAGCAGACCGGCCGCTCGGGCCCGTCCACGGCGGCGTGCGGGGATCGGGCAGTGGAGGCACCGGCGGCGGGGTCAAGGCGGCCGGACGCGAGGGCGCCCAGCAGGTCCATGCCCGGCTCACCCGGGACCGCGCCGATCACGCGCCGCCCCGTCCGGGCAGGCCGGGACTGCCGGCGGACGAGGACCCTCGGCCCAGCGCCCGTGGCGCACGGTCGCGCGGGTCGTCCACGAGGTCGCCGGTGAGCACGACCGGCTCGGGCGCCGCCGCGTCGTCGGGGCGGGGGGTCAGGGCCGGTCCCTGGGCGGGCACGGCGCGCAGGGTGCCGGCCTGCTGCGGGCCGGTGTTGTTCACGCGCACGACGGCGACGTAGGGCAGCACGACCGCGCCGAGGATGAACCCGAGCTGCCACCAGCCGTGGGTGAAGAGCGCGGCGACGAAGCAGGCGGTGCGGAGCAGCATCTGGACCAGGTAGACCCTCATGCGCGCCTCCCGGTCCGCGCTGCGGCCGGCGGCGGCGGTGGTGACCCCCTGGACCTCCGGTGTCGCCCCGCGCCCGGCGTGGGCGGGACGGCCGGCTCGGGAGCCGGCGGCGGAGCTGGTCATGGCGCATCCTCCTGGCACGTCGCGCCCTGCGGGGCCCCCGCGCGGCCGCGGACGTAGAGTGGTGGTTCACATGCCGGCGCGCCCGCCGTCGGCGGCGTCCCGCAGGACGGCGTCGACGGCGCCGCGCCGGTGCTCCAGTCTAGTCCCGTCCCGTCCGGAAGGTGTTCCCATGGCCGATCAGACCACCACGCCCGCAGCGGACGCGCAGGCCGCCGGCCGCAGCGTCCTCGTCACGGGGGGCAACCGCGGCATCGGCCTGGCCATCGCCCGGGCGTTCGCCGCGAACGGCGACCGCGTGGCCATCACCTCCCGCTCGGGGGAGGGGCCGGAGGGGGTCCTCGCGGTCCGGGCCGACGTGACGGACGCGGCCTCCGTGGACGCGGCCTTCCGCGAGGTCGAGCAGGCCCACGGCCCGGTCGAGGTGCTCGTGGCCAACGCCGGGATCACCCACGACCAGCTGCTGCTGCGCATGTCCGAGGATGACTTCACCTCGGTGATCGACACGAACCTCACCGGCGCCTTCCGCGTGGTGCAGCGCGCCACCAAGGGCATGATACGCCTGAAGCGCGGCCGCATCGTCCTGATCTCCTCCGTGGTGGGCCTGCTCGGCTCGCCCGGCCAGGTCAACTACGCCGCCTCCAAGTCCGGCCTCGTCGGGATGGCCCGCTCGATCACGCGCGAGCTCGGCGCGCGCGGCATGACCGCGAACGTCGTGGCCCCCGGCTACATCGACACCGAGATGACGCAGTCCCTCGACGACGAGCTCAAGGCCCAGTACAAGACGTCCATCCCGGCCGGCCGCTTCGCCGCCCCGGAGGAGGTGGCCGGCGTCGTGCGCTGGCTGGCCTCGGACGAGGCCGCGTACATCTCCGGGGCCGTGATCCCCGTGGACGGCGGCCTGGGCATGGGCCACTGACGACCACCGACCGCTGAGCAGACAGGAAGCACAGAACATGACCGAGCAGGACCTGGCCGGACGCGGCGTCGTCGTCACCGGCTCCTCCCGCGGCATCGGAGCCGCCACCGCCGAGCTGCTGGCCGCCCGCGGCGCGGGCGTCGTGGTGAACTACCGCCAGAAGGCGCCGCGCGCGAACAAGGTGGTGCAGAGGATCGAGGAGGCCGGCGGCCGCGCCGTGGCCGTGGGCGGCGACGTGACCGTCGCCGAGGACCGGGCCGCGCTGCTGGACGCCGCCGTGGAGCACTTCGGCTCACTCGACGTGCTCGTGCTCAACGCCTCGGGCGGCATGGAGTCCCAGTTCGGCGAGGACTACGCCCTGAAGCTCAACCGTGACGCCCAGGCCGCGCTGGCCGACGCCGCGCTGGAGCGCATGGGCGCCGGCGGGCAGATCGTGTTCGTGACCTCCCACCAGGCGCACTTCATCGACGAGGTCGCCACCATGGACTCCTACGAGCCCGTGGCCCGCTCCAAGCGCGCCGGCGAGGACGCGCTGCGCGAGCGCATCCCCGCGTTCACGGAGAAGGGCGTGGGCTTCGTGGTGGTCTCCGGCGACATGATCGAGGGCACCATCACCGCCACCCTGCTCGACCGCGCCGAGCCCGGTGCCATCGAGGCCCGCCGCGAGGCCGCCGGCAAGCTCTACTCGGTGGAGGAGTTCGCCGCCGAGATCGCCTCTCTCGTGGGCCGCGACGACCTCGAGGTCGGCCACACCGAGCTCGTGGGCGGCGCCGAGGACTTCCTCGGGCAGGACTGAACCGCACCACACCCCTGACCACGAGGGCCGGATCCGTGGGATCCGGCCCTCGTGGCATCTCGGCTCGGGCGGCTCAGAGACCGAGGAGCCACCGCAGGGGGGTGAAGGAGGGCACGTCGACGACGACGTCCGCGTGCTCCCGGAGGATCGGCTTGGCGCACAGCGCCACGCCGCAGCCGGCCGCCTCGAGCAGATCGATGTCGTTGGCGCCGTCGCCCACGCCCACGGCCTGCTCGGGGGTGAGCCCCGCGTCCTCGGCCCAGGCGCGCAGCATGGCGGCCTTGGCCGCGCGGTCCACGACGTCGCCGAGCACCCTCCCGGTCAGGTGCCCGTCCCGCACCTCGAGCTCGTTGGCGCAGTAGGCGTGCACGCCCCACGCCTCGGCCAGCGGGGCGAGCACCTGGGTGAAGCCGCCGGAGACCGCGCACACCCGGCCGCCGGCCGCGGTGATGGCCTCGATCAGCGCGAGGGCTCCGTCGGTGGGCCGGATGGCCCGCACCACGTCCGCCACGACGCCCACGGGCAGCCCCGCGAGCGCCTCGACGCGCGCGTGCAGCGAGGCGGCGAAGTCGAGCTCACCGCGCATCGCCCGCTCCGTCACCTCAGCGACCTCGGCCTCGCGGCCGGCGTGGGCGGCGAGCAGCTCGATGACCTCCTGCCGGATCAGCGTGGAGTCCACGTCCGTCACCACGAGGGGCGCCGGCGCGGCGGCGACCGCCGCCGGCAGCGTGAGCACGTCCCACCCGGAGCCCGGCTCCGGGGCCGCCGCCCACTCGTCCGCGGCGAAGCGCCAGCCCAGCAGGCCGTCGTCGGTGAGCCGCTCGGCGTCGTCGGGCACGCCGGCCGGGGGCGCGTCCGTGACGAGGAGGGCGGGGTCGGCGGTGACGACGAGGCGGCGCAGGGTGCTCATGCGCGGCATCCTAGGCGGGGGTGCGGGCGCGGCCGGGCGTGCGTCGCATCGGCGACGCGCCGGCCGGCCGGACTAGGCTGGCCCCCATGACCACCCCCGCGCCTCCCGACGACTGGTTCCTCCCGGATGAGGACGCCGTGCTGCAGATGCGCCGCGTGCGCGTGCGCCGCGGCACCACCGACATCCTCGGCCCCCTGGACTGGACGGTCCGCGCGGGGCAGCGGTGGATCGTGATGGGCCCGAACGGCGCCGGCAAGTCCACGCTGCTCCAGCTGGCCGCGGCCCGCCTGCACCCGACCGCCGGCGACGTCGGCGTGCTGGACGAGGTGCTCGGCGCCGTCGACGTGTTCGAGCTGCGCCCGCGCATCGGCCTGTCCTCCGCCCAGCTCGCCGCCCAGGTGCCCGCGAACGAGACCGTGCAGGACGCCGTCGTCACCGCCGCCTACGGGATCACCGGCACGTGGCGCGAGCGGTACGAGACGGAGGATCGCGCCCGCGCGCTCGGCCTCGTGGCGACCTGGGGGCTCTCCCGCCTCGCGCACCGCGCGTTCGGCACCCTCTCCGACGGTGAGCGCAAGCGCGTGCTCATCGCCCGTGCCCTGATGACCGATCCCGAGCTGCTCCTGCTGGACGAGCCCGCCGCGGGCCTGGACCTCGCCGGGCGGGAGGACCTCGTGCGCCAGCTGACGGCGCTCGCCACGGACGAGGACGCGCCCGCGCTGGTCCTCGTCACGCACCACCTCGAGGAGGTGCCCCCGGGCTTCACGCATGCCCTGCTGCTGCGGGACGGCGGCGTCGTGGCGGCCGGGCCCATCGAGTCGACGCTCACCGAGGAGCACCTCTCCGCGGCGTTCGGCACGGACCTGAAGGTGACCCGCACAGGCGGTCGGTACACCGCCGTGGCCCGGTGACGGGGCTGCTGACCGCGCAGCTGCTGGGCATGGACCTGTGGCAGGTCCTGCTCGTGCTGCTCGCGGGGTTCTGGGCCGGCACGATCAACTCGGTGATCGGCTCGGGCACGCTCGTCACCTTCCCGACGCTCGTGGCGGTCGGGTTCCCGCCCGTGACGGCCCAGGTCTCCAACGCGATGGGCCTGGTGGCCTCGGGCTTCTCCGGCACGTACGGGTACCGCCGCGAGCTGGCCCAGTCCCGGGCGCTCCTGCCGAAGCTGACCGTCGCGTCCCTGCTCGGCGGGGTCATCGGCGCCGCGCTGCTCACCACGCTGCCCCCGGCCGTGTTCGGCTACGTCGCGCCGGTGCTGCTCGTGGTGGCCCTGACGGTCGTCGTGCTGCAGCCGCGCATCCAGGGGTGGGTCAGGCGTCGGGCGGAGGACCAGGGACCGACCCCCGGCGCGGACTCTCCCGTGCCGGTGGGCCCCGTGACCCCGACGCTGTGGACGCTCGTGTTCCTGACCGGCATCTACGGCGGCTACTTCGTGGCCGCCCAGGGCGTCATGCTCATGGCGATCTTCGGCGTGCTGCTGGTGGGCGGCACCCTCGTGCACGCCAACGCCGTGAAGACGTGGCTGTCGCTGGTGGTCAACCTCACCGCCGCGGCGTTCTACCTGGTGTTCGCCTTCGACCGCATCGACTGGCGGGCCGTGCTGTTGATCGCGCTCTCCTCGCTCGTGGGCGGGCTCGTGGGCGCGCGGATCGGGCGGCGCATCTCGCCGACGGCGCTGCGCGTCACCATCGTGATCGTGGGCCTGGCCGGGCTGGTGGTCATGGTGATGCGGCAGGTCTCGGGTGGGTGAGGGCGGGACCCGCGAGGTGCGCCTGGAGCGGATCGAGGACCTCGCCGACCCCCGCCTGGCCCCCTACACGACCATGACGGACGCGGCCCTGCGCCGTCGCGTCGACGCGGAGCACGGCGTCTTCCTCGCCGAGTCCTCCCAGGTGGTCCGCCGCGCGCTGGACGCCGGGCACACCCCGCGCTCCTTCCTGCTGGGGGACCGCTACCGCGGGTCCTTCGCGGACGTGCTCGCCGCCCATCCGGACGTCCCGGTCTTCACCGGACCCGACGACGTGCTCGAGGCCCTCACCGGCTTCCACCTGCACCGCGGCGCCCTGGCCGCGATGGACCGCCCCGCGCCCCGGCCGCTCGCCGACGTCCTCGCGGGCGCCCGGCGCGTGCTCATCGCCGAGGACCTCGTGGACCACACGAACCTGGGCGCCGTGGTGCGCTCCGCCGTCGCCCTCGGCTGGAACGCACTGCTGCTCACCCCGCAGGCCGCCGACCCGCTGTACCGGCGCGCCATCCGCGTCTCGATGGGCACGGTGTTCCGCCTGCCGTGGGCGCGCCTGCCCGGTCCGGTCGCCGAGTCGCTGCCCGCGCTGCGGGCGGCCGGGTTCGCGGTGGCCGCCCTCGAGGTGACGGAGCGGGCCGTGGGCCTGGACTCCGCTCGGATCGAGCCGCTGCGGACCGCCGAGCGTCTGGCCCTCGTCCTCGGCCAGGAGGGGCCGGGGGTCCGGCCCGAGACCCTCGCCCAGACCGACGCCGACGTCGTCATCCCCATGCCCGCCGGCGTCGACTCGCTGAACGTGGCCGCGGCCGCGGCGGTCGCGCTGTGGGAGCTGCGCGCACGCTGACCGGCCCGGGTGCGGTAGAGTGGGCGGCTGGCCCGCCGTCCGGCGGACCCCCTGACCACACCTCTCGCGCCCCTGGTCCCAATCAGGCGGCTGAAACGAAGGATGCACCATGAAGTCTGAGATCCACCCGGATTACCGCTACGTCATCTTCAACGACCTCGCCTCCGGTGAGAAGATCCTCACCCGCAGCACCGCGAACTCCGAGAAGACCGCGGAGTGGACCGATGGCAACACCTACCCGGTGATCGACGTCGAGATCTCGGCCGCCTCGCACCCGTTCTACACGGGCAAGCAGCGCATCATGGACACCGCCGGCCGCGTCGAGCGCTTCAACGCCCGCTTCAAGGGCTTCGGCGGCAAGAAGTGACCGCGGCGGCCTGAGCCGCGCGCCCACCACGACGACGGGCCCCGGGCCCCCGGAGCGATCCGGGCGGTGCGGGGCCCGTCGCGTCGCCCGTAGGCTGGCGGGCATGACGACTCTCCACGGTGAATACAAGGTGATCGGCGGCAAGCTGGTCGCGGCGGACCTGAGCCTCGCGGACGGCCGGATCGCGACCGCGAGCATCAACGGCGACTTCTTCCTCGAGCCGGACGAGGCGCTCGAGGACCTCAACGCGGCGGTGGCCGGGCTGTCCGCGGACGCCGAGCACCGGGTCATCCGGGAGGCCGTCGAGCGGGGGCTGCGCTCCGAGGCCGAGCTGTTCGGCGTGGACGCCTTCGCGGTCGCCTCGGCCGTGCGTCGGGCCCTCGGCAAGGCGACCACGTGGGGGGACCACGAGTGGGAGGTCATCGGGCCGGAGCCGATGCCGATCGCGCTGACCGTGGCCCTGGACGAGGTGCTCACCCGGCAGGTGGCCGAGGGACGTCGCAAGCCGACCCTGCGCCTGTGGCAGTGGAACGAGCCGGCCGTGGTGATCGGCGCCTTCCAGTCGCTCGCCAACGAGGTGGACCCCGAGGGGGCGCGGCGGCACGGCATCAACGTGGTGCGGCGGATCTCCGGCGGCGGCGCGATGTTCATGGAGGCGGACAACTGCGTCACGTACTCGATGCACGTGCCGTCGTCGCTGGTCGACGGGCTGGAGACGGCGGAGACCTACCCGTTCCTGGACGAGTGGACCATGGACGCGCTCTCCCGGCTCGGCGTGCACGCGTTCTACCAGCCGCTCAACGACATCGCCACGGACCAGGGGAAGATCGGCGGCGCCGCGCAGAAGCGGGTGGGCACGGCCGGGCTGCTGCACCACGTGACGATGAGCTACGACATCGACGCGGACAAGATGCTCGAGGTGCTGCGCATCGGCCGGGAGAAGCTGCGCGGCAAGGGCGTGACCTCGGCGAAGAAGCGCGTGGACCCGCTCCGGCGCCAGACCGGCGTCTCCCGCGCCGAGATCTGGGAGACCATGATGACCACCTTCGAGGAGCGCTACGGCGCCCGCCGCGTCGAGCTGGACGAGGCCACCCGTGAGGAGGCCGAGCAGCTGGCCCGCACCAAGTTCACGACCCCCGAGTGGACCGCGCGGGTGCCCTGAGCCGCCTGACGGCGTCCCGGCACCGTCCGGCACGCTTCCGTCCGGGGGCGGTTTGCGGTGGTATTCGACGTGAGTACCGCCCGAAACCGCCCCCGACGCGTCGAGGTGTGGCGGGGCGGCTCTGTCAGGATCGGACCATGACCCCCGACGACGACGCCCCCGTCCGCCTGATCGCCCGCTCCGACGCCCCGGGGCGCCCACGGTCGACCGTGGACGTCCACTGCGCCCTCGAGCTGGAGCTGGCCTCCGGCCGCCGCGTGCCTCTGCTCACGGACCGCGGCTGGACGAGCCGGGCGGCGGCCGCACGCCTGCCCAGGAGGAGACGCGACACTGGGACGCGCTGGCAGCGGTCGCGGCCGAGGCCGGGGTGCCGGTGGGGGCCGCAACGTTGCGCGAGCTGCCGCTCGTGGGGGAGACCTCGCCCGAGCTGGCCGCCCTCGTGGACCGGGCGCACCGCGAGGCCCGCGCCCTGAACCGGCTGCTCGGCGTCCACCCGCTGGCCCTCGGCACGGTCGCGCCGGCCGACGTGCTGGGCGCCGACGCGACCGCCGCGCTGCGGACCGGGCTGGCCGCGGGACTCGGCGTCGCGCCGACGGCGTGGGAGGACCCGGGCGTCGTGCTCGCGCCCGCCGCGGACGCCGACCCGGAGCTGCTGCACGTGGTCCTGCTGCACACGACCGCGGTGGTCGCCGGGCCACCCGCACTCGTGGCCCGCCTCGCGGACGCCGACGTCTCCGACCTGCTCGACGACGCCTCCCTCGGCGCGCACCTGCGCCGCCCGGTGGAGGACGTGTCGGCGGCCTGGCTCCACGCGGCCGACCGGCAGGCGCTGTCCCTCGACCCGGACGGCGGGGCCGCGCACGTGGCGCGCCACGCCGAACTGACGGCCGTGCTGGAGACGCGGCCCGTCGTCGTCGAGCGGGTGGGGATGCGCGACCGGGACGCCCAGCGCGCCGCCGACGCCGTGGGCCTGCGCCGGGTGGGCCGGGAACGCGTGCTCCGCGTCGCCGCGCCCTGAGCCACCGTGGTCACGACACGCCGTCTGTCCCGCAGGGACGCGGCGTGTCGTGACCACTCCGGGCTGGACCGGGCCGGCGGCTCAGCCCGCCGGCTGCGCCGCCTGCACGCGCAGGGACCGCCGCAGGGCGTCCGTGTGCTCCACGACCAGGCGCCGTAGGGCCCCCGGGGCGTCGGGGTGCTCGTCCAGCCAGCGCTGGGCCGCGGCCAGCGTCGGGTGCGACTCCTGCGCGTCCGCGTCGCCGGCCACCGCGTCCTGGCGGCCCGGGAACAGCCCGCCGATCGCGCGCGAGGCCAGCCCGTTGGATCGTGAGGCCCACACCGAGGTCAGGCGCGGCCAGAAGCCGGACTCGTAGGGGGCGAGGAGCTCGACCTCGCCCGCGGCGAAGCCGGCCGCCGTGGCCGAGAGCAGGTCGTTGGACAGCTCCGTGCCAGTGGCCGTGCGACCGGACATGACCGCCTCCCACGCCGCGGCCTTGACCTCGGCATCGGGGCGGGCGGCCGTGGCGAGGCGATGCCACGTGACCGTCTGGGCGGTGCGGCCGGCCTCGAGCTCCGCGTCCAGGCGGTCCTGGTCGGCCCGGCCGGTCGCGGCGAGGGCCTGGAGCACGAGCCAGCGCAGCTCCGCGTCGATCGCCAGGCCCGGCGCCGACGTCGCCGCGTCCTCGCCGAGCAGGGCGGCCTCGAGGGCCGCGGCCATCCCGACGTCGGCCCGCGCCAGCGTCGCCCACGTGCGGGCCGCGGTGCGCTGGCGGTCGGAGCCGGCCTCGAGCGTCCGGGTCTGTTCGGCCAGCACCTCGCCCACCAGAGCGCGCAGCGCGTCCCGGTCCTCGGCGCGGGCGTACTGGCCCACGGCCGCGGCGGCCTGCGCCAGTACCTGCGCGTGCACGCCCACGGTCGCGATCCGCGCGGACAGCGTCGCCACCGCGTCGAGGAACCGGGCGACCGGCAGCTCGCCGTCGCGGGTCATCGACCACAGGGCGGCCCACACGGTGGCCTCCGCGAGCGGGTCCGCGATGGGGTGGGTCAGGGCCGCGCGCAGCGACCCCGCATCGAGCGCGACGGCGGCGTAGGTGAGGTCCTCGTCGTTGGGCAGCACGAGGCGGACGCCCCCGGGGACCTCGAGGTCCGGCAGGGGCACGGCCGCGCCCTCCGCCCCACCCGGCACATCGGCGGTGACCTGGGCGGTGCGGCGCAGGACGCCGTCCTGCCCGGGCATGAAGACGCCGACCTTCAGCACGTGCGGGCGGAGGATCGGCCCGCCCGTGACCGGGTCCGCGCCCTCCTGGCGCAGCACCGGGGCGTCGCCGTCGACGTCGACCCGCAGCCGGGGCACGCCGGAGGTGTGCAGCCACGCGTCCGCCCACCCGCGCATGTCCCGCCCCGAGGCGGCCTCGAGCGCGGCCATGAAGTCGTCGAGGGAGGCGTTGCCCCACGCGTGGGCGGCGAAGTAGCGGTGTGCGGCGTCGAGGAACGCGTCCCGGCCCACGTAGGCGGCCAGCTGCTTGAGCACGGAGGCGCCCTTGGCGTAGGTGATGCCGTCGAAGTTCTGACGGGCGGCCTCGAGGTCGACGATGTCCGCGACGATGGGGTGTGTCGTCGGCATCTGGTCCTGCACGTACGCCCAGGCCTTGCGGCGGGACGCGAAGGTCACCCATGCGGTCCGGAAGTCGGTGGCCTCGTCCACGCCGAGGGCGCCCATGTAGTCCGCGAACGACTCCTTGAGCCACAGGTCGTCCCACCAGTGCATCGTCACGAGGTCGCCGAACCACATGTGCGCCATCTCGTGCAGGATCACGTTGGCCCGGCCCTCGTACTGGACCGCGGTGGCCCGCGAGGTGAACACGAAGTCCTCGGTGAAGGTCACGAGGCCCGGGTTCTCCATGGCGCCGAGGTTGTACTCGGGCACGAACGCCTGGTCGTACTTGCCCCACGGGTACGCGACGCCGAAGAGGTCGTGGAAGAACGTCAGCCCCCGCTTGGTCACGTCGAACACGGCCTCGGGGTCGAACGCGTCGGCCATCGTGCGCCGGGTGAACAGCCGCAGCGGCACGGCCTGCGCGCCGCTGGCCGGGTGACCGTCCCAGGCGTCCTCCCACTGCGCATAGGGGCCGGCGAGCAGCGTCGTGATGTAGGTGGACTGGGGGAGCGTCGGGGCGAACTCCACCCGGACGACACCGTCCCCGGCCGGCGTCCGGGACACCTCCGGCCGGTTCGAGGCCAGCACCCAGTCCTCGGGTCCGGTGAGGGAGAAGGTGAAGGCGGCCTTGAGGTCCGGCTGCTCGAAGTCCGGGAACACGCGGCGCGCGTCGGCGGGCTCGTACTGGGTGTAGAGGTAGACCTCGCCGTCGGCGGGGTCCGTGAAGCGGTGCAGGCCCTCGCCCGACCGGGAGTACACGGACCGGCCGACCAGCTCCACCACGTTCTGCGCCGCCAGGTCGGGCAGCAGAACCCGGGCCTGGCCCACGACCTCGGTCAGGTCCAGCGTCGTGCCGTTGAGGGTCACCGACTCCACGCCGCCGTGGATCCAGTCCAGGTGGGTCTGCACGCCCGGCTCAGCGCACGCGAAGCGGATCACGGTGCGGACCGGATAGGTGTCGGCCGCGGCGTCCCGGGCGTCGGAGAGGTCCACGTCCACGACGTAGTCCTGCACCGTGAGCAGGCGGGAGCGGTCCGCGGCCTCCGCGCGGGTGACGTTGGTGGCGTCGAGGTCGGGGGTGGTGTCGGTCAAGGCGAGCCTCCGGTCGGGGATCCAGCGGGGACGGCGACGCGCGGACACACCGCGGCGTGCCCGCGCGTCGGCGGTGGTCCGGGACCGGCGGCCCGGGGCCGCGTCAGTGCGGCGTCGGGACGGGCTGGCCCTTGGAGAGCACCGTCAGGCCGGATTCTGTCACGGTGTAGCCGTTCGCCTCGTCCTCCGCCCGGTCGAAGCCGATGCGCGCGCCCGGGGGCACGACCACGTTCTTGTCCAGGATCGCGTTGCGCACGTGGGCCCCCTCGCCGATCACGACGGAGTCCAGCAGCACCGACTGCTCCACCCACGCCTCGTTGTGCACGCGCACGTCCGTGGAGAGCACGGACTGGGCCACGGTGCCGCCGGAGATGACCACGCCCTGGGAGAGGATCGAGTCGTTCGCCGAGCCGGGGCGGCGGGTGGACGAGCGCACGAGCTTGGCCGGCGGGGAGACGGACTGGCGGGTGTAGAGCGGCCACTCGCGGTTGTAGAGGTTGAACTCCGGCCACGGCTGCACCAGGTCCATGTGCGCGTCGTAGTAGGAGTCCAGGGTGCCGACGTCCCGCCAGTAGTGCTTGCCGGCCGTGCCGCCGGGCACCTCGTTGGCGGTGAAGTCGTACACCCCGGCCTCGCCGCGCTCCACGAACAGCGGGATGATGTCTCCGCCCATGTCGTTGTTCGACTCGGGGTTCTCCTCGTCCTGGTTCAGCGCCGCCACGAGGGCGTCCGTGTCGAACACGTAGTTGCCCATCGAGGCCAGGAACTGCGTGGGGTCGTCCGGCAGGCCGGGGGTCGTCTCCGGCTTCTCCACGAACGCCGCGATCCGCGTCCTGTCCTGCGGGTCCGTCTCGATCACCCCGAACGAGGAGGCCAGCTCGAGCGGCTGGCGCACCGCGGCCACGGTCGCCTTGGCGCCCGAGGCGATGTGCTGGTCCACCATCTGCTGGAAGTCCATGTGGTAGACGTGGTCCGCGCCGATGACGACGACGATGTCCGGCCGTGCGTCGTGGATCAGGTTCATGGACTGGTAGATGGCGTTCGCGCTGCCCGTGAACCAGTCCTTGCCCCGGCGCTGCTGCGCCGGCACGGAGGCAACGTAGTTGTTCAGGAGCGTGGACATCCGCCACGTCTCGGAGATGTGGCGGTCCAGCGAGTGCGACTTGTACTGCGTCAGCACCACGATCTCGCGGTACCGGCTGTTGACCAGGTTGGAGAGCGCGAAGTCGATGAGGCGGTACGTGCCGCCGAACGGGACGGCCGGCTTGGCACGGTCGGCCGTCAGCGGCATCAGGCGCTTGCCCTCACCGCCCGCCAGCACGACCGAGAGGACCTTCTTCTGCACCATCTGTGTCACTCCTCGTGAGCCGGGTCGTCGCGACCCGCACGCGTGCTCGGGGCGTGCGGGGCATCCGTGCCGCCAGACTATCGACCCCCGCCGGGCTGAACTAGGTTGGGGGCGTGCGCATCGACATCGTGAGCAAAGAGTTCCCCCCGTCCATCTACGGCGGTGCCGGCGTCCACGTCGCCGAGCTGACCCGTGTCCTGGCCTCCCGCGCCGACGTCCGCGTGCACGCCTTCGGCGCGCCGCGCGACCCGGACTACCACGGGGCCCGCGTCCTGACGTACCCGAACCCGCCCGGGTTCGACGCCGCCAACGGGGCCGTGCAGACCCTGGCCACCGACCTCACGATCCTCGGCGACCTCGAGGGCGCCGACGTCATCCACTCCCACACCTGGTACGCCAACCTGGCCGGCCACCTCGGCAAGCTCCTGCACCAGACCCCCCACGTCCTCTCCGCGCACTCCCTCGAGCCGCTGCGCCCCTGGAAGGCGGAGCAGCTCGGCGGCGGCTACGCCCTGTCCAGCTGGGCCGAGCGCACGGCGTACCTCGGGGCGGACGCGGTCATCGCGGTCTCGGACGGCATGCGCCGGGACATCCTGGCCTGCTACCCGGACGTGGACCCGGCGAAGGTGCACACGGTCCACAACGGCATCGACACGCAGGTCTGGACCCCGCAGACCGGCACCGCCGCACTGGAGAAGTACGGAATCGACCCGGACAAGCCCTCCGTCGCGTTCGTCGGCCGCATCACGCGCCAGAAGGGCGTGCCCCACCTGCTCCGTGCGGCCCTGCGGCTGCCGGAGGACGTCCAGCTCGTGCTGTGCGTGGGCGCCCCGGACACCGCGGAGCTGGCGCACGAGGTGAACGAGTTGATCTCCGAGCTGCGGCGCACCCGCCAGGGCGTCGTCGTGATCGAGGGGATGATCCCGCGCCACGAGGTGATGGAGATCCTCACGGCCGCCACCGTGTTCGCCTGCCCCTCGGTCTACGAGCCGCTGGGCATCGTCAACCTCGAGGCGATGGCGTGCGGCACCGCCGTCGTCGCCTCCGCCGTGGGCGGCATCCCGGAGGTCGTGCAGGACGGCGAGACCGGCCTGCTCGTCCCCTTCGAGCAGGTCGACGACGGCACGGGGGCGCCCGTGGACGAGGAGAGGTTCGCCGCCGACTTCGCGGCCGCGCTCACCCGCGTCGTGGAGGACCCGGAGCGCGCCCGCGCGATGGGTGAGGCCGGCCGGGCCCGCGCGATCGAGCACTTCTCGTGGGAGACCATCGCGGAGCGCACGATCGAGGTCTACGAGGCCGTGCTGCGCTGAGCCCGCCCGACCACGCACACGGGCCCCCGCCACCGCGAGGTGACGGGGGCCCGTGTGCGTCCGGGGACGGCCACGGTCAGCCGCGGCGACCCCGCGCCGCCTTCTCGCGGGCGCGCACGGCCTTCTCATCCTCCGGCTCCTCGCCGGCGGCCCGGCGGGCCGTGAACCAGGCGTGGGCCTCCTCCTGGCGCTGGGTCTCGGCGTCCGTGGCCACCGCCATGCGCAGGTGCTCGGGCTCGAGGCCGAACGACTCGACGAGCTCGAGGGCGAAGGGGCGCAGCCGCTCGGCCAGCCGGTTGACGTAGCCGCGCAGGGCCCGGGCGCGCTGGCTCGAGACGCGGCCGTGGGCCACGAACCAGCCGAGGTCGTCCTCGATGAGGCGCAGCGCGAACAGGTCGCGCAGCCACGTCAGGACGGTCTTCGTGGTCTCATCCGTGATGCCCTCCAGGGCGCGGGTGAAGGCCTCCCACTGCAGAAGCTCGCCGTGGTTGCGGGCGGCCTCGATGAGCTCGTGCTGGCGCGTGTTGAACGCCTCCGCCTGCGCCGCCTGGCCCTTGCCCCGGGCCCCCGAGAGGGTGCCGGCGATGTCGGCGGTCTTGGCACGGACGCGCTCGGTGAGCAGCTCATGCTGGACGGCGGGGTCCTTGAACCAGTTCGCCGAGCGGCGCTCGGACCCGCCGTCGGCCACGGACTGGACGGCCTTGTGCAGGCCCGCACGGTGGAGGGCGTCCGAGGCCTGATGGACCACGTAGCGGGAGACGGCGCCCACATTGAGACGTCCGAACTCCTTCGAGTAGTCGGTCAGCAGACGCTTGCCCACGAGCTGCAGGAGCACCGTGTTGTCGCCCTCGAACGTGACGTACACGTCCAGGTCGGCGCGCATCTGGGCCACCCGGTTCTCGGCGAGGAACCCGGCGCCGCCGCACGCCTCGCGGGCCTCCTGCAGGGTGTCCAGGGCGTGCCACGTGGTCAGCGGCTTCACGGCCGCGGCGAGCGTCTCGAGCTCCTGCCGGTCCACGTCCGTGTCGGAGCGGCCCGAGAAGACGTCGTCGAACTTCTCGACGAGCTCGTTGGAGGCGAAGGCGTCCGCGTAGGCGCGGGCCAGGCGGTCGATGAGGCGGCGCTGGTGGTTCTGGTAGTCCAGCAGCACCTCCTCCCGCTGCGGGTCGGAGGCCTTGAACTGGCGGCGCTGCTCCGCGTAGGCCAGCGCACCGTGCAGGCCGAGGAAGGAGGCCGTGGTGGCGGCGAGGGACAGGGAGACGCGGCCCTGGACGAGCGTGCCGAGCATCGTGAAGAAGCGACGCCCGGGGGAGGCGATGGGCGAGGAGTAGGTGCCGTCCTCGGCCACGTCGCCGTAGCGGTTGAGGAGGTTGGTGCGCGGGATGCGGACCTGAGTGAAGTGCAGACGGCCGTTGTCGATGCCGTTCAGTCCGCCCTTGAGGCCGTCGTCCTCGCCGCCCACGCCGGGCAGGAAGGCGCCCTCCTCGTCCCGGATGGGGACGTAGAAGCAGTGCACGCCGTGGTTGACGCCCCGGGTGATCAGCTGCGCGAAGACCGTGGCCGCCCTGCCGTGCAGCGCGGCGTTGCCGAGGTAGTCCTTCCAGGCGCCCTTGAACGGGGTGTGGATGACGAACTCCTGGGTCGCCTCGTCGTACGTGGCGGTCGTCGCGATCGAGGCGACGTCCGAGCCGTGCCCGATCTCGGTCATGGCGAAGGCGCCCGGGACGCTCAGGTCCATCGCGCCCGGCAGCCACCGGCGGTGGTGCTCCGCGGTGCCCAGGTGCAGGATCGCCGAGCTGAACAGGCCCCACTGCACACCGGCCTTGATCTGCAGGGAGGGGTCGGCGAGCACGAGGTCACCGAAGGCGGCGAGGTTGCCGCCGTGGTTGTCCTCGCCGCCGAACTCGCGCGGGAAGGCGCGGTGGACCGCGTTGCGCTCCACGAGGACGCCCAGCTGCCGCAGGACGCGGGCGCGGTGCTCGTCCATGCCGAGCAGCGGGTCGCGCCACAGGGCGGGATCCTTGACCAGTTCGCGGGATTCGCGGCGCTCCGCGGCCCAGCGGCCGAGGAGGGCCTCCTCGAGGGCCGCGGCGTCGAGGGAGCCGGGCGTCGGCCGCTCGGGCGCGATCTCGGCGACGTCGGAGGGAACCTCGGTGCTGGGCGTCGAGGACTGGGGGGCGAGCTTCTCGTGGACGGTCATGACGATGCTCCTGTTCGTGAGTGGGGGCGGGCGCGGACGGCGTCCGCCGCCGCGGGTTCGAGGGCGGCGCCGGGCGCGGCGCCGATGAGGCCGGTGAGCAGCCAGTCGGCGATGGCGCGGGCCATCGCCTCGACCGGGATGCGACCGGCGGCCGGGGTCCGCAGCCAGGTCTCGGCGGCGGCCCGGACGAGGCCGACGGCGGCGCGCGGCCACAGGGCGAGCGGGTCCGCCGGCGCCGGGGCGTGGCCCCGCGCGGCCATCCCGCGCGCCAGGCCCGACTCGAGCATGGCGTAGACGCGCTCGAGGAACGGGCCCAGCACAGGGGCCTCGGCCGCGGCGGGGGACGGGGCGACGGCGAACGCGTACACCTCGGGCGACGTCGCCGCGACCGTGAGGTACACCTCGACCATGCGACGCAGCGCCTCGGGTTCGGAGACCGGTTCGTCCGCGACCTCGAGCAGGCGGCGCTCCATGTGGGCGGTGACCCGCTCGGACACCGCCAGGCGCAGGCCCTCGCGGTCGCCGAAATAGCGGTAGTAGACGGTCTTGGAGGTGCCCGCGTGGGACGCGATCTCCTCCATCGAGGCGTGTGCGCCCAGGGCGTGCACGGCCGACCGGGCGGCCCGGACCAGTTCCAGACGGCGCTCGGCGCGGTGCCGGTCCCAGCGGACGCTGCGACCGTCCCGGGCGGTGGACGTGACGGGATTCACGAAACCGAGCGTATCAGGTACTGTGGATCACAGTCACCCACCCCGCCGACGTCCGTATCGTCCGTATCGTCCGGGGTGACAACGCCCCCGCCGCGTCGGCGGTGGGCCCGCCGTCGAGAGGACCGTCATGACCCACCACGAGACCCCCGCGTCCGAGACCGCCTCCCGCCCCGCCGTCGCCGGTGGAGCGCTGCGCCCCGCCGTCATCCTGGGCGGCAACCGCATCCCCTTCGCCCGTGCCAACACCGCCTATGCCGAGGTCGGGAACCAGGAGATGCTCACGGCCACGCTCGACGGCCTCGTCGCGCGGTTCGGGCTCCAGGGCGAGCGCCTCGGTCAGGTCACCGCCGGCGCCGTCCTCAAGCACCCGCGCAACTTCAACCTCACCCGCGAGGCCGTCCTGGGCTCCGCGCTCTCCGCCGCGACCCCGGCCGCCGACGTCCAGGTGGCCTGCGCCACCGGCATGGAGGCCCTGGGCACCCTGGCCAACAAGATCCGGCTCGGTCAGCTCGACTCCGCCATCGGCGGCGGCGTGGACTCGATCTCGGACGCACCCGTCTCGCTCTCCGACGGTGCGCGCCGCGTGCTGCTGCAGCTGAACACCGCCAAGACCATGAAGGACCGCCTGCGCGCCCTCGCCCAGCTGCGCCCCGGGCAGCTCGTGCCCGAGCCGGCCGGTGCGGGCGAGCCGCGCACCGGCATGTCCATGGGCGAGCACCAGGCCCTGACCACCCACAAGTGGGGCATCACCCGTCAGGCCCAGGACGAGCTCGCCGCGGCCTCCCACCGGAACCTCGGCGCCGCGTACGCCGCCGGGTACATGGACGATCTGGTGACCCCGTTCCACGGCCTGGCCCGCGACAACAACCTCCGCCCCGACTCCACGCCGGAGAAGCTGGCCGGCCTGAAGCCCGCGTTCGGTCGCCAGCTGGGGGACGAGGCGACCATGACGGCCGCCAACTCCACCCCGCTCACCGACGGCGCCTCCGCGGTGCTGCTCTCCTCCGAGGAGTGGGCCGCCGAGCGCGGGCTTCCCGTGCTCGCCGAGTTCGTGGACATGGAGAACGCCGCCGTGGACTTCGTCGACGGGCACGAGGGCCTGCTCATGGCCCCGGCCTACGCCGTCCCGCGCCTGCTGGCCCGGCACGGGCTCACCCTCGACGACCTCGACTTCGTGGAGATCCACGAGGCGTTCGCCGGCACCGTCCTGTCCACCCTCGCCGCCTGGGAGGACGAGGAGTACTGCCGCGAGCGCCTCGGGCTGCCGGGTGCGCTGGGCTCGGTGGACCGCGCCCGGCTCAACGTGCACGGCTCCTCGTTGGCGGCGGGTCACCCCTTCGCCGCGACCGGCGGCCGCATCGTCGCCCTGCTGGCCAAGATGCTGCACGAGAAGGGGGAGGGCTCCCTCGGCCTCATCTCCGTCTGTGCCGCCGGCGGCCAGGGCATCGTCGCCCTGCTCCGCGGCCGCTGAGCCCCGACCGACCCGACCCGAGAGGACCGACCATGACCGACCGTTACGGCACCTTCGTCGCCTCGCCCCTGGGCCGCCGCCTCACCGGCGCCCTGGGCCTGCCTCAGCCCGTCGAGCTGCGCCGGCACACCCCCGGCGACCCCGTGCTGCCCGGCTCCGTTCTCGTCCTGGGCGCGACCCCCGCAGCCGCGGACGCCCGCACCCTCTTGGCCTCGTGGGGCCTCGAGGTCGCCGACGCCCCCCGGGAGGGCGCCCGCCACGCGGCGATCGTCGCGTGCTTCGACGGGGTCGCCACGCCCGCGGACCTCGGCGCGGTGGCGCTGGAGATCGGCGGCGCGCTGCGCTCGCTGGGCTCCTCCTCGCGCGTGGTGACCGTGTTCGAGGACCCCGAGGCCGCCACGGACCCGACCCTGCGCGCCGCCCGCCAGGGCGTGACGGGCCTGACCCGCTCCATCGCGCACGAGATGCGTCGCGGCGGCACGGCCAACGGCCTGGTCCTGGGCGAGGGTGTGCCGCTCACCGCCCCCGGTGCGGCCGGCGCGCTGGCGTTCCTGCTCTCCGGCCGTGCGGCGTACGTCTCCGGCCAGTTCGTGCCCGTCGCCACCGCCGACGGCGCGGTCCCCGCCGACGCGGCGCGCCCGCTGGCCGGCAAGGTGGCCGTGGTCACGGGTGCCGCCCGCGGCATCGGCGCCGCTATCGTTCGGACGCTCGCCCGCGACGGGGCCGTCGTCGTCGGTGTGGACGTCCCGGCGGCGGGCGAGGCGCTGGCCGAGGTTGTGAACGAGGTGGGCGGCACCGCGCTGGCCCTGGACATCACGGCGCCGGACGCCGGCGCCCGCATCCTCGAGCACTGCCGCACCCGGCACGGCCGGATGGACGCGGTGGTGCACAACGCCGGGATCACCCGGGACCGGATGCTGGCCAACATGGACGCCGCACGCTGGGACTCCGTCCTCGCCGTGAACACCACGGCCCAGCTGGCCATGAACGAGGCGTTCCTCGCCGAGGACGCCCGGGACGTGGCGGGTCAGGGGCTGCGCATCGTGGGCCTGGCCTCCATCTCCGGCATCGCGGGCAACCGCGGCCAGACGAACTACGCGGCCTCGAAGGCCGGGGTCATCGGCCTGACCGCGGCGTCCGCCCCGGTCCTCGCGGCCCGCGGGGGCACGATCAACGCGGTGGCCCCGGGCTTCATCGAGACCGAGATGACCGCGAAGATCCCGCTCGCCACGCGCGAGGTGGGCCGGAGGCTCAACTCGCTCCAGCAGGGCGGCCTGCCGCAGGACGTGGCCGAGACGGTGGCCTGGCTCGCCTCGGACGCCGCAGGCGGCACCAACGGGGCCACGCTGCGGGTCTGCGGCCAGTCGAAGCTGGGGGCGTGAGGATGCAGACCACGCAGCTGTCCGCCCCGCCCTCCCTCGCCCGCCTCTACGTCCGGGCCGCCGGGCAGGCCGCCACGGACGCCGTCGTCCGCCGCCGGCGTCCCCGCGAGCTGCCGGACCGTCAGGTGGTCGTGACCGGCCACCGCATCCCGGCCGAGGCCGTGACCGCGTGGCGCGGGGCCGTCGGGTCCGCGGATCCGGCGGACCTGCCCTCGGTCCTGGTGCACACCCAGGTGTTCGGTGCCGCCATGGAGCTGATGGCCGACCCCGAGTTCCCGCTGCCCCTGCCCGGGCTGGTGCACCTGAGCAACACCGTCCTGCACCACCGGCCCGTCCCGGCTGAGACCGCCCTGCGCGTCACCGCGCGTGCGGTGGGTCTCGTCCCGCACCACGCGGGCACCGCGGTGGACGTCGTCGTGACCGTGGAGGGGCCCGGCGACGACGGCGGGGAGGCACTGCTGTGGGAGGGCGTCTCCCGGTACCTCGCCAAGGGCGTCCACCTCTCCGGCCTGCGTCCCGAGCGGCCCGCCCGCCCGGACTTCGTGCCCCCGACGCCGACCGCCCAGTGGCGCTTCGGCACGGGGGCCGGGCGCCGGTACGCGGGCGTCTCCGGGGACTGGAACCCGATCCACCTGACCGGCGTCTCGGCCCGCCTGTTCGGCATGAAGGGCGCGATCGCCCACGGGATGTTCCTGGCCGCCCGGATGCTCGAGGGCCGGGAGCCGGCCGGCGCCGGGTTCCGCTGGCACATCGACTTCGAGGCGCCCGTCGTGCTGCCGACCACCGTGGCCGTCCGCTACGAGCCCGGGCCCGACGGCGGCACGCGCGTGTGCGGCTGGGATGCGCGGCGCCGGCGCCCGCACTTCTCCGGGGAGATCACTCCGCTCGGGTCCTGACGGCCACCGGGCCCGCGCACCGGCCCGCCGAGACTCGCTGTCTCGGCGGGCCGGTGCGTTCGGGCGGTCAGGCGTCCAGCCCGGGCGACCGCCGCGGCACGGCGGTGACGGCCTCGAGCAGCCCGTCCGCGTAGGCCTCCCACGAGTGACCGGCGGCGTGGCGCACGGCGCCGGTCCCCAGTGCCGCCCAGGCGTCACGATCCGCCAGGATCTCGGCCAGGGCATCGGCCCACGCCTCGGGGGTGCCCGCCGTCACGTGGCGGCCGGACACGCCGTCGAGGACCGCGTAGACCAGTCCGCCGACCCGGTGCGCCAGCACGGGCGTGCCGCAGGCCTGTGCCTCGAGGGCGACCAGGCCGTAGGTCTCGGACGCGCTCGGCATCGCCACGACGTCCGCCGCCCGGAACTGGGCGGCCAGGGCGGGCGCGGGCACCGGCCCGGAGAACGTCACCAGGTCGGCGACCCCCTCCCGCGCGGCCAGGCCCGCCAGGTCCAGCTCGTCGTCCCCCGAAGCGGCCCCGTTCACGTGCAGGCGCACCCCCGGGTCGGCGCCCGCGCCACCGGCCCGCTCGCGCAGCACCCCGAGGGCGGCCACGAGCAGGTGCGGGCCCTTGTGCCGCTGCACGCGGCCGGCGAACAGGACGCGCAGGGCCCCGTCGTCCTCCGGGGCGCCCGGCCACTGCGCGGCGCCCTCCGGCGTGAACGTCTCGAGGTCGGCCCCGGGGGGCAGCACCCGGGTGCGGGCGCGGGGCACGTCCAGCAGCTCGCGCAGGTCGGCGACCTCGGCGGCGGAGTTGACCACGAGCAGGTCGGCCCGCTCGGCGACCTCGCGCTCGGCCTCGATCCGCGCGGCCGGCTCGCGCAGCTCGGGGTCCTCGAGCATCTTCGCCGCCGCCGTGGTGTGCATGGTCTGCAGGTACGGGGCGTGCGCCGCCCGCGCCAGCGCCGCGGCGGTGGACCCGGAGAGCCAGTAGTGGCCGTGCACGAACGCGACGGGCGGGGCGTCCGCGCCACCGAGGACGGGACCGCCCGGCACGGCGTCCGAGGCGAGCCAGTCCAGGGCCGCGCGGGTGAACTCGGCGCCGAGTCCCGCCAGCTCCTCCTTGGGCACGGGAGCGGACGGCCCGGCGGCGAGGTCCACGACCGTGACCGGCGGGGCCTGCCCGCCGGCGTCCAGCATCCGGACCCGTGCGCCATCCGCTCCCACCGGCTCCTCCGCCCGGGTCAGCAGGATCATCCGCACGCCCCGGCGGGCCAGGGCCACGGCGGCCTGCCGCACGTAGACGTTCATGCCGCCGGCGTCGCCGCGGCCGGGCTGGGCCAGGGGGGAGGTGTGCAGGCTGACCCCGATCCCCACCGGCACGGACGCCCGCAGTTCGGCGTCCACGGCGTCGAACAGCCGGGCCGCCGACGCCGAGTCCGCCAGGTCCTCGACGGAGACCATCCGTCCGGCGCCGTCGCCGAGCGGCACAGTCCAGTTCGGGTACTGGTCCTGGAGGGTGCCGGGCTGGTTCTGGATGCGCCGCTCGCCCACGGCGTCCACGAGCGCCACGCTGTGCAGGGCCGAGGGCGCCTGCGCGAGCAGGCGGTGCAGGGCCACGATCTGGCGTTCGCGCACCTCGGGGCCGGCGTCGGGGACGTCCACGTCCGCCTCGGCGAGCAGCCCGCGCCGGGCCGCGGCGGCGAGGAACGCGCGCACCTCCTCCGCCGACCGGCGGCGTTCCTGGGCGACGTCCACGGTGTAGAGGCCCAGCCGTTCGCGCAGGTCCACCTGGACGCCCTCGAGGTAACCGGCCGTGGGCGGCAGGTCGTGCGTGTTCACCGCCGCCATGGCCAGCCGCCGGTAGCGCTCCGGCGGGGTGGGCTCGCCGTCCTCCTGTTCGAACCACAGGATCGACGTGCCGAGCACGCCGGCCTCGGCCAGGCGGCGCTGCACCCACGGCTCGAACGTGCCGAGGTCCTCGCCCACCACGACGACGCCGGCCCGCTCGGCCTCGAGCGTGAGCACGGCGAGCATCGCCTCGTGGTCGTATTCGACGTACGCGCCCTGGGTGGCACCGGCGCCCTCCGGGATCCACCACAGGCGGAACAGCCCCAGGACGTGGTCCATCCGGATGCCGCCCGCGCCGCGCAGCACGGTGCGCAGCATGTCCCGGAACGCGGCGTAGCCGGTCTCGGCCAGGCGGCGCGGATGCCAGGGGTGCTGCGACCAGTCCTGGCCCAGCTGGTTGAACAGCTCGGGCGGCGCGCCGACGGACATGGTCGGCACCAGCACGTCCCCGAGCATCCACGCGTCCGCGGTCTCGCGGGTCGCCCCGACTGCCAGGTCCACCATGACGCCCATGCGCATGCCGGCCGCCCGGGCCCGCTCCTGCACGCCGGCGAGCTGCTCGGCGGCGATCCACTGCACCCAGCGGTGCAGGTCGACGTCGGTCGCGCGTTCGACGCGGACCCGCTCCGCCTCGACCCCGCCCGGCGCCCAGGCCGGGTCGGCGAGATCGGGTCCGGTGCCGTCGCCGTCCAGCCGCAGGACGGACCAGAGGGCGAAGTCGTCCAGGCCCGGGCCGGCCTCGGCGCGGAACCGTGCGTAGGCGGCCTCGCGCTCGGGGGAGCGGGGCACCTCGTGCACGCGGCGCAGCGCGGGCCACAGGACGGCGGCGACGGCGGCCCGATCGATCCGGCCGGTGCGCTCCAGCTCCGCCTGGACGCGGGCGCCGGCCGACCGCAGCTCCGCCTGCTCCGCGGCGGGCAGGTCGGCGAACTCGGGGATCGAGGGCACGTGCACGACCAGCGCCGAGAGGAACCGACGGGAGACGGGGGAGTAGGGGGAGTCCGCCGGATGGGGGCCGGGCTCGATCGCGTGCAGGGGGTGCAGCAGCAGGAAGTCGGCACCGTGCCGGGCGACGATCTCGGCCAGGGACGCCATGTCCGCCGCGTCGCCGATGCCCCACGAGTCCGCCGAGGTCACCGAGTAGCCCTGCGCGGCCGCGCCCCAGCCGCGGCGCTCGAGGAAGGGACGCGCCGTGCTCAGCCGGGTCGGGGCGCAGACCAGGACCGCGGAGGCGGTGGAGCCGGAGCCGCTGGTCACCTCCAGCCGGTGCCAGCCCGGGGCGAGGTCGGCGGGGATCTGAACGTGGACGCGCTCGCGTTCGACGCCGTCCACGAGGCGGACCTCGGACACCGGCTCGCTCACGCTCACCTCGAGGGTCCGCCCGTCCTCCGTGCGCACGCGGGCCACGACCGGCTCGCCCGCGGCCACGTGGCACGGCACGGACAGGCGGTGGCCGGACCGGGCGGCCACGGTGGGCGGGAGCACGTCCCGCCAGGGGGCCGTCTCCGCCTCCTCCAGCGCCTCGGCCAGAGCGGCGACCCCGTCCGGACGGACCGACACCCCGAGGGCGGCGAGCACCTTCACGAGGGCCTCGTCCGGCACGGTCTGGGCCGAGCCGTCCTGCCCGACGTACTCGGGCTGCACCCCGTGGGCTCGCGCGAGCCGGTGCAGCAGTGCGGGGGCTTCCAGGGCCATCAGGTCCTCCATGCCGTCGTGCGGTTCCACCGACGGCGCCTGCCGTCGCACAGACACCACTCTAGAGGGGACGCCGGTCCGGGGAACACGCAGGGCCCCGGTCGTGACGACCGGGGCCCTGCTGCTCGACGAGCGGTGCGCGAGGGGGGACTTGAACCCCCACGTCCTTGCGGACACAGCGACCTCAACGCTGCGCGTCTACCAATTCCGCCACTCGCGCTCATCGGTGGAGCTCTGGGAGAGGCTCCGTCGCCCACCGCGTTCCGGTCCTGTCCGGTCCGTCCCGCTCCGGGCAACTCGAGAAAGATAGCACGGGTTCGGGCTAGGCTCAAAACCATGGTCGAGAACATCGAGAACCCCGCCCGCTCGCGCCCCGAGGACCGCGTCGTGGAGATCTGCCGCGACCTCATCCGGATCGACACCACCAACCGCGGGGGCAACGTCTCCGTCGGTGAGCCTGAGGCCGCGGAGTACTGCGCCCGGCTCATGACCGAGGCGGGGATGACCCCCCGCTTCTTCGAGTCGGCGCCGGGCCGGGTCTCCGTCGTCGGGCACCTGCCGGGCTGGGATCCGGAGGCGCCGGGGCTCGTCATCCACGGGCACACGGACGTGGTCCCCGCCGAGGCGGACGAGTGGAGCGTGGACCCGTTCGGCGCCGAGCTCAAGGACGGCATGATCTGGGGGCGCGGCGCCGTGGACATGAAGGGCATGGACGCCATGGTGCTCGCGGTGCTGCTGCACCTGGCCCGCACGGGCCGCCGGCCGCGGCGACCCCTGACGGTCGCGTTCTTCGCCGACGAGGAGGCCGGCGGCGTCTACGGCGCACGCTGGGTCGTGGACCATCACCCCGAGGTGTTCGACGGGTGCACCGAGGCGATCTCCGAGGTGGGGGGCTTCTCCACCGAGGTGCACGGCTCGCGCGCCTACCTCGTGCAGACCGCGGAGAAGGGGCTCGCCTGGCTCAACCTCACCGCGGAGGGCGCCCCCGGGCACGGCTCGGCCCCGCACCCGGACAACGCGGTCACCCGGCTGGCCGGCGCCATGACCCGCATCGGCGGGCACGAGTGGCCGCTCGTGTACACCAAGACCACGCGCGCGCTGCTCGAACAGGTGGCCGAGATCATGGGCGTGGACTTCGACGAGACGGACCCGACGCCGCAGCTCGACGCGCTCGGGCAGGCCCGTTCCTGGGTGGCCGGCACCCTGCGCACCTCGTCCAACCCGACGGGGCTGACCGCCGGCTACAAGCACAACGTCATCCCGTCCTCGGCCACCGGCACCGTGGACGTGCGCCTGATCCCCGGGGAGGAGGAGTCCGCCCTCGCCACGATCGCCGAGCTCGCCGGTCCCGACGTGACCATCGCACCCGAGCACCGGGACGTCGCCCTGGAGACCCCCTTCTCCGGGGACCTGGTGGAGCTGATGATCGCCTCGCTGCAGGCGGAGGACCCCGAGGCCCAGGTGCTGCCGTTCATGCTCGGCGGGGGCACGGACAACAAGTCCCTCTCCCGGCTGGGCATCACCGGCTACGGCTTCGCGCCCATGCGCCTGCCCGCCGACCTGGCCTTCACGTCCCTGTTCCACGGCATCGACGAGCGGGTGCCCGTGGACGCGCTCGAGTTCGGCTGCCGGGTGCTCGAGCGGATGCTGGAGCCGCGCTGATCCGGGCCGCGGGCGCGACGACGGCCGGGGCGCCGTCGTCGCGCCCGCGCCTCAGACCGTCTGCAGGGTCGAGGCCACGCGCATCACCCGGCGGCGCATCCAGTAGCGGCGCGCCCCGTCACGGTAGTGCACGGAGCGCTGCAGCTCCCATTGGCCGTACTCCGCGTGCTCCACGAGGCGCCGCCGGGCGTCGGCGAGGGACTCGTGGGCGGCGACCGTCATCACCAGGTACTCCCACTTCTGTCCGCGGGAGATCGCGTCAAGGGTCGAGGACATCAGCTGTTCACGCACCCGCCCATCCTGGCAGACGACGTCGGGTCCGGCGGCCGGTCCCGCACGGCCCACCCCTGGCCGCGTCACCGGCCACCGGGTTACCGTTCACCCATGAGCTCTGACGCCCGCATGGCCCTCGAGGCCCTCACCACCGCCCTGAACGAACACCTCGTGGCCGCGCAGAACAAGCGGGGCGAGGACGACCCCGCCGTCGAAGCCGCCTTCTTCGCCGTGGCCGACGCCTTCGAGGCCTACGAGGACGCCCTGTACGCGGACACCGAGGAGGTCACCCCGCTCGACCTCTTCGACGACGAGGACGACGACGACTGACCGTCCTGCTCGTGACGGACCGCACGGCCCCGGGTTCCCACCCGGGGCCGTGGCGTACAGTGACCCTCCGTGACGTGGATCGAAGCCATCATCCTGGGCCTGGTGCAGGGCCTCACGGAGTTCCTGCCCATCTCCTCCTCCGCCCACATCCGCATCGTGGGCGAGTTCCTGCCCTCCGCGACCGACCCGGGGGCGGCCTTCACGGCCATCACGCAGCTCGGCACGGAGCTGGCGGTCCTCATCTACTTCTGGCGCGACATCACCCGCATCATCGGCCGGTGGTGCGCCGCGGTCACGGGGCGGATCCCGCACTCGGACCCCGATGCGCGCATGGGCTGGCTGATCATCGTGGGCTCGATCCCGATCGCGGTCCTGGGTCTGCTGCTGCAGGACTGGATCGACACGGAGTTCCGGTCGCTGTGGATCACGGCGACCATGCTCATCGTGTTCGGCGTCCTGCTCGCCCTGGCGGACCGGCTCGGCCGTCAGACCAAGCCGCTCGAGAAGCTCACCGTGCGGGACGGCGTCCTCTACGGCCTGGCCCAGGCCCTCGCGCTGATCCCGGGCGTCTCGCGCTCCGGCGGCACCATCGCGGCCGGCCTGGCCATGGGCTACACCCGGCCCGCCGCCACCCGCTACGCGTTCCTGCTGGCGGTGCCCGCCGTGTTCGCCTCCGGCCTGTACAAGCTGTACACCTCGCTCACCGATCCCGGCACGCAGGGCCCGTACGGCATGGGGGAGACGCTGGTCGCGACCGCGATCGCCTTCGTGGTGGCCTACGCGGTCATCGCCTGGCTCATGCGCTTCATCAGCACCAACTCGTACCTGCCGTTCGTCTGGTACCGCATCCTCCTGGGCGGCGTCCTGTTCGCCCTGCTGGGCGCGGGCGTCATCAGCGCCTGAGCCCGCTCCCGCCGCCGGGCATGAGGGCCCGGCACCGCCGAACCACCCCGATCTGAGGAGTCCCGTGAAGTCCTGGAGCACCCCCGCCCCGCCCGCCGTGCCGAGCCGCCCCGACCGGCTGCGGCTGCACGACACCGCCACGGGACGGACCCGGCATCCGGGCAACGATGCCCAGCGCGCCTCGCTGTACGTCTGCGGGATCACCCCGTACGACGCGACGCATCTCGGCCACGCGAGCACCTATGTGGCCTTCGACCTGCTGCACCGCTACTGGCGCGCGGCCGGTCTCGAGGTCGCCTACGTCCAGAACGTGACCGACGTGGACGACCCCCTGCTCGAGCGGGCCGAGGCGACCGGCGTCGACTGGCGCGCGCTCGCCGAGGAGCAGACCGACCTGTTCCGTGCGGACATGGCCGCCCTCGAGGTGCTCGCCCCGGGCCACTACGTCGGCGCGACCGAGGCGGTGGGCCTGGTGGTCGACGCCGTCGAGACGATGCTGGCGGCAGGCCGGGCCTACCGCGTGCCGGGCGGCGACGGCGAGCCCGACGGGGACGTCTACTTCGACGCCCGCGCGGCCCAGTCCGCGACCGACTGGCGCCTCGGGCAGGTCTCCGCGATGGGCCTGGACGAGATGGCCGCGGTGTTCCCGGAGCGGGGAGGCGATCCCGACCGCCCCGGCAAGCGCGACCCGCTGGACCCGCTGCTGTGGCGCGTGCACCGCGAGGGGGAGCCTGCCTGGGACGGTCGGTCGCTCGGCTCCGGTCGGCCCGGCTGGCACATCGAGTGCTCCGTGATCTCCCGGGCCCACCTGCCGGCGCCGTTCACGGTGCAGGGCGGCGGCTCCGACCTGCGGTTCCCGCACCACGAGTTCTCCGCCGCGCACGCCACCGCCGTCGACGGCCTGCCGCTCGCGCACACCTACGCGCACACCGGCATGGTGGCCCTGGACGGCGAGAAGATGTCCAAGTCCCTCGGCAACCTCGAACTCGTCTCCCGCCTGCGGGCGCGGGGCGTCGAGCCGGTGGCCGTCCGCGCGGCGATCCTCGCGCACCACTACCGGTCGGACTGGGAGTGGTCCGAGCAGGTGCTGGCCGACGCCCAGGCGCGGGTGGCCCGCTGGCGCGCCGCCCTGGACGGACCGCATGCCGCCGCCGGCGTCGCCGTGCTGGACGCCGTGCACGCGGCGCTCTCGGACGACCTGGACGCCCCCCGCGCGCTGGAGGCCCTCGACGCATGGGCGGCCGGCACCCTGCCGGGCCTGGTCGAGGCCGCCGCCGACCCGGTGCCGGTGGTCGACGTCGTGGCGGCACTGCTGGGTCTGCGCCTGCGCTGACCCCGCCGGGCGCGGCCGGGCGTCAGCGTCCGCCGCGCCCGCGCAGGTAGCGCTCGAACTCCCGCGCGATCGACTCGCCCGAGGCCTCCGGCAGCTGCTGGGTGTCCTGGGCCTCCTCGAGCTGCCGGACGTAGGCGGCGACGTCGGGGTCCTCGGCGGCCAGCTCGTCCACGCCGCGCTGCCAGGCCCTCGCATCGTCCTCGAGCCCGCGCGTGGACACGCTCACGTGCAGCAGGTCCTCGACCGCCTCGACCAGCCCGAGCAGCGTCTTGGGGGAGGGCGCCTGCGCCACGTAGTGGGGCACCGTCCCCCACAGCGAGAGGCTCGGCAGGCCGCGGCGCGCGGCCTCGTCCGCGATGACGCCGATGATCCCGGTGGGCCCCTCGTAGACCGGACGGTCCGCACCGACGGCCACCCGGACGTCCACGAGCGGCGAGGTCGGGCGGGCGCGCAGGGGCCGGGTGTGGGGCACGTCCGCCAGCAGCGCGCCCAGCGTCACGACGGCGTCCACGTCACGCGCGTCGGCCGCCGTGAACAGCTCCTCGAGGAACGCGCGCCACCGCACGTTCGGCTCCACGCCGACGGCGAGGAGCACACGCACCCCGTCCGGCGGGGCAGCCTCGCCCGCGACGGGCCGACCCTCACGGTCCAGGAGCGCCTCGTGCAGGGTGACCGCCGGCCAGTCCAGCGTCCCCAGCCCGTCGGCGTCGCGCCGGACCAGGGGTCGAGTGACCTGGTAGTCGTAGAACTCGCCGTCGCACACCCGTCCCGCGTCCGCCGCGTCCCACTGCTCCCGCAGCGCGCCCAGGGCCCCGGTCGCGGCCTCCCCGGCGTCGTTCCACCCCTCGAAGGCCAGCAACAGGACCGTGGGGGCCCGCCGCCCGGCCTCGAGCTCGTCCACGGTCGCCGTCAGGTGGGTCCGCAGCGGGCCCAGGACGTCGTCCGGCTGGTCCTCGGAGGTAGCGTCGGTCATGGCGGCCAGCCTAGACACGGCCCGACGACGGGGCCACGGCCCGCGACCCGCCCCGCACACCCCGGCGGCGGCGCTCGATAGGATGCACTCCATGCCCCGCCACCCCGCGCCCGCCCCGGACGACCGTGCCCGCCGCCTGCCACGCGCCGTCCTGTGGGACATGGACGGCACCCTCGTGGACACGGAGCCCCTGTGGAACGCCGTCCAGCGCCGCCTGGTGGTCGAGCACGGCGGCACCTGGTCGGATGACCTGGCCGCCTCCCTCGTGGGACGCCCCCTCGACGAGGGAGCGCGCCGCCTGCAGGAGGCCGGGCTGGACCTGCCCGTGCAGCGGATCATCGACCTGACGATGGACGAGGTCGTCCAGGGGGTCGTCCGTGGGGTGCCATGGCGGCCGGGTGCCCGGGAGCTGCTCGTCGCGCTCGCCGAGGCCGGCGTGCCGGGCGCCCTCGTGACGATGTCCCATGCCCCACTGGCCCGCGCACTGGCCGAGCGGGCGCCGGCGGGCACGCTGGACGTCGTCGTCTCGGGGGACATGGTCTCCCGGGGCAAGCCCGACCCGGAGGCGTACCGGCTGGGCCTGCAGCTGCTGGCCGAGCGGACACCGGGGCTGACGGCCGCCGACTGTGTGGCGGTCGAGGACTCCCCGGTGGGCGTCGGCGCGGCCGTGGCCGCGGGCCTGCCGACGGTCGGCGTGCCCAGCGTGCTGCCGCTGCCGGCGGGGCTCGCGACCGTCGAGTGGACGACGCTTGCCGGCCGCACGCCGGCCGACCTCGCCGCGGTCCGTCGGATCGCCGCCGCGCGCGGGCCCGGGGCGGACGGGGCCGGATGAGCGGGCCCGCCTCCGTCCGGCTGGGCACGATCGCCGGCGCGCCGGTGCGCCTGTCCTGGTCCTGGCTCCTGATCGCAGCGGCCATCACCCTCGCGTTCGGCCCGCAGATCCAGCGCGCGCTGCCCTCGATCGGCGGCGGCGCCTACGGGGTGGCCCTGGGGTACGCCGTGCTCCTGGCGCTCTCCGTCCTGGTCCACGAGGCCGCCCACGCCCTCACCGGCCGCGCCTTCGGCCAGCGCACCGAGGAGATCGCGCTCACCCTGTGGGGCGGGCACACCCAGTTCCGCAGCCCGTCCGCCCGACCGCTGGACACGGTGCTCACCGCGATGGCCGGCCCCGCCGCGAACCTCGTGCTCGCGGGCCTCGCCCACCTGGCGGCCCGCGCCGTGGCCGGCCCGTCCGTCCCCGCCCTGCTGCTCGAGGTCACGGTGTGGGCCAACCTCCTCCTGGCCGCGTTCAACGCGCTGCCGGGCACCCCGCTCGACGGCGGCCGCATGGTCGAGTCCGCCGTCTGGGCCGCCACCGGCTCCCGGGCCCGTGGCGTCGAGGCGGCCGGCTGGGCCGGGCGCGTCGTCGCGGTGGGCGTCCTCGCGGCGGTGCTCGGCCCCCCGACCCTCGCAGGCCGCGCGCCGGACCTGTTCGTCGTCGTCCTGGCGGCCTGGGTCGCCCTCACGCTGTGGCGGGGCGCGGACGACGCCGTGCGCCACGGGCGCTGGAGCCGCCGGCTGGAGACCCTGCGGCTCGAGCAGGTCGAGGCGCCCGCCATCGCCCTGCCCGAGCACCTCAGCGTCGCCGAGGCCCTGGCCCAGGCGGACGGCGGCCGCCGCGCCGTCGTGGCCGTGGACGGGGCCGGTCGGCCCCGCGGCGTGCTGGACCTCACGGCCGCGGCGGGCCTGACCCCGGCGCGCCGCACGACCATCGCCCTGGCCGCGGTCGCCGTCGCGCTGGCCCCGGAGGCCGTGCTCGTCCGCGACGACGTCCCCGCCGCCGGTCCCGGCCTGGCCGCCCGCCTGGCCGACCCCCAGACCCCCGTGTGGGTGCTGACCGACGCGCACGGCCTCGTGCGCTCCGTGGTGCCCCGCGAGACGATCCTCGCCGCCGTCGACGCGACGCGGCGTCCCTGAACCGAAGGAGCCCCCCATGACCGAACCCACCGGCGTGAGCGCGCGCCGCGGCCCCCTGCGGGCCGGCCAGCGCGTGCAGATCAAGGACGCGAAGGGCCGCCTCAACACGATCACCCTGCTGCCCGGCGGGGAGTTCCACAGCTACCAGGGCGTGCTGCGGCACGACGACCTGATCGGCGGCTTCGAGGGCGTCGTGGTCGAGAACTCGGCCGGCCAGCCGTACCAGGTGCTGCGCCCCCTGCTGAACGACTTCGTCCTGTCCATGCCCCGCAGCGCCACGGTGGTCTACCCGAAGGACGCGGCGCAGATCGTGCAGCAGGCGGACATCTTCCCGGGCGCCGTCGTGGTCGAGGCCGGCGTGGGCTCCGGCGCCCTGTCCATGTCCCTGCTGCGCGCCGTGGGCGACCACGGTCGCCTGCACTCCTACGAGCGCCGCCCGGAGTTCGCGGACGTCGCCCGGGCCAATGTGGAGGCCTTCTTCGGCGCCGAGCACCCCGCCTGGTCGGTGCACCTCGGCGACGCGCAGGAGGAGATGCCCAAGGTCCACGAGCCGGGCTCCGTGGACCGGGTGGTCCTGGACATGCTGGCCCCCTGGGAATGCCTCGACGCCGTCGCCGAGGTCCTGGCCCCCGGCGGTGTGTGGCTGAACTACGTGGCCACCGCCACCCAGCTCTCCCGCGTGGCCGAGGCCATCCGGGACTCGGGCCGCTTCACGCAGGTCGAGGCCAACGAGACCCTCGTGCGCGGCTGGCACCTGGACGGGCTCGCCGTGCGCCCCGACCACCGCATGGTCGCGCACACCGGCTTCCTCCTCACGGCCCGCCGCCTGGCCTCGGGCGAGGAGGCGCTGCGCCTGAAGAAGCGCTCCAAGGTCTCCGAGTTCAGAGCCGAGGACGTCGAGGCCTGGCAGCCGGCCGACGAGGCCCGGTGGACGCCCGAGGCCCTCGGCGAACGGCCGATCACAGACAAGAAGGCGCGCAAGGCGGCGAAGGAGGCCCGCCTCATGGCCGCGCGGTCACGCGCCGCCGAGCAGGGCGTGGACGCGTACGGTGGGAGGACCCCGACCGGGGAGCAGGACTGAGTGGACGGAGCACCGGTGGACCACCACGCGCAATCAGGCACGGAGCACGCCGAGCAGCGCCTCGCCGAGGCGCGGGAGCTGCTGCGGCAATCCCAGGCCGAGGCCGAACGGCTGCGGCACCAGCTGCAGTCCGCCCAGCGGCACGCCGCCGGCCTGAGCGAACGCCGTCGGGCGGCCGAGGCCCAGACGCAGACGGCCGCCCGCAACAACCGGCGCATGGTCGAGCTGCTCGAGGCCACGCGCGCCGAGATCACGACGCTCAAGGAGAACCTGGACGCCGTCACGCATCCGCCGTTCACCTTCGCCACCCTCGAGGCCGTCCACGCCCCGCGCGAGCCCGAGGAGGGCGTGGAGACCGGCGCCGTGGTGCGCGGGGGAGCGGACGTCGTGCAGAACGGCCGGCGGCTGCGCGTGACGGTCTCCCCGCTGCTCGACGCCGCCCGCCTCACCCCCGGCGCCCAGGTGCTGCTGGACGAGTCCAGCTCGATCGTCGGCGTCGCCCCGGGCACGGGGTCGGGTCAGCTGCTGCGCGTCAAGGAGGCGCTGCCCGACGGCGGCCTCGTCCTGGCCGGCACGGCGGACGAGGAGCGCGTGGTGCGGCGCGCGCCCGCGCTGGAGGGCGTCGACCTGCGCCACGGGGACGCCGTCACCGTGGACGCCCGCGTCGAATGGGCGCTGCGGCGGGTCGAGCTGTCCGAGGTGGACGAGGTGCTGCTGGAAGAGGTCCCGGACGTCACGTTCGAGGACATCGGCGGCCTCGGCCCGCAGATCGACCGGATCCGCGAGGCCGTCGAGATCCCGTTCCTGCACCCCGAGGTCTACCGCGAGCACGGCCTGCGCGCCCCCAAGGGGATCATGCTGTACGGCCCGCCCGGCACCGGCAAGACCATGCTCGCCAAGGCCGTGGCCAACGCCCTCTCGGCCCGCAGCGCGGACGGCGAGCGCTCGTTCTTCCTCAACGTCAAGGGACCCGAGCTGCTGAACAAGTACGTGGGCGAGACCGAGCGGCAGATCCGCGTCATCTTCGACCGGGCCCGCGAGAAGGCCGACGCCGGCTTCCCCGTGGTCATCTTCTTCGACGAGATGGAGTCGCTGTTCCGCACGCGCGGCTCCGGCGTCTCCTCGGACGTGGAGACCACGATCGTCCCGCAGCTGCTCACCGAGATCGACGGCGTCGAGGCCCTCGAGAACGTGATCGTCATCGGCGCCTCCAACCGCGAGGACATGATCGACCCGGCCGTGCTCCGCCCCGGCCGACTGGACGTGAAGATCCGCGTGGACCGTCCCGACGCCGACGGCGCCGCGGAGATCATGGCCAAGCACCTCACCGTAGACGTGCCCCTGCACGCCGACGACGTCGTCGCGGCCGGCTCCGCGGACGCGGCCCGCGCGACGCTCATCGCCCGGACGGTCGCCGCCCTCTACGACCGCGGCGCGGACACCGCGCTGGCGGAGCTGACGGACGTGTCCGGCACGACCCACGCCCTGCACCTGGCCGACCTCGTCTCGGGCGCCGTGGTGGCCGACGTCGTGGACCGCGCCAAGCGGCACGCGGTGCGCGACTACCTGGCCGCCGGCCAGGCCCCGGCCGCGCTCGGCGTCCGCGAGGGCCACCTGCGCGAGGCCGTGGCCGCGGTGCTGGAGGACCAGACGGACCTGCTGGCCACGGTCGCGCCCGCCGAGTGGGCGCGCACCTCCGGCTGGCGCGGTCCTCGGCTGCGCTCGCTGCGCATGGTCCGGGGGGTCGGGGCATGAGCGCGTTCGGCCGCGGGGCCGCGGACGGCTTCACCCGGGCCGTCGCCGTCGACGTCGGCCCGACCCCCGCCTTCGAGGGCCAGCGCCGGCTGTTCCACGGCGCGGCCGTGCCCCCGAACGGGCGGGACGCCGCCGGCTGGGGCGTGCACCGGGTGATGGGCACGGAGACCGAGTTCGGCATCCACGCGCCGGCCAACCCGGGGGCGCACCACAGCGTGCTCTCGGTCGAGCTCGTGAACGCGTACGCGGACCTGGTCACCCGGTCCGGCTCGACGGTGGCCGGCACGGAGTGGGACTACACGGGGGAGTCGCCGCTCGTGGACGCGCGCGGCTGGCGGCTGCCTCGTTCGGCGGCGCATCCCTCGCAGCTGACCGACGAGGCGCTCGTGGGCCCGGACGGGGAGCCCGTGCACCTGCTGCTGTCCACCGTGCTGGCCAACGGCGCGCGCTGGTACGTGGACCACGCCCACCCGGAGTACTCGTCGCCGGAGACGACCACCCCGCGGGATGCCATGGTCTGGGACGCCGCCGGGGACCTGGTCGCCCAGGCGGCGGCCGAGCACATCGGCCAGGCCGACGGCGCCCCGGAGGTGCTGGTCTACAAGAACAACGTGGACGGCAAGGGCCAGTCCTACGGCGCGCACGAGAACTACCTCGTGGCCCGGTCCCTCGACTTCGAGGAGCTCACCGCCGTCCTGCTGCCGTTCTTCGCGGCACGGCAGGTGCTCGTGGGCGCGGGCCGCGTGGGACTCGGCCCGGCGGGGGAGCGGCCGGGCTTCCAGCTGTCCCAGCGGGCCGACTACTTCGAGGAGCCCGTGGGGCTGGAGACCACGATCCACCGGCCGATCGTCAACACGCGGGATGAGCCGCACGCCCGTCCCGAGGCCTACCGCCGGCTCCACGTGATCATCGGCGACGCGACGCTGAGCCAGCACGCCACGTGGCTGCGGATGGGCATGACCGCGCTCGTCCTCGCGATGGCCGAGGCCGGGACCGCGCCCCGGCTCACCCTGGACGACCCGGTGGCCGCGTTGCAGACGATCAGCCACGACCCGGGCCTGCGGGCCACGGTGCCGCTGCTCGAACGCACCGCGGACGGCCCCGTGCGCCGGCACTGGACCGGGCTGCAGATCCTGCGGTCCTACCTGGACGCGGCCCGCGCCCACTGCGCCGCCTTCGGGGTGACGGATCCGCAGACGCGCGAGGTGCTGGAGGCCTGGGCCATCGACCTCGACGACGCCACCGCGGATCCGCTGTCCCTGAGCGACCGTGCCGACTGGGCGGCCAAGCTGCGCGTCCTCGAGGGCCTGCGGGCCCGCACGGGCGCGGACTGGACCGACCCCCGCCTCGCGATGGTGGACCTGCAGTACGCCGACCTGCGCCCGGCCCGCTCCCTGCACCGCCGCCTCGTGGCCGCCGGCGCCCTCCGGACGCTCGCCGACGAGGCGGAGATCCGTGCCGCCGTCGCCACGCCGCCGCGGGCCACCCGCGCGTGGACCCGCGGCAACCTCGTGGGCCGCCACGGTGACCGCGTGGCCGGCGCCGCGTGGGAGACGCTGCTGCTGCGCGGGGCGGGGGAGCGGGTGCACCGGCTGCACCTGGCCGAGCCGCTGGTCGGCGCCGCCGTGGACCTGCCCGGCTGGTGGGAGGACGCCGCCGCGCCCCGGCCCGACGACGAGGCGCTCGTGGCCACGCTGCCGCCGCTGTTCGGCGCGCGGGCCTGAGGCGAGGGCGGGCGCTCAGCCCGTGACGGCCGCGCGCACGCGGCCCAGCAGGGCGTCCGCCCGCGCGACGAGACGGTCCGCCCGGTCGACGTCGGTGCGCACGATGCCCTCCAGGCCCTCGTCGCGGAGGGGGCCCAGGTTGGTCTCGAGGGTCACCGCGGCGGCGGTGAGGCCGCCCCGGACGCAGCCGAGCGCCGCACCGACGTCGGAGAGCACGTTCGGGTTCGCCGCGTCCAGCACACGCTCGGCCAGGTCCAGCGCACGCTCGGCGACGTCGACGATCCCGCGGGGCGGCTGGACGGCCTCGGCCAGGGCGGCCTGGATCGCGGCCGAGCGCCGGGCCCGGTCCTCCAGGGTGTCGCGGGGCAGCCCGAACGCCTCGGCCACGGCGCCGAAGCCCCGCTCGTCGCCGTCGGCGAGGCCGAGGCACGCCGCGATCAGGCCCTCCGATGCCCGGGCGTCCTCCTCGGCCGCGCTGAACCGGGCCGCCATGGCCAGCAGTCCGGCGCCCTCGGCGACCGCGAGCGCGCCCGTCGCGCCGCCGCCGGGGGTGGGCTCGCCGGAGGCGAGGCGCCCCAGATAGCTCTCGATGCTCTCGTCGCGGATCATGCCCCCACGGTGCCAGACCGGGCCCGACCGTGGCCCGCCCTCAGGCGCGCTCCCAGGAGGCGACCGGCCCCGGGACGATCGTGAACAGCGGGTGCACGTCGGGGACGGGCGTGTCCGACCACCGTTCGAGCCAGGCGGGGCTGCGCGCGGCCAGCTTGGCGCACAGGTGACGCCACTCCAGGTCGCGCTGGCCCGTGGTGGCCGGGATCGGTGCGAGACCGGCGGGCGGGATGCGCACCGCGCCGTCGGGGGCGGGGCACGGCCGGTCGATCCGGGAGTGGTCGAAGCGATAGCCGCGCGCCGTGGCCTCGGCCTCGAGGCCGGAGAGGAACGCACCGATCGCGCCGGACGGGTCCGGGTGCTCCCGGAACCTCAGCAGCTGCGGGTGGTCCCGATACCCGCGCGTGCGGCCGGCCAGGACGGCCTGCGCGAGCAGGGCCTCGCGCCAGGCGCCCGTCAGGCCCTGACGGTCGAGGTGGCGGGGGTGAAGGGTCCACAGGCGCATGCCCCCATCCTGCCAGCGCGGGGCAACCCGGGGGCGTGGGGCTGAAACGTGGCCCGCGCGTGGGGCAGGATGGGTGGACGCGGACGGAGCACACCGACCCGCGTCGACGCACGAGGAGGCCACCATGTCCCAGGAGCAGATCCGCCCACGCCCGTCCGGCGGCGACGACGAGACCGGCGCCGCGGCGGGCCAGGCGCACGTGAAGCCCGCGGCCCAGGACCAGCGCCTGGACAGCCTGCTGGACGAGATCGACTCGGTGCTGGAGTCCAACGCCGAGGAGTTCGTCAAGGGCTTCGTCCAGAAGGGCGGCCAGTGACCGACGCGGACCGCGCCCGCCGGATCTTCGGCCTGGAGACGGAGTACGGCGTCCAGCACTGGAACCCGGAGGGGCGCGCGCTCAGCCCCGAAGAGGTCGTCCGCTACCTCTTCCGGCCCGTCGTCGAGTGGGGGCGGTCCTCGAACGTGTTCGTGGCCAACGGCTCCCGGCTCTATCTCGACGTCGGCTCCCACCCCGAGTACGCGACCGCCGAGTGCTCGACGCTCGACGAGCTCATCGCCTCGGACGGGGCGGGGGACCTGCTGCTGCACGACCTCGTGGTCCAGGCCGAGGAGCGCATGGCCACGGACGGGGTCGGCGGCCGGATCCACCTCTACCGCAACAACGCCGACTCCTCGGGCAGTTCCTACGGCTCCCACGAGAACTACCTGCTGCGCCGGCGCACCGAGTACCGGCGGCTCACCGAGGCGCTCGTCCCGTTCCTCGTCTCCCGGCAGATCCTCGTGGGCGCGGGCCGCGTCGTGCCCGCCGGCACGTGGCCCGAGGGCGAGGGCCCGGCCCACTTCGCGTTCTCCCAGCGCGCCGACTTCGTGCAGGACGGCGTGTCCTCCTCCACCACGCGGTCCCGGCCGATCATCAACACGCGGGACGAGCCGCACGCGGACGCCTCCGAGTACCGGCGCCTCCACGTGATCGTGGGGGACACGAACCTCTCCGAGCACACCCACCTGCTGCGCTTCGGCGCCACCGACCTGCTGCTGCGGATGATCGAGGCGGGCTTCCCGCTCGGGGACCGCGTCGTCGCCCACCCCACCCGTGCGGTGCGGCAGATCTCCCACGACCTCACCGGCACGGCCCGCATCGCGCTCCGGGAGGGGGAGGCCTCCGCGCTCGAGCTGCAGGAGCACTACCTCGAGCGGGCCCGCACCTTCGTCGCCGCGGAGGGCGCCCACCACGACCGGGTGGGGGAGGTCCTCACCCTGTGGGGCGAGGTGCTCGACGCCGTCCGCACCGGTGACCGGTCCCGCATCGAGGACCGCATCGACTGGGCGATCAAGCTGCGCCTGCTGGAGGACTACCGGGCGCGCCACGACCTGGGCTGGGACGCGCCCCGCCTCGCCCAGCTGGACCTGGCCTTCCACGACATCGACCCCGACCGGGGGCTGTTCCGCCTGCTGCTCCGGCGCGGCGCCGTCGCCCGCCTGCTGCCCGAGGACGCCGCCCGGTCCGCCGTCGAGACCGCCCCGCCCACCACCCGGGCCCGCGTGCGCGCGGACTTCGTGGCCCGCGCCCGGGAGCGCGGCCTGGACTACGCCGTCGACTGGACGACCCTGAAGCTCACCGACCATCCGCTGCACGCGATCGTGACGAAGGACCCGTTCGACACGTCGTCGGCCGCCGTCGACCGGCTGTTCGGGCGAATCGCCTGACAGCGCACGCCCAGGACGCGCCGTTAGGGTGACCCGCATGAGTTCGTTCGAGACCCCCCAGCCCCCGACGGCCCGCCGCCGTCGCCGCCTGCTGCCGCTGCTGTCCCTCGGCGCCGCGGGCCTGATGCTGGCCACCGCCTGCGCCACCGGCGACGACGGCGCGGACCAGCCCCACAGCGACACCGCGTCGGCCTCCACGTCGGCCGCCCCCGAGCGGGCGGCCGTCGGCGAGGGCCAGGGGGAGCCGGACGCCCTGACGGGTGTCACCTTCACGGAGGGCGACGGCGGGGCGCCGACGGTCGAGATCGACGGGGAGATCGACACCGACCAGCCCACCACGCGCGTGCTGACCGCCGGCGAGGGGGAGCAGGTGCAGGAGGGCGACGTCCTGAAGATGTCGATCGCCGTCGTCGATCCGGCCAGCGGCGAGGTGGTCGCCGAGAACTTCAGCGGCGAACCGGAGGCCGTGCCCGTGGACGACCAGCTCAAGTCCATGAACCCGGAGATCCACGAGATGCTGGTGGGCAGCGGCGCCGGCACGATCGTCGCCGCGTACAGCCCCGAGTACGACGTCTCCGTCCCGCAGACCGAGAGCGCGTCGCCGAGCGCCTCCCCCTCCACCCAGACGCAGCCCGCCCAGCTGTTCGTCTACAAGATCGACGCCATCCTGCCGAAGCAGGCCGAGGGCGAGGAGGTGACCGAGCGGGACGAGCGCCTGCCCGACGTCACCGTGGACGAGCAGAGCGGTCGGCCGAGCATCGCGAAGCCCGACGGCGAGGCGCCCCAGGAGCTGGTGGTCCAGCCCCTGATCGAGGGCGAGGGCCACGAGGTCGGGGCGGACGACACCGTGACCGTGCAGTACGAGGGCGTGACGTGGTCCGACGGCGAGGTCTTCGACTCGTCCTGGGAGACGGGCCAGGCGATCACGTTCTCCCTCAACCGGGTCATCGAGGGCTGGAAGGAGGGTCTGGCCGGCCAGAAGGTGGGCTCGCGCGTCCTCCTGTCGATCCCGGCCGAGAAGGCCTACGGTGAGCAGGGCAGCCCGCCGGACATCGGCGAGAACGAGCCCCTGCTGTTCGTGGTGGACATCCTGGACGCCCAGGCGTCCGCCACCCCGTCGGCCAACTGACCCCGTCCACGAGAACCCCAGAGGAGAGCACCGTGTCCTTCGGACAGCGCGACTACGACCGCACCAAGCCCGAGATCGACTTCCCGGGCGAGACCCCGCCCACCGAGCTCGTGGTGGAGGACCTGATCGAGGGCTCCGGCCCGGCCGTCGAGGCCGGCTCCCGCGTGCAGGTCCACTACGTGGGCGTGGCCTGGTCCACCGGCGAGGAGTTCGACGCCTCGTGGAACCGCGGCACCCCGCTGCCCCTGACCGTCGGCGTCGGCCAGGTCATCGCCGGCTGGGACCAGGGCCTGCTCGGCATGAAGGTCGGCGGCCGCCGCCGCCTCGAGATCCCGCCGCACCTGGGCTACGGCGCCCGCGGCGCCGGCTCCGCGATCGGGCCGAACGAGACGCTCATCTTCGTCTGCGACCTCGTCTCGGTCGACTGACCCCGGGCCCCGTGACCCCACCCGCCCCGCGGCGCGCCGGCGACGAGGCCGCCGAGCGCATCATCTCGCTGCTGTGGCTGCTGCTCTCGGCGCCGCACGGCCTCGAGCGTGACCGGATCCGACGGCAGGTCGTCGGCTATGAGGGGCTCACGGACACCGCTTTCGAGAAGCTCTTCCAGCGGGACCGCCGCGTGCTGCGCGCCGTGGGGGTCCCGCTGGAGACCCTCGAACCCGCGGGCTTAGACGAGGGCGAGGCGGGGGTGCGGCACCGCGTCGTCCGCGACGCGCTGCTGCTGCGCGACCTCGACCTGACCGTGGACGAGCGCCGCGCCCTCGTGCGGGCGCGGCGCCTGTGGGGCGACTCGCCGCTGCGCGCCGACGTCGTCCGCGCCGTGGGCCTGCTGTTCCAGCCGGCCACCGACCTCACGGGCGATGACGAGCTGGCCGGGTACCACACCCTCATGCCCCGGGCCGACCCCCGGCTCGAGGCCCTCACCCAGGCCGTGGCCGACGAGGCCGTGCTGCGCTTCCCCTACCGCGACGCGCGGGGGCGGGCCACCCGGCGCACCGTGCGGGCCTGGTACCTCACCCTCGTGCGCGGCCGCTGGTACCTCACCGGCTGGGACCTCGACCGCGGCGCCGAGCGCAGCTTCCGGCTCACCCGGATGGAGGGGGAGCCGCGCCGCGTCGAGCGGGCGACGGACGCCCCCGGCCGTCCCGAGGACCACGACCACGCCGGCCTCGTGGCGCGCCTGGCCGGGCAGGCCGACGCCGAGCGGGTCCGGGTGTGGCTCGCGCCCGGCCGGGGTCAGGGCGTCCGCGCGGTCGGTGAGCCCGCCGAGCCCCGGGTCGAGGACGGCGCCGCACCGGGGCCCGACTGGGAGCTCTGGGAGGCCCCCGCCGGGCCGCGCGAGGACGGCCTCGCCGCGGAGATCGGCGGCCTGCTGGGCCGGGCCGTGCCCTCCGCCGCGCACCCGGACCTGACCGACCGCGTCCGCGCGGGCCTGGCCGCCGCGGCGGAGGCCCACGCCGGCCCCGCCGACCCGGCCCTGCTCGAGGTCCCGCTCGCCGCGCCCGTCCGACGTCGCGCCCGCGACTCGAGCGAGGACCTCGTGGGCCGCCTGCTGGACATCGTGGGGCTGGCCAACCGGGCCGGTGGGGTGGACCGGGCGGAGCTGCGCGCCCGCCTCGGCATCACCGACGAGCGCCTCGACGCCGACCTCGAGACGCTGCGCTACTGCGGCATGCCCGAGCGGGACTTCCCCGGCTTCCAGTTCGAGGTGGCGGAGGTCGGTGGCCGCGTCCACGTGGAGCGCGCCGCCGACCTGGCCGGTCCCGTGCGGCTGACGCGCCCCGAGGCGCACAGCCTCGTCGCCGCCCTGCAGACGGTCGCGGACCTGCCGGTGCTGGACGAGGCCGACCGCGAGGCCGCTCGCTCCGCCCAGCGCCGGATCCGCGCCGCGGTCCTGGACGCGGGGGCCCCGGATGCGGACGACGCGGACGACGCCGCCCTCCGGGAGGCCGAGGCGCACACCGCCGGCGAGCCCCCGGTCGCCGTCGCCGCCCACTGGGACGTGGCCGTGGACCCCGCGACGGTGCGCACCCTGCTGGCCGCCGTGGCGGAGCGGGCCGTCGTCCATCTGACCTACCGCTCCGTGCATGCCGATGCCCTCACCGAGCGGGACGTGGAGCCGCTGGCCCTCGTGCAGGACGGGGCGCGCCTCTACCTGCAGGCGTGGTGCCGTCGCGCCGAGGACCACCGGGTGTTCCGGGTGGACCGGATCAGCGCGCCCGCACCCACGGGGGAGACGTTCGCGCCCCGGGCTCGGCCCGCGCGCTGGCGGGTCCATCCCGACGACACTGCGGGGGTGCCGGTGCTGCTGCGCTGGGCCCATCCCGTCCGCGACGCGGCCGCCGGCTACCGCCCGGACGCCCAGGCCGACCTGCCCGACGGCGACCGGCTCACCCGGGTGCATCTGACCGACGCCGCCGTGGCGGCCGCGCTGGTCGGACGCCACGGCGGCGCCGTCGAGGTGCTGGCCCCCGCCGACCTCCGGACGTCCGTGGCGGACGCGCTGGGCGATGCCCTCGCGGCCCTGCCGGCGCGGTAGCCTGGACCCCGGAACCCCATCGAAAGGACCCTTCATCATGGCTGGACTCCAGGGCTGGCAGCTCGTCATCATCATCCTGCTCGCGATCCTGCTCTTCGCGGCGCCGAAGCTGCCCGCGATGGCCCGCAACCTCGGCCAGTCGATGCGCATCTTCTCCTCCGAGGTGAAGCAGATGCGCACCGAGGGCAAGGGCACCACGGACGAGCGCTCCGGCGCCGGCTCCACCGCCGCGGACGAGCCGGTCGAGGGCCGCGTCGTCGAGCGTGACGAGACCGACCCGCGCGACCCGCGCTGAGCCGGAAGGACCCCCACCCGATGACCGAGGTCGACGAGGTCGCCCGCCGCACCCGGCGCCGCCGGAAGCGGCGGGACAACCCCACCGGCGAGATGCCGCTGCGCGAGCACCTCACGGAGCTGCGCAACCGACTGCTGAAGTCGGCGCTCGCCGTCGCGGTCGGCATGGTGATCGGCTTCCTCGTCTACCAGCCGGTCATGGCGGAGCTGTTCCGCCCGGTCAAGGAGATCGCCAGCCAGGGACACACGGCGGCCGTCGCCTATGACACGGTGGCCTCGCCGTTCGACCTCATGCTCAAGGTCAGCATGTTCATCGGGCTCATCTTGTCCAGCCCGGTCTGGCTCTACCAGATCTGGGCATTCATCGTGCCGGGACTGAAGAAGACCGAGAAGAAGTACGCCCTGGGCTTCATCGCCGCGGCCGTGCCCCTGTTCGTGTTCGGTATCGCGCTGGGGTGGCTCGTGATGCCGCAGGCCGTCCAGTTCTTCGTGGGCTTCACTCCCGAGGGCGGCGCGAACCTCCCGACGGCGTCGGTGTACATCAGCTTCGTCACGCGTCTCTACCTCGCGTTCGGCGTGGCCATGGTCCTGCCGGTGCTGCTGGTGGGACTGAACATGCTCGGCATCCTGCCGGGCCGCACGATCGTCCACCACTGGCGCATCACCGTCTTCGTGATCATGCTGATCGCCGCGATCGCCGCCCCCGGTGCGGACGCCATCTCCATGTTCTACATGGCGATCCCGCTCGTCGTCCTCTTCGGCGTGGCCATCGTCCTGTGTCTGTGGGGCGACCGGCGTCGCGACCGTCGGCAGGGCCAGCGTGAGATGGACGTCGAGGCGGAGCTCGCCGCAGGCCCGAAGCCGCTCGATCAGATCTGAGCGGCGCCCGCCGCAGCCCTCCCGCCCGGACGCACGAGCACGACGGTGTCCGGACCCGCCAGTAGGGTGGGGCCATGGCCCACCATCCCGCGTCCGCGACCCCGCACGACGAACCCGAGCTGAGCCCGGCGGGGCGCTACGCCCGTGCCCGGGCGGCCCGGCACCATGCCGGCTCCGAGCTCGGCCGGTTCGCCGCACGCGTGGGCTTCCCCCTCGACGACTTCCAGCGCCGCGCGTGCGCCGAGGTCGAGGACGGCCACGGCGTCCTCGTCGCGGCGCCCACCGGTGCCGGCAAGACGGTGGTCGGCGAGTTCGCCGTCCACCTGGCCCTGGCCCGCGGCACGAAGGCGTTCTACACCACCCCCATCAAGGCCCTCAGCAACCAGAAGCACGCGGACCTCGCCCGCGTGCACGGCGCGGAGAACGTCGGCCTGCTCACGGGGGACACCTCCGTCAATCCGGACGCGCCCGTCGTCGTGATGACCACCGAGGTGCTGCGCAACATGCTGTACGCGCAGTCGGACACCCTCATCGACCTCGGCTTCGTCGTCATGGACGAGGTCCACTACCTCGCCGACCGGTTCCGGGGACCGGTGTGGGAGGAGGTCATCATCCACCTGCCCGAGCACGTGCAGCTGATCTCCCTGTCCGCCACGGTGTCCAACGCCGAGGAGTTCGGCGCCTGGCTCGACACGGTCCGGGGCGCCACCACCGTGATCGTCTCGGAACACCGGCCGGTGCCGCTGTGGCAGCACATCATGGCCGGGGGCCGGCTCTACGACCTGTTCGCCGAGGACATCGCCTTCGAGGACGCCGCGGACCGGGACGGGGAGGCCCTGCTCAACCCCGAGCTCAAGCGCCTGGGGGAGGAGGCCGAGCGCCGGTTCCAGCGCGCCGACTGGGGGCGCCCCGGGCGGCAGCAGCACCGCGACGGGCGCGGGGGCGGCACGAAGGGGCGGGCCAGGGGCGGCCGGCACACGGGTCGCGACGGCGGCCGGGGCCGGACCGGCTCGTCCGCACTGGACCGGGAGCGGCCGGTCTCCGGTCGGCCGGGCGGTCACGACGGCGGCCCGCGGCGCGGACCGCGGCTGTCCACGTCGCGCCCAGAGATGATCCGGGTCCTCGACCGCGACGGGCTGCTGCCATGCATCACCTTCATCTTCTCCCGGACCGGCTGCGACGCCGCCGTGGAGCAGTGCCTGCGGGCCGGGCTCGACCTCACCACGGCGCGGGAGAAGGCGCTCGTGGCCGAGCGGGTCGAGGAGGCGGCGCGCCTGCTGCCCGTCGAGGACCTGGAGATCCTCGGGTTCTGGGCGTGGCGGGACGGCCTGTCCCGGGGCTTCGCGGCCCACCACGCCGGCATGCTGCCCCCGTTCAAGGAGGCCGTCGAGGACCTGTTCACCGCCGGCGCGCTCAAGGCCGTGTTCGCCACGGAGACCCTCGCCCTCGGCATCAACATGCCGGCCCGCTCCGTGGTGATCGAGAAGCTGGTCAAGTTCAACGGCGAGAACCACGTCGACATCACGCCGGGGGAGTACACCCAGCTGACGGGCCGGGCGGGCCGCCGCGGCATCGACGTCGAGGGCCACGCCGTGGTGATGTGGCGTCCCGGGCTGGACCCGGCCGCCGTCGCGCGCCTGGCCTCGCGCCGCACGTACCCGCTGCGCTCCTCGTTCCGGCCCACCTACAACATGTCCGCTAATCTGCTGGCGCAGGTCGGCGCGGAGCAGGCGCGGGGCATCCTCGAGTCCTCGTTCGCCCAGTTCCAGGCGGACCGCTCCGTGGTGGGCCTGGCCCGCGAGCTCCGTTCGAAGCAGGCCAGCCTCGAGAAGTACGAGGAGGCCATGCAGTGTCACCTCGGCGACTTCGCCGAGTACCTCACCCTGCGCAAGGAGCTCGCGGCCGCGGAGAAGTCCGGCTCGCAGGGACGCCGTCGAGCCCACCTGGCCGCCGTGAAGGACTCGCTCGCGAACCTCGCGGTCGGGGACGTCGTCGAGCTCGATGCCGGCCGCTCACTCGGCCGGGCCGTCGTCGTGTTCCCCGCCGGCAACCCCCAGAATCCGCGCGTCGGCGTCGTCACGGACAAGGCGCAGCTGCGCCGCATCACGGTGGACGACGTCGCCGGGCCGGTCGAGCCGGTGGCAGGCGCCGCCCTGCCCCAGGTGGTGCAGGTGAAGACGCCCGCGCAGCGCAAGGACGTCGCCGCGCTCATGCGCGAGGCCGTGCGCACGGGCCGCCCGCCCGCCGGAGGCCGCAGCACGGCGGGCTTCCGCCTCCGGGAGGACCCGGCCGCGCCCCGGGTCGAGGAGCTGCGCCGGGCGCTGCGCCGCCACCCGTGCCACGGCTGCCAGGACCGCGAGGAGCACGCCCGCTGGGGCGACCGCTGGTGGGCCATGCGGCGGGAGGTCTCCGTCCTGAGGGAGCGCATCGCGGGCCGCACCAACACCATCGCCCGCACGTTCGACCGCGTGGTCGGTCTGCTGCGCGCCTACGGCTACGTGCAGGAGGACGCGCCCTCACCCCGTGCGGCGCTCACGGAGCGCGGCGGGGCCCTGCGCCGGATCTACGGCGAGCGGGACCTGTTCACCTCGCTGGTGCTGCAGGATCCGGCCATGGACGGCCTGACGCCGGAGGAGTGGGCCGCCGTCGCCGCGCTGCTCGTGTACCAGGGCAAGGGGGAGACCGAGCCCGGACTGGTCCCGATGCCGACCCCCCGGCTCGCGCGCGTCGCGGAGGCCGCCGAGCGCATCGAGGAGCGCCTGCGCACGGACGAGGCCCAGGCCCGGCTCGAGCCGACGCCCCGGACGGACCCCGGGCTGGTGGCACCCATGCACCGCTGGGTGCGGGGCGCCACCCTGCGCCGCACCCTTGACGGCGCGGACCTCGCCGCGGGCGACTTCGTCCGCTGGGCGCGGCAGGTCATCGACGTGCTGGGCCAGCTGGCCAACGTCCCCGGGGACACCCGTCGCAGCCGTGCCTGCCGCCGGGCCGCGGACCTCGTCTCCCGCGGCGTCGTGGCCACCTCGCTGCCGGCGGCCTCGGCGCCGCGCGCGGACGAGGACTGACACGGGCTAGGGTGGGCGGGTGAGCGCACACCTGTTGACCCGCGGCATCATCCACTCGACGACGGACCCGTACGCACAGGCGCTGCTGGTCCGGGACGGGATGATCGCCTGGCTCGGCGCGGACGACTCCGCGGACCGCGTGGCCGACCCGGGTGACGAACGGCGGGACCTCGACGGCGCCGTCGTCGTGCCCGTGTTCGTCGAGCCGCTGGCCCGGCCCGCGGACGCGCGGGACGCGCTGAGCCGCGGCACCGCCGTCGTGACGGTCCTGGCCGGGCCCGAGGACGCGGGCGCCGCGCCCGCCGACGAGGACGTCCAGACGGTCGTCTACCGGCACGCGGACCGCGTGGACGCCGAGGCGGCCGGGGTGTGGCTGCCCGTCGGGACCGACACCGACCCCGCCACGCTCACCGGCCTCCTGACGGCCTCGACCCAGGCGGGGGAGCAGGCCTACCTCGTCCCCGACGGCGGTGCGGACGCCGGGCCCGCCGCCCAGGACGTGGCCCTGACCGCCCTGCGCTCGGTCGCGGAGGAACTCGGCACCGCCGCCCTGGGCCGCGTGCGCCATCGGCTCGTGGTCACCCACCCGGTCACCGCCGAGGACCGCGCCTTCCTGGCCGCCGCCGGGGTCAGCGCCACCGTCGTCCCCGACGCGGACGGCGTGCTGCACGCCCCCGTGGCGAGCCTGCTGGCCGACGCCGTCACCGTGTGCCTGGGCGCCGGCCCGGCCGGGGACCCGTGGGCCGCCGTCCGGTCGGCGCTGTCCCACCCCGACCCGGACGAGCGCATCTCCGCCCGCTCCGCCTTCGCCGCCGCGACCCGCACCCCGCTGCGCGCGCTGCCCGACGCTCCGGCGGCACGCCTGTCCGTCGCCCCGCGCCTGAGCGTGTCGGCCCCGGCCGTGTTCGGCGTCTGGGACGCGGACGCGGTGGCTGTGCAGTCGCCGGACGGCCGGGTGGCGGCGTGGAGCACGGACACCCGAGCCGGCACCCCGCTGCTGCCGGCCCTCGACGCCGAGACCGCCCTGCCCCGCTGGCGGGCCACCTGGGTGGACGGCCGGATCGCCGCGGAGGACGTGGCCCGCGACGCTCACGACGCCGCGACGCCGGCCTGAGACCTCCGCTTCCTATACTCGAACGGATGCGATGGCCCGTCCGACCGGCGGGCCGCCCCCACGACCCCGGCCGGAAGGCGAGAACCGCACATGCGCGTGCTGACCATCATCCCCACGTACAACGAGATCGAGTCGCTGCCGCTGACCCTCGGCCGACTCCGTGACGCCGTCCCGGAGTCCGACGTTCTCGTGGTGGACGACGCCTCCCCGGACGGCACCGGCGACTGGGCCGACGCCCGCGCCGCCGAGGACCCCTCCGTGGACGTGCTGCACCGCACCACCAAGGACGGCCTGGGCGGCGCCTACATCGCCGGGTTCCGCTGGGGCCTGGAGCGCGGCTACGACGTCCTGGTCGAGATGGACGCGGACGGCTCGCACCAGCCCGAGCAGCTGCCGCGCCTGCTGGAGGCCGTCCGCACCGCGGACCTGGTGATCGGCTCGCGCCGCGTGCCGGGCGGCAAGATGGTGAACTGGCCGACCTCCCGCAAGATGATCTCGTGGGCCGGGTCCCTGTACCCGCGGATCATGCTCGGCCTCAACCTGACGGACATCACGGCGGGCTACCGCGCCTACCGGGCCGACACGCTCCGTGCGATCGACCTGGACGCGATCGAGTCCAAGGGCTACGGGTTCCAGGTGGACATGACCTTCCGCACGGCCCGCCTCGGCAAGCGGATCGTCGAGGTCCCGATCACGTTCGTGGAGCGTGAGCTCGGCGAGTCCAAGATGAGCGGCGGCATCATCGGCGAGGCCGTGGTCAACGTGACCCGGTGGGGCCTGGCCGCGCGCTGGGAGGGCCTGCGCGCCCGCCTCGGCCTCTGAGGCGCACAGCCCCCGAACGACGACGGGGCCGGATCCATGGCGGATCCGGCCCCGTCGTGCATGGGGGAGCGGCGGGTCAGGCGTCGACCTCCTCGCCGCGGCTGGCGCGCAGCTTGTTGAGCTGGATCTTGTAGGTCTCCTCCAGCTCCTCGAGGCTGCGGCGCTCGCGCAGCATGTCCCAGTGGGTGCGCACGGGCTTGCCCTCGGTCTCAGCCGGCTTCTCGCCGCTGACGAGGAACGCCTCCTTGCCGGTCTTCGAGGTCCAGGTGGCCGGCACGTCCGCCTCCACGGAGAAGGTCACGAACACCTGCTCGCCGTCCTCCGTGCGGTACTCCACCCGCTGCCGGGCGGCGGGCTCGACGCCGGCCTCGGACTCCAGGGACTGCGCGCCCAGGCGCATGCCCCGCAGGCTGCGATCGCTCACGTTTCCTCCTCGTCAGGCCGCGCCGAGGCCCGCGCGGGGGCGCGGGCCGATCGAGGCGCGGCGGGTCGTCCTCACTGATGGAACCATTCAGTGTCCCACAGCATTCCCGTCGGCCTCGCCGGCCGGGCGGGTGCCGGGGGTGCGGCCGGCCGACGGGTCGGGCTCAATCTCCTGCGGCGTGGCCAGGGCCTCGTCGAGCGAGGTCTGCGGCATGTCCTCCGCCGTCACCGCGCCGGCGGTCATCGCGTCCATGACGCCGCTGGCGCGCAGGGCGTCCGCGGTGGTGGGGCGGGACCCACGCGGCCGACGCGCGCGCTCCGGGGTGACGCCGACGTGCTCGGCGCCCGGCTCGCCCGCGCGGTCCCCGGAGTCCCGACGCCGGGGTGCGCGCTCCGGGGTGGGGCGGTCGCCGTCGCCGGGGGCGAACGCCTCACCGAGGCCCTGCAGGGCGCGGGTGAGCTCGGCGGGGACCACGAACATGGTGGTGGCCTGGCCGTCGGCGATCTTGGGCAGGGACTGCAGGTACTGGTAGGCCAGGACCTCGGAGTCGGCGCCGCCGGAGTGGATGGCGTCGAAGACCACCTCGATCGCCTCGGCCTCGGCGTTGGCGCGCAGCACGCGTGCCTGAGCCTCGCCCTCGGCGGAGAGGATCTGGGACTGGCGCTCGCCCTCGGCCGTGAGGATGGCGGCCTGCTTCGTGCCCTCGGCGGTGAGGATGGCGGCGCGGCGGTCGCGCTCGGCGCGCATCTGCTTCTCCATCGAGTCCTGGATGGACATGGGCGGGTCGATGGCCTTGAGCTCCACCCGCGAGACCCGCAGGCCCCAGCGCGTGGTGGCGTCGTCCAGCACGCCGCGCAGCTGGGAGTTGATGGAGTCGCGAGAGGTCAGCGCCTCCTCGAGGTTCATGCCGCCCACGACGTTGCGCAGGGTGGTGGTGGTGAGCTGCTCCACCGCGTGGATGTAGTTGGCGATCTCATAGGTCGCGGCCTTGGCGTCCGTGACCTGGAAGTAGACGACCGTGTCGATGGAGACGACGAGGTTGTCCTCGGTGATCACCGGCTGGGGCGGGAAGGAGACGACCTGCTCGCGCATGTCCACCATCGGGAGCATGCGGTCCACGAACGGGATGATCAGGGTCAGCCCGGCGCCGGCCGTGCGGTTGTACTTGCCGAGGCGTTCGATGTTGGCCGTCCGCGCCTGCGGGATGATCTTGACCGAGGAGGCCACGATCACCGCCGCGAGGACGGCGAGGACGACGAGGACGATGAGGGTTTCCATCGGGGTCCCTTCTTCTGGGGTCGGTGCTGTCGGAACGAGGACGTGGGGCGGTTCAGGCGCCGTCCGCCTCCCAGTCGATGCGGGGGAGCGGGCGGACCACCAGGGTGGCCCCGTCGATGCGCAGGACGGTCACCTCGTCGCCGGGGGCGACGTCGGGCGCCCCGGGCTCGACGCGGGCGGACCAGGTGTCGCCGTCGACGGCGAGCGTGCCGGCGTCGCCGGTGATCGCGCCCTGGGCCGCGACGCGGCGCCCCGGGAGCGTGTCCAGGTAGGAGGCGCCGGCGCCGGTGTCCTTGCGCAGGTGGCGCAGGGCGACGGGGCGCACGGCGGCGAGCATCAGCAGGGCGACGGCGGCGAACGCCGCGAGCTGGAGCGCCAGCGGGCCGCCCACGAGCGCGACCACTCCCGCCGCGCCGGCCCCGGCGGCGATCATCAGGAAGACGAGGTCGAGGGTCAGCAGCTCGACGCCGGCCAGGCCGGCGGCCAGCACCAGCCACAGCCAGCCCGCGTTCGCCTCGATCCACTCCATGCGTGCGCTCCCCTCCGTGTCGGGTGCGCGGACGGGTCTGCCGCGCGTCGACGTGTGATCCCCATCCTGCCCTACGCAGTGGCGTTGGACACAGCGTGTCCCCAGGCGGTCCTGGAAGGAGGGGGCTACCGCCCGGTAATGTGAGCTGCATGACATCTTCACCCGTCGCGGTCTCGCCCCTGCTCCAGCCGATCACTCTGGGCCCCCTCCGGCTGCCCAACCGGGTGGTCATGGCCTCGATGCACATGGGACTGGAGGATCGGCACGACGACCTGCCGCAGCTGGCGGCGTTCTACGCGGAGCGGGCACGCGGCGGCGTCGGGCTCATCGTCACCGGCGGCCTGGGTGTGGTCCCGGAGGGCACGGTGACGCTGGGCGGGGGGATGCTCGCCAGCGAGGAGGACGCGCGCGCCCATCGCGTCGTCACGGACGCCGTCCACGCCGCCGGGGGCAGGATCCTCGCCCAGCTGCTGCACGCGGGACGCTACGCCCCCAGCCCCGACCTGGTCTCGGCCTCCGCGGTGCGAGCGCCGATCTCGCGGCACACGCCCCGGGAGATGACGGCCGCGGACATCGAGCGGACCGTGAACGCGTTCGCACGCGCGGCCACGTTGGCCCTGGAGGCCGGATACGACGGCGTGGAGATCATGGCCTCGGAGGGCTACCTCCTCAACCAGTTCCTCGCCCCGGCGACGAACCGACGCGCGGACGAGTACGGGGGTGACGCCGAGCGCCGACGCCGGTTCCCGGTGGCGGTGGTCGCGGCCGTGCGCGAGGCGCTGGGGGAGCGCGGCGTGCTCTCGGTGCGCACCTCGGCGGCGGACCTGGTCCCCGACGGGCAGACGCGCGCGGAGATCACGGACACCGCCCGGGCCTTCGAGGCCGCCGGAGCGGACGTCCTGATGACCGGCATCGGGTGGCACGAGTCGCGTGTGCCGACCATCGTGACCTCCGTGCCGCGCGCCGCGTTCCTCGCCGCCTCGGCTGACCTGACCGCCGCCGTCGACATCCCCGTGATCGCCTCCAACCGGCTCACCACCCCCGCCGAGGCGGAGGAGGCGCTGACGTCCGGGGCCGCCGCGCTCGTCGGGCTGGCCCGGCCCCTGCTGGCGGACCCCGAGTGGATGGCCGCGATCAGCGACCCGCGCGCTCGGACCCTGACCCCGTGCATCGCCTGCAACCAGGCCTGCCTCGACCACGTGTTCACCGGGGCCAAGGTCTCGTGCCTGATGAACCCCCGCGCCGGGCGGGAGACGGAGCCGGAGTACGCCGCGCCCGTCCCGGTGGCCCTCGGCCGCCGGCGCCGGATCGCCGTGGTCGGTGCCGGGCCGGCGGGCCTCACGGCGGCGGAGCGTGCGGCCCGGTTCGGGCACGAGGTCACCCTGTTCGACCGGCACGCCGAGCCCGGCGGCCAGTTCCGGCTCGCCCGGCGCATCCCCGGCAAGGAGGAGTTCGGTCCCGCGCTGGAGCACCTGGCGGCCCGCGCGGCGGCGTCCGGGGTGACGCTCGTGACCGGGGAGGAGGTATCCGCACAGACACTCCTGACCGACGACGGGCGGCCGGGTTACGACGAGGTGCTCCTCACCACCGGCGTGCGGCCCCGGCCCGTCGATCTGCCCGGGGCGGGGGAGCCGGGTGCGCCCGCCGTCCATGCGTACGACGACGTGGTCCTGGGCCACGTCGACGTCGGTCCGCGCGTCGCGGTGATCGGCGCCGGCGGCGTGGGCGTGGATGTCGCCGAGGCCCTGGCGGCCGGCACCGAACGGCCGGACGGGACGCCCGAGACGCAGGAGCACTGGCGGGCCCGCTGGGGCGTGGCCCTGACCGCGGAGACGCCGGGCCAGCTGGCGAAGCCGGCCGCGGCCCACCCCGGACGCGAGGTCCACCTGCTCCAGCGCAGCCCCGGACCGATCGGCGTCCGACTGCGCCCCACCACCGGCTGGGTACACCGCGCCGAGCTGCGGCGGCACGGGGTCCACCTGCACTCCGGTGTGACCTACGAGGGCCTCGGCCCCGACGGCCTGCGCGTGACCGCGCCGTCCCCGGAGGACCCCGAGACACGCGTGCCGCTGACCCTGGATGTGACGGACGTCGTCGTGTGCGCCGGGCAGGAGTCCGAGACGGATCTCGTCGAGGACCTGGTGGCTGCGGGCTACGCGCCGGAGGCGGTGCGCCTGATCGGTGGCGCGGCCGAAGCCCGCGAGCTCGACGCCTACCGGGCCATGGACCACGCCGTGCGAGCCGTGCAGGGCTGAGCCGCGCCGCCGGCCGGCGGGCCCTCCCGGGCGGACGACGTCAGGGCTACGGTCGGGGCATGGCTCTCATCTACACCGCACGCCTGGACCCGGACAAGCCCGAATGGATCCGCCGCCGCCTCGTGGCGCACGGACTGCCCGAGGACGTGACCGCCGAGAAGGTCGGCTCGTACCGGCTCGACGATCCCGCCGGCGAGATCGGCGTCGAGTCGATGGTCGTGCGCGTGGGCGACCGGCTCTACCAGACCCCGTTCGCCTACCGAGGCGACGCACCCGCCGAGGGAGACGTCGTGGCCGAGGTGGAGCACTCCGTCCTGGGACACCGCTGGGTCGTGGACGCCGCCACCGACCCGGACGCGCGCCGTATCCTCGCAGCCGCCGTGCGCGGCGAGATCCCGCAGGCCCGGCTCGAGATGCACGACGAGTCCGGGACCTACCTCGAGACGCGCGCCCCGGATCTCACCCTCCGCGTGATCGGCGCCGATGCGACGGGGGAGCTCGAGGTGCCGGTCGAGCTGTCCGAGACGGACGAGGCGGACGTCGACGGCCCGCGATGCCTGGTCGCCGAGGGAGACGGTGTGCGGGCCGTCGTCGCGCGCCTGTCCTGAGGGGCGGTCCGCGCGGTCAGAGGCCGCGCGGACCCCAGGGCCGCAGCCGGCGATGGCTGGTGAGTGACATGTACGGCGCGATGCACCAGCCGAGGACGGTCCACCCCGTGAGCAGGTTCACCCAGAACACCGCCCACACGTTGGAACGGCCGCGGACGGCGGCAATGGCCCACGGAGCCAGGTAGCCCGCCGTGGCGATGGCCAGGACGACGGCGATCGTCGCGTGCAGGGGGCGGTCGCGCTGGTCGGTCATGATCGTCATGGGTCCAGGCTACGCGCGAGACCCGCCGCGCGGGCGTCCCTGTCCGCCGTTCTGCGTTGCGCCGATAATGTACATTATGTCAACTAGCCCGTTCTTCGCCTCCCCTTCGAGCGCCACCCTGCGTGGCACGCGCTGCGTCGTAAGCTGGGCAAGGTGGCCGCGCCGGGCGGTACAGACGCCGCGTGCCGGGGTTCACTCCCCCGGGTCTGCAGACAGCCTTTCCAGCAACGGCAGGACAGCCGACACCGCCGTCCGGCTCTCGTGCCAGAGCCCGTGCCGCAACCGGGAATGGACGGCCTGCTGACTGATCCCGAGCTCCGCCGCCGCCTCTCGCTGACTGGCACCGGCTTCGACCAGCCGCCCCGCTGCATGCTGGTCACCGGACCGGCGCCGTTCCACCGTGGCGACCAGCTGCAGGGTGGCCTCCGCACAGCGCAGATCAGCCTCTCCGCCGGCCTCCGCGGCGCGGCCCGGGCCACGTCCGTGCGGCAGCACCAGCCGTCCCGGTGCCCGCCGGGCGCGTCGTCGCTCGGCTGGAGTCAGGTGTGATAACGATGAGTTTTTGTCGGAGGCACCCTCGGGATTCAGCAGCACCGCCCAGGACCCGGTCCGCACGGCCCACAGCGCCAGGCCCACCGCAGCCGTCATGTCGTCGAGGACGACGGCCAGCTCGCCGTCGTGCGACGCCGCCTCGCCGTCCGGGTCGGATTGGTCGACACGCCACGCCGCCGAGGTCACAGCCGCGTCCGGGCGGGGATCGTCGAGCAGCGCCGCTGCCAGACGTCGGGCGTCGTCGGCCGTGGCGGCGGTCGGTCGGATGGGCACCAGATGCACGGACACCATACAGAGAGCCTATCTCTGACAATTGTCCTGTCTTGTCGTAGGGCGCGTCCGCCGAGCCGCCCCTGGCCGGACGCTGCGTCCGGACGAGTCGGTGGGCCAGACTGGATGCATGACGTCCTCCCCCTCCGCCCGTCGTGCCGTGCCCGCCGAGCACCGTGACCCGCGCGGCGCCCTGCCGGCGCTGTCCGTCGACCTCCTGCTCACCCTCCTCTTCGTGGCCCTGGGCCAGGGGCAGCACGCGACGGAGCGCGGGCCGCTGGGGCTGCTGGTCACGGCGGCGCCGTTCCTCGCGGGTCTCCTGCTCATGACCGGGCTGACCTCCGGACACCGGACCTGGGCCCGCGTGTGGCCCCACGGCGTGATCGTGTGGCTGGGGACCGTCGCCGTCGGGATGGTCCTGCGCGTGGCCTTCGGCCTCGGTGGCGCACCCGTGTCCTTCGTGCTCGTGGCGCTCGGGGTGCTGGGCGTCCTGCTCCTGGGTCGCCGGGCCGTGACCGCCTGGCTGGTGCGCCGCACCCGGAGGTGAGGGGTCGGCGCGCGGCTAGGATCATCGCGGACACCGGACCCGCAGCATCGAGGAAATGAGGACCGCCCGTGGTCACCGCCATCGTCTTGATCAAGACCGACAAATCCAGCATCCCGGAGACCGCCGAGACCCTCGCCGCGCTCGAGGGGGTCGGGTCGGTCTACTCCGTGACCGGCGCGTGGGACCTGGTGGCGATGGTCACGGTGCGCCGCTACGAGGACCTCGCCGACGTGATCGCCGACCACCTCTCCAAGGTCGACGGGATCCAGGACACCGAGACCATGCTGGCCTTCCGGACCTACTCGTCCGAGGACCTCGGCGAGGGATGGGCGCTCGGCTTCGACTCCTGAGCATCCTCTCGACGACGGGCCCCACCTCGCCGGTGAGGGCCCGTGGTCGCACCATCAGGACCGGGAGAAGGCGACCCAGCGGTCCAGGACGTCACGCGCGGCGCCGGAGTCGATCGACTCGGCGGCCCGCGTCATGTTGGCCGCCAGTCGCTCCATCAGCGGAGCGTCCGCGTCGCGGTCCCAGGCCGTCAGGCCCGCGGCCGCGTTGAGGAGGACGGCGTCGCGGATCGGGCCCTTCTCCCCCGCCAGCAGAGCGCGGACGAGGGTCGCGTTGTAGGCGCCGTCCCGCCCGGCCAGAGCCTGGACGGGGGCCAGGTCGATGCCCAGCTCCCGGGGATCGAGCTCGTGGGTGCGCACACCGTCCCGGACCTCCATGACGGTCGACGGCCCCGACGTCGTGATCTTGTCCCGGCCGTCCGCCCCGCGGAAGACGAAGCCGCGCACCCCCCGGTCCGCGAGCACCTGGGCGAGCAGCGGGACCATGGCCTCGCTCGAGCAGCCCAGGGCCTGGGCGGTGACCTGGGCCGGATTGCTCAGCGGGCCGAGGAAGTTGAACACGGTGGGCACGCCGAGCTGCTTGCGCACCGGGGCCACGTACTTCATGGACGGGTGGTAGTTCTGGGCGAAGAGGAACGTGATGCCCACGGCCTCGGCGCACTCCTCGGCCTTCCGGGCCGGCATGGACAGGTCCACACCGAGGGCCTCGATCACGTCGGCCGCGCCGGCCGTGGACGAGGCGCCGCGGTTCCCGTGCTTGACGATCCGCGCGCCCGCGCCGGCGGCCACGAGCGAGGACATCGTGGACAGGTTCACGGTGCCCAGGCGGTCGCCGCCCGTGCCCACGACGTCGAGGGTCTCCCCCGGCACGTGCACCGGGTTCGCCGCCTGCACCATCGCCTCGGTCAGGCCACGCAGCTCCGGCACCGTCACCCCCTTGGCGGCCAGGGCGAGGAGGAATCCGCCCACCTGCCCCTCGGTGGCATCGCCGGCCATCATCTCCCCCATGGCCCACGCGGCGACGTCGTCGCTGAGGTCCTCACCGACGGTGAGGGCGCGGAAGACCTCCGGCCAGGAGGTCCCCAGGACTGCTGCGGTGTTCTCGGGGGTGCTCACGCACTGAGCCTAGCGGCCCGGCCGCACCCGGCACCGCGTCGTGTCATGCGCCGCCCGCCGTGAACCTGGACATCCCCTGGACGCCAGCCCCCGACTGACACTGAAACCCCCCGACGGTGCTGACGACCTGTCCTGCGACACGGTAGGTTCGATTTACCGCCCGGGCGGTGTTTGGGGCCATAATGGCTGGGTGACCACAGCTAACCCCACTCTCCATCAGCCCACCACGGGGCTCCCGAGCCGGCCGAACATGGTGCAGGTCGGGACCATGGTGTGGCTTGCCAGCGAGCTCATGTTCTTCGGTGGGCTCTTCGCCATGTACTTCACCCTTCGCTCCACGTCTCCGGAGCTCTGGGCCGAGCACACCGCGATCCTCAACGTCCCGCTCGCCGCGGTGAACACGACGATCCTGGTGCTCTCCTCCGTCACCGCCCAGTTCGGCGTCCTCGCCGCCGAGCGCCTTCAGCCCCGCCGCACCGGCGGCTTCCTGCAGTTCGGGAAGTGGGGCATGGTCGAGTGGTTCATCCTGACCTTCATCATGGGCTCGATCTTCGTGGCGGTGCAGTCCTACGAGTACGCGGTCCTCGTCTCCGAGGGTGTGACCGTCGCGGCGAACGCGTACGGCTCGGCGTTCTACATCACCACCGGCTTCCACGCCATCCACGTGACCGGTGGCCTGATCGCGTTCCTCTTCATCATCGGCCGCGCCTACATGGCCCGCCGCTTCGGCCACCACGAGGCCACGTCGGCGATCGTCGTGTCCTACTACTGGCACTTCGTGGACGTCGTCTGGATCGCCCTGTTCTTCATCGTCTACTTCCTGAAGTAAGACGACCCCCACTCACCGCACCGACTTCAGGCCAGGGCCGGCAGCATGAGCGGCCCGCCCCGGAAGAGAACGATAGGAAACCCTCGTGAAGGCACTTTCGCAGAACCGACGCCATCCCCTGATGGGGCTGGCGCTCCTCCTGCTGGGACTCCTGGTGACCGGCGGACTGTACTCCGTCGCGAGCACCGTGAACCAGGCGCAGGCGGCCACGCAGGTCACCGCGGCCGCCTCGGCTGATGACATCTCCGAGGGCGAGAAGCTCTTCAACGCGAACTGCGCCTCGTGCCACGGCACGGGTGCCGCGGGGGGTCCCTCCGGCCCGTCCCTGATCGGTGTCGGCGCCGCCTCCGTCGACTTCCAGGTGGGCACCGGCCGCATGCCGATGCAGATGAACGGCCCGCAGGCCCCGGCCAAACCGAACCAGTTCAACGAGGAGCAGACCGCTCAGCTCGCCGCCTACGTCGCCTCCCTCGGCGCCGGCCCGGCCATCCCAGAGGACGAGTACCTGGATGTGAACCACGAGGACGTGGACATCACCCGTGGCGGCGACCTGTTCCGCATCAACTGCGCCATGTGCCACAACGCGGCTGCGGCCGGCGGTGCGCTCACCCGCGGCAAGTACGCCCCGTCTCTGCAGGGCGTGGACGAGAAGCACATCTACGAGGCCATGGAGACCGGCCCGCAGAACATGCCGGTGTTCTCCGACTCGAACATCAAGCCCGAGGACAAGCGCGACATCATCGCCTACCTCAAGACCATCGAGAACCAGGGCTCCCCCGGCGGCCTCACCCTCGGCTCGCTCGGCCCCGTCTCCGAGGGCCTGTTCATCTGGACCGCGGGCCTGGCGCTGATCATCGGCTTCATGGTCTGGCTCACCAGCCGATCCTCCTGATCCCATCGGCGCAGGCGCGCCGACCACCCGTCATCGACATTCATCACTCGAGTAAAGGAAACAGGACATATGGGCGAGAAAGGCTTTGAAGGGACCGAGCACCGCTCGGGTTCCCTCGAGCACGCCGGCGAGGACGCGCCCCGGTACGCGATCGACAACCCGGGCCTGCCTCCGCACCGTCCGCGCCTGGCCGATGAGGATCCGAAGGCCGCGAAGCGCGCCGAGCGTCAGGTCTCGGTCATGTTCCTCATCTCCATCGTGGGCACGGTGCTCTTCTTCATCGGCTACTTCGGTGTGGGGCAGATCGGCAACGGTGAGGCGTTCAGCAAGATCTACCTGCAGAACCTGCTGCTCGGCCTGGGCACCGCCCTCGCCATGTTCGGCATCGGCATCGGCGTGGTGCACTGGGCCAAGACCCTGATGCCGGACCACGAGACCGTGGAGGACCGTCACGAGATCCGCTCGGAGGACGACCGCGTGGCCGCCACCGGGATGATCTCCGAGATCCTGGACGAGTCGCAGATCAAGCGCCGCCCCCTGCTGCGCAACACCCTGATCGGCGCCGCCCTGCTGGCCCCCCTGCCGTTCATCGCCGTGTTCCGCGATCTGGACGACTCGGACAATTTCTCGGACCAGGAGGCTCACAACTTCGGCCCTGAGCGTCTGCGCCACACCATGTGGGCCGAGGGCGTGCGCCTCGTGCGCGACCCCACCGGCTCCCCCATCAAGGCCTCGGACGTCACGCTCGGCTCCGCCGTGCACGTCATCCCCGACGGCCTGAACGACCTGGGCCCTGACAAGCTCAACCAGAAGGCCAAGGCCGTCGTCCTGCTCATGCGCCTCGACCCGGCCAAGGTGAAGATCACCCCGGGTCGCGAGGACTGGAACGTGGACGGGATCTTCGCCTACTCCAAGGTCTGCACGCACGTGGGCTGCCCGATCGCCCTGTACGAGCAGCACACCCACCACCTGCTCTGCCCCTGCCACCAGTCGACCTTCGACCTGACGCAGGAGTGCAAGGTCATCTTCGGCCCGGCCAGCCACGCGCTGCCGCAGCTGCCGATCACCGTGGACGACGAGGGCTACCTCGTGGCCCAGAGCGATTTCCATGAGCCCGTCGGGCCTGTCTACTGGGAGCGTGGCTGACACCTATGAGCACCACCGTGAATGAGTTCCAGCCGGCGACCACGACCGGCCGCATCGCCAACTTCGTCGACACCCGCATGGGCATGTCGCCGATCGTGAAGTTCTTCGGCCGCAAGATCTTCCCGGACCACTGGACGTTCATGTTCGGCGAGGTCGCCCTGTACAGCTTCGTCATCCTGCTGCTGTCCGGCGCGTTCCTCACCCTCTTCTTCGACCCCTCCATGTCGGAGGTCGTCTACGACGGGGCCTACGCCCCGCTGCGCGGCATCGAGATGTCCGCGGCCTACGCCTCGACCCTGGACATCTCGTTCGACGTGCGCGGCGGCCTGTTCATGCGCCAGCTGCACCACTGGGCGGCGCTGATGTTCGTGGCGGCCATGTCCGTCCACATGCTGCGCGTGTTCTTCACCGGCGCGTTCCGTCGCCCGCGTGAGCTGAACTGGCTGGTCGGCTGCTTCCTGCTGATGGCCGGCTGGGCCGCCGGCTTCACCGGCTACTCCCTGCCCGACGAGGTGCTCTCCGGCAACGGCCTGCGCATCATCGACGGCATCCTGAAGTCGCTGCCGCTGGTGGGCACGTACCTCTCCGCCTTCTTCTTCGGCGGCGAGTTCCCCGGCCACTCGGTCATCGGCCGCCTGTACGCCCTGCACATCATGATCGTGCCGGCCGCCATCCTGCTGCTGATCGGCATCCACCTGTTCATGGTCGTCGTGCACAAGCACACCCAGTACCCGGGCCCGGGCCGCACCGAGGACAACGTGGTCGGCTACCCGGTGGGCCCCGTGTACGCGGCCAAGGCCGGCGGCTTCTTCTTCATCGTGTTCGGTGTGCTCGCGCTCATCGCCTCCACGGTGACGATCAACGCCAACTGGAACTACGGCCCGTACGATCCGTCCCCGGTGCAGGCCGGCACCCAGCCCGACTGGTACATCGGCGTGTTCGACGGCGCCCTGCGCCTCATGCCGGGCATGATCGGCGACTACTCCTTCCTCTGGAACATCCCGATGCCGTGGGGCTCCTCGGTGTCCCTGCCCATGGGCGTGCTCGTGCCGCTGATCCCGGTCGGCGTCCTGCTCGTCGGCATGTGCACCTGGCCCTGGATCGAGCGGTGGATCACCAAGGACAACACTGAGCACCACCTGCTCGACCGTCCGCGCAACGCCCCGGCCCGCACGGGCATCGGCGTGGCCGCCGTCGTCTGGTACTGCGTCATGTGGGCGGCCGCGTCCTCGGACCTCATCGCCACCCACTTCCGCCTCTCCCTGAACGACGTGCTGTACGTGCTGCGCGCGCTGTTCTTCCTCGGCCCGGTGATCGCCTTCATCGTCACCCGCCGCATCTGCCTCTCCCTGCAGCGCAAGGACCGTGAGCTCGTGCTCCACGGCCACGAGGCCGGTGTCATCGAGATGTCCCCCGAGGGCGGCTTCCACGAGCGGCACCGTCAGCTCACCGACTACGAGCTGTACCGCCTGGTGTCCTTCGAGGATCGTCGCCCGGTGCCGGCCATCCCCGGCCGCAACGGCAAGGTGGGCATGCTGGAGAAGGCCCGTGCCGGCCTGAACCGCATGTTCTACCAGGATCGCGTCGCCCCGGTCTCCCGCGAGGAGCTGGTGGAGGCCCGCACCCACGGCCAGCACGGCCACGAGGACGGCGGCCACCACGAGCTGGGCGCCGACCCGAGCTCGCACAACCCGAAGATCGACGGCTGACCGCGGATCCTCTCGGACGCAGAAGGCCCCGCACACCGCTCGGTGTGCGGGGCCTTCCGCTGTCCGGACTCCCGCCCCTTCGCGTCCTCTGTGTCTGGACACTTTCGTCCGGGAAACGGGAGCCTCCGGCGGTGCTTTCGTTCGGGATACGGGAGGCTGCGGGTTCTCAGCCTGCGACCGGGCCACGCCGAACCGGCCGTTCTCCTCCCCTGGAAGCGTCGTCCGGCGCATCTGGACGCCAGACCCACGCGCCGTCGTCGGGGTCCCGGCGCCACCCCTGCACGGGTGCATGCGCGGGTCGGACGACGTCGGTCAGCCACAGCGTCGTGCCCGGGTTCCACCCGGCGAGCACGGTCGCGACGCCCGAGGCGACGGGCAGGCAGCGCGCGGCGGAGGCGAGGCAGCCGAGTGCCGTCAGGTGGAGCGCATCCCACTCCTGGGCTCCACGTTTCCGATCCGGGTGCAACCATCGACCCGCCCTCCCGGTCCCCTGCCACTCGGTCCCCGGTCACCCGGTGCCAGTCGTGCCGCCTGGAGGCGCTCACGTCCAGAGGGACGCTACGCCACAGCCGGGCCCGGTCACCCGGGCTGGTCACCTTGTACGTACGTCCGACATCGTTCCACGGGGTCACGGCGGCCGTCCCCGCCCCGGAGTCGTCTCCGATGAGATCCAACCCCGCAGGCACCTGCGAGACGCTTGCGACGATGGCCACCGGGATCGACCACCAGATCCCGTACCGGTTCGCCGTGGGGTCTGCGGGATTCCTGCCGCTGCGCGGGCTTCCTCCCGCCGCTCCACCCGCGCCCCGGCCTCGAGGACGCCTCGGGAGTGCCCGGGCAGCGAACTCCGGCCTTCTCGCTCCCAGCCGTCGATCACCCACCGGGAGTCTGCCCGCGGACGAGCCCCCTGGCGGGCCGGCCCTGAGCCCAGCACGTACTCCGCCTCCGTCTCCAGGACCGCTCGGATGCTCGGGTGCGCTGCCAGCACGTCCTCTCCGTCGGGCTCCTCTGCCAGTACCTCGCGGCCGCCACCGTGCCGACCAGGGCCGCGTGATCGCGTCGTTCCTCGGCCGGGTCCATGTGAGGTCGAGGCCGGCGAGGGCCTGCACGAGCTGACCAACGGAGACCGCTGGACGAGACTCGGCGCCGGGCCGCCCACTGGTGACGGTGAAGAGGCTGCGGGACGTGCCCCGCGACCCGGGTCACGATCATGTCGGAGCCAGGACGCGAGCCCTGTGGCTCGCGGGCTGAGGATCATCCCCCGTTCCAGGCCGAGGCGGCGTCCGCGCGGGCCGGCCACCCGCTCGTGCCCATGCGACGTCGTCGGCCGATCCACACCGGGAGGACGGTGTGATCGAGATCTGCGCCCGGTCCACGCCCCCGCCACCGTCCAGACCCCCGTGCCGTCGTCGTCGGCCTCCTGGGAGCTCTCCCCGGCCTCGGCGGATTCGGGCCGCTCGATACTCGCTTCCCATCCAGAGGGGCCTGGCGAGGCTCCCGTTTCCCGGACGAAAGCGTTCGGGAAGGCTCCCGTTTCCCGCACGAAAGCGCCGGGGCTCAGCGTCCGGGGGCACGACGACGGCGGGCCGGCCCTCCGAAGAGGACCGGCCCGCCGTCGTCGTCAGCGCCGGTGGCGCTGCGTGATCGACCCGAGGTCAGTGGGCGTACTTGCCCCGAGAGAACTCGTAGACCCACCCGAAGGTGAAGTAGGCGGCGGCGACGATGCCGATGATGAAGACCCACCAGCCGACGGCCAGGCCGGTCACGATGATCGCGCAGCCCAGGCCGAGGCCCAGGGGCCACCAGCTCCAGGGAGCGAAGGTGCCGTAGGTGCCGGCGTACTCGACGATCTGACCGTCCTCGTCATCTGCAGGGCCGACGCCGTATTTGTGCTCGGCGGCCCGCAGGTACCAGGCGATCATCCAGGACATCCCGCCCACGGCGTAGATGGCCGGGATGCCTGCCCACTCGGTCCACTCGACCCAGAACCCGTAGAGGGTGGCGGCTGCGATGAAGAACAGGCCGATGATCCAGAAGATGTTGGCTGCGACCTTCACTGGGCGACCTTCTCTCCGAAGGCCTCAGACGTGTTCTGAGGCGAGTGCGGGAAGAGCTCCGGGTGGTGCAGATCCAGCGCCGGACGCTCGGAGCGGATGCGCGGCAGGGAGTGGAAGTTGTGCCGCGGCGGCGGGCACGAAGTGGTCCACTCGAGCGAGGCGCCGAAGCCCCACGGGTCGTCCACGGTGACCTTCTTGCCATAGCGCGAGGTGATGTAGACGTTCCAGAAGAACGGGATCAGCGACGCGCCGAGAACGAAGGAGAACACCGAGGAGAACGCGTTCATCGCCTGGAAGCTGTCCTCCACCATGTAGTCCGCGTAGCGACGGGGCATGCCGATGACACCGAGCCAGTGCTGGATCAGGAACGTGCCGTGGAAGCCCACGAACAGCATCCAGAACTGGATCTTGCCGAGACGCTCGTTCAGCATCTTGCCGGTGAACTTCGGCCACCAGAAGAAGAAGCCGGCGAACATCGCGAACACCACGGTGCCGAAGACGACGTAGTGGAAGTGCGCCACGACGAAGTACGTGTCGGACACCTGGAAGTCCAGGGGCGGCGACGCCAGGATGACGCCGGTCAGGCCACCGAACAGGAAGGTGACCATGAAGCCGAGCGTCCACAGCATCGGGGTCTCGAAGGTGATCGAACCGCGCCACATGGTGCCGATCCAGTTCACGAACTTCACGCCGGTCGGGACCGCGATGAGCATGGTCATTACGGAGAAGAACGGCAGGAGCACGGCGCCGGTCACGTACATGTGGTGCGCCCACACCGTCACGGAGAGCGCGGCGATCGCCGTCGTCGCGAACACGATGGACTTGTAACCGAAGATCGGCTTGCGGGAGAACACCGGGATGATCTCCGACACGACGCCGAAGAACGGCAGGGCGATGATGTACACCTCGGGGTGGCCGAAGAACCAGAAGAGGTGCTGCCACAGGATGGCGCCGCCGTTCTCCGGGTTGAAGATGTGGCCGCCGAAGCGACGGTCCAGGCCCAGCGCGAAGAGCGCGGCGGCCAGCGGCGGGAACGCCATCATGATCAGGATGCCGGTGATGAGCGTGTTCCACGTGAAGATCGGCATGCGCCACATCGTCATGCCAGGAGCACGCATCGTCAGGATCGTGGTGATGAAGTTGACGCCGCCCATGATCGTGCCGAAGCCCTGGAGGACCAGACCGAACACCCAGAGGTCACCGCCGACGCCCGGCGAGTACGTGGTGTTGGAGAGCGGGGCGTAGGCGAACCAGCCGAACGAGGCCGCACCCTGCGGGGTGAGGAAGCCGGCGGTCGCGATGAGCGAGCCGAACAGGAAGAACCAGAACGCCAGGGCGTTCAGACGCGGGAAGGACACGTCCGGAGCGCCGATCTGCAGCGGCACCAGCACGTTGGCGAAGCCCACGAAGAGCGGGGTCGCGAACATGAGCAGCATGAGCGTGCCGTGCATGGTGAACAGCTGGTTGTACTGCTCCTTCGTCTGCAGGATCTGCATGCCGGGCTCGAAGAGCTCCGCGCGGATCATGAGGGCCATGACGCCGCCGATGCAGAAGAAGATGAAGGACGTGATCAGGTACATGTACCCGAGCACCTTGTGGTCGGTCGTCGTCAGCCAGCTGACGACGATCTTGCCCAGCGAACGGGGCACCACACGAGGCTGCGCCTGTGAGCGCACCTCATCCGTTGCGTACTCGTAAGTGGTCATCAGTGGCTACCTCCACCGCGGGGGGTCTGGAGATCGCGCTCCATCGTCCCGGCGCCGTCAGGGTTGTTGTTGGGGTTGCGGCTGTACTCTTCGCCCACCTGACCCGGCTCCATCTCCTCGAGGCGGTCCACGAACTCGGCCTCGTCCACGACCTCGACGTTGAAGAGCATCTCGGAGTGGTACTCGCCGCACAGCTCGGCGCACTTGCCGTCGTAGCTGCCCAGCTCCTGGGGGGTCAGGTAGAGGTGGTTGGTCTTGCCGGGGATCATGTCGCGCTTCTGGAGGAACTGCGGGATCCAGAAGGAGTGCGCCACGTCGCGGGACTTCAGCTCGAAGTGCACCGGCACGTCGTTCGGCAGGTACAGGACCGGAAGGGTGTCACGCACGCCCTCGGTGCCGTCCAGCTGGGCCTGGATGCCGGAGTAGTGGGCCTCGATGACCTCGCCGTTCTCCTGCTCGTAGGAGTAGTTGAAGTCCCAGGACCACTGCTTGCCGTACACGGTGACGGTCAGCGGCGAGTCGTCCACGGGGCGGTCGACCTCGGTCTGGACGCGGTCGGTGAAGCCCCAGAGGGTGAAGACCGTCAGGATCGGGATGGCCGTGAACATGGTCTCGAGCGGCACGTTGTAGGCCGTCTGCTTCGGGAAGCCCTGGTCGTTCTTGCGGCGGCGGTAGGCCACCATGCACCAGATCATGGCGCCCCAGACGAGCAGGCCGACGACCATGGCCGCGATCCAGGAGTTCACCCACAGGTCGGTGAGCTGGGCGTTGTGGTTGGTGGTGTCCCGGGTGCCGGGGTACCAGCCGCGCTGGACCTCTGCCGAACAGCCGGTCAGCACCAGGAGCGCCGTGGTGCCCACGGCACCGGCGGTCCAGCGGCGGCGAGTCCGACGTCCGGCGTCATTCTGTGCTCTCACAGACGGCCTTCCTCTTCATCTCGTGTGCGAGGGGCGTGCCCGCTCCCCCGGCGATTCGGCGACTTCTCGCAACGTCCTCGCAGGGAGCACGGGTATGCCCTGATGATTCAGAGCCAGTCTAAGCCGAAACACGCGGATTCTCCGCACCGTGACACGTGCCGATCGTGTCTGGGAGTCGGGTCCGAGCATCCTGGGCGCGGTGCCCGGACACGACGACGGCGGGCCGGCCGAGGCCGACCCGCCGGTTCGCGGTCCGTGGCGCTCCGGGCGCCCGCAGATCAGTGGAAGGAGTCGCCGCAGGCGCACGAGCCGCCCGCGTTGGGGTTGTCGATCGTGAAGCCCTGCTTCGAGATGGTGTCCTCGAAGTCGATGGTCGCGCCCATGAGGTAGGGCACGCTCATCTTGTCGACGATCACCTCGACCCCGTCATAGTCACGGACGGTGTCGCCGTCGAGGACGCGCTCGTCGAAGTAGAGCTGGTAGATCAGGCCCGAGCAGCCGCCCGGCTGCACAGCAACGCGCAGCCGCAGGTCCGTGCGGCCCTCCTGCTCGAGCAGCGAGCGCACCTTGCCGGCCGCCACGTCGGTCAGCTCGACCTCGTGCGGGGGCAGGCCCTCGGCGTCCTGGGTCGCGCCGATCTCGACGCCGGTCTCCTCTGCGGACAGAGCCATCGTGACCTCCTCAGATCATGGGGCGCGGACGGGGCCGTCACGCGCGTGTGGTCTCCCGGGCAACACTAGCCGCCCACGGAGCATTCCCGGTCCGCCGCACCGGCGGCGGAACGGGCGGCGCTCATGCGGAGAGCCGCGCGAGCCAGAGCGCCTCGGCCACGACGGCCCGCTGGAAGTCGTCGATGTGCAGCGACTCGTTGGCCGAATGCGCCCGCGTGTCCGGGTCCTCCACGCCCGTGATGAGGAGGGTGGCCTCCGGGAAGACCTGGGCGAGGTCCGCGGTGAACGGGATGGAGCCGCCCATGCCGATCGCCCGGGGCTCGACGTCCCAGGCGTCCTCCAGGGCCGCCATCATCGCGGCCGCGGCGGTGGCCGAGGTGTCCGTCGTGAACGGCTGACCGAACTCCCCCGCGGTGACCGTGATCTCCGCCCCGAGCACCGCCGCGGACTGCGCCTCCAGGTGGGTGCGCAGGGCCTCGAAGGCCTCCGCGGGGTCCATGCCGGGGCCCAGGCGCAGCGAGAACTTGGCGCGCGCCGCGGGCTGGATCGTGTTCGAGGACTCCGCGACCGAGGGCGCGTCGATCCCGATGATGCTCAGCGCGGGAGCGTTCCACAGCCGGTCCGCGACCGGACCGCGGCCGGCCAGGGTCACCCCGTCCAGCACGCCCGCGTCCGCACGGAAGACGTCCTCCGGGTAGTCCAGGCCTGCGGTCTGCCGCGGCTCGAGGCCGGGCACGGCGACCGCCCCGTCCGCGTCGTGGAGCGTCGCGATCAGCCGCGAGAGCAGGACGACGGCGTCCAGGACCGGCCCGCCGAACATGCCGGAGTGCACGGCGTGGTCGAGCACCCGGACGGTCACCGTGCCGTCCACCAGCCCGCGCAGGGAGGTGGTCAGCGCGGGCTCCCCCACGGCCCAGTTGGACGAGTCCGCGACGACGATCGCGTCGGCGTCGAGGCGCGCCCGGTGCTTCTCCAGGAAGGTGCGGAAGGTGGGCGAGCCGGCCTCCTCCTCGCCCTCGATGAACACGCGGACGCCGACGCCGGCATCGGGCAGGACATCCCGCAGGGCGGCGAGGGCGGCGAGGTGGACCATGATGCCGGCCTTGTCGTCGGCGGCGCCGCGGCCGTACAGCCGCCCGCCGCGCTCGGTGGCCACGAGCGGCGGGGTGTCCCAGAGGTCCTCGTCCCCGATCGGCTGCACGTCATGGTGGGCATACAACAAGACAGTGGGCTTGTCTGAGGCGCCGGGCTTCTCACCGATCACCGCCGGCCCGCCGGGCCGGCCGTCGTCGCGGGTCTCGGTCACGATCTCCACATGCTGCAGGCCCGCCGCGCGCAGCAGGCCCGCGACGGCCTCGGCGGACCGCTCGAGCTGGGTGCGGTCCGCTGAGTCCCAGGCGATGCCCGGGATCGCCACGAGATCGGTGAGGGTCTGGAGGGTCGTCGGGAAGCGGGCCTCGACGGCCTCACGGACGGCGGAGACGAGGGCCGCGTCCTGCGGCGCACGGGAGGTGATGTCAGTCATGACGGCCAGCGTAGACGGCGGCCGGGCCGAGGGCCGCGCCTCCGGCCGGGCCGGATGCGCCCCACCACTAGACTGGACGGGTGTTCAAGCGAGACAAGACCCCCGAGACCGCGCCCGCCCCCTCGACTCACGGCTCCTCGGCTGCTCCCGCCGAGGGCGCCGTGTCCGGGGCCGCGCCGCGCGACCGCTCGCAGGGCAAGAAGGGCCCGACTCCACGGCGCCGCGACCAGGAGGCCGCGCGCCGTCGCACCCTGGTCCCCGAGGATCGCAAGGCGGCCCGCAAGGCCGAGCGTCAGGCGATGGCCCAGGAGCGGATGCGCCAGCGCGCCGCGCTGGAGACCGGGGACGAGCGCGGCCTCCCGGCACGCGACAAGGGGCCGCAGAAGCGCTGGGTCCGTGACTACGTGGACGCGCGCACCGGCATCGGCGAGTGGCTCATGCCCGTCGTCTTCGCCTACGTCGTGCTCATGTTCATCCCCGGCCGCGAGGCGCAGCTGATCCTGATGATCAGCCTGTACGCCCTCGTGGCCCTCGTGCTCATCGAGAGCTTCCTGGTCAGCCGGCACATCAAGAAGGGCCTCACGGAGCGCTTCGGCACGCCGGAGCCCGGGACCGGCTTCTACGGCATCATGCGGGCCCTGCAGTTCCGCCGCATGCGTCTGCCCAAGCCCCAGGTCAAGCGGGGCGAGTACCCCGCCTGACACGACACCGCGTGACGGCCCGGACCCCCGGTGGGTCCGGGCCGTCGCGGCCCCGGCGAGCAGACCGTCAGCCCCGCAGGGACCGCGCCAGCCCGGCGGTGGTCCGGCCGGCCCAGAACGGCCCCTCGTAGAGGAACGCGGTGTAGCCCTGGACGAGGTCCGCGCCCGCGTCGAGCCGGGCCTGGACGTCGTCGGCGTCCGTCACCCCGCCCACGCTGACGACGGCGGTGCCCGTCGGCAGCGCCGCCCGCAGGACCTGCAGCACCCGCATCGAACGCTCCTGGAGCGGGGCGCCGGACAGGCCGCCCGCGCCCAGGGCGTCCACGTCGGCACGCGGGGTGCGCAGACCCTCCCGGGAGACGGTCGTGTTGGTCGCGATGACACCGTCGAGTCCGAGGCGCTCGGCGAGCGCCCCGACGGCGCGCACGTCGGCGTCCGCCAGGTCCGGGGCGATCTTCACGGTCAGCGGCACGCGACGGCCCGGGACCGCACGGTCGGCCTCCTCGCGCACCGCCGTGAGGATCGGCTCCAGCGCGTCGATCTCCTGCAGCTGACGCAGCCCCGGCGTGTTCGGTGAGGACACGTTGACCGTCAGGTAGTCGGCGTGGGGCGCGAGCAGGCGGGTCGAGGCCCGGTAGTCGTCCGCCGCGTCCTCGAGCGGGACCACCTTGGTCTTGCCGATGTTCACGCCCAGGACCGGCCGGGCCGGGCCGAAGCGGCGCTCCAGCGTCTGCCGGGTCCGCGCCAGGCGGGGGGCGACGGCCGCCGCGCCGTCGTTATTGAAGCCCATGCGGTTGACCAGCGCCCGGTCGTCCACGAGACGGAACAGTCGGGGCTGCGGGTTGCCGGGCTGCGGCTGCGCCGTGATCGTGCCGACCTCGATGTGGCCGAACCCGAGGTCGGCCAGGGCGGCGGTCCCCCGGCCGTCCTTGTCGAACCCCGCGGCCAGGCCGAAGGGCGTCGGGAACCGCAGGCCCATGACCGTGCGCGCGAGCATCGGGTCCGGGCGGAAGGCGGCGCGCAGGGCGGCGGACGCCCCGGTGCGCTCGGCCAGCCGGATCGCGTCGAAGCCCCGATGATGCGCCCGCTCCGCGTCCATGCCGCCGAACACGGCACGGAAGAAGGGCGGGTACAGGCGAGGCGCGCGGGAGGTCAGGATGCCGTCGACGGCGGACTTGGGATCAGGCAGCTGCATGCCCCCATCCTCGCACGGGCCTCCCGCCCGCCCGGGGTCCTCCTACAGTGGTCGGATGGCCCGTGACCCGCTCCAGCCGCCGCCCCCGGACCCCTCCGCCCCGCACGGCGCACCCGCCGGCGGACCGACGGAGGAGGACACCCGCCCGTTCCTCGACGATCCGCCGGGCCTGGGCTGGGTCCCGGACGGGCTGCCGGGCTTCGAACGATGCACGCTCGGCCTCGACACCGATGAACAAGGACAGAACCTTGTCACAGTGGTGCGTCCGCGCACCGACGCCGCCCGTGACCCGGCCCGGCGGCCCATCCTCTCGGTGCACGGCTGGAGCGACTACTTCTACAACGCCCCGCTCGCCCACGCGTTCGAGGCCGCCGGCTACGCCTTCCACGCCGTCGACCTCCGCCACTACGGCCGCTCGCTGCGCACGGGACAGACGCCCGGCTGGACGGACGACCTGGCCCGCTACGACGCGGACCTCGAGGCCGCGTTCGAGACCATCGCCCAGGACCACCCGTTGCCGCCCATCCTCATGGGACACTCCACCGGCGGGCTGATCGCCGCGCTGTGGGCGGACCGGAATCCCGGCCGCCTCGCCGCGCTCGTGCTCAACAGCCCGTGGCTGGAGATGCAGGGCAGCGCGGGGGTGCGCCTGCTGGCGAAGTCCATCGTGGGGCCCGTCTCCGCCATGAAGCCCTACGCCATGCTCACGCTGCCGCGCATCGACCACTACTGGCGCACCCTCTCGGACCAGGCCGAGGGCGAATGGGACCTGCACCCGCTCTGGCGTCCCCCGCACGCGTTCGAGGTGCCGGCCGCCTGGCTGAGCGCGGTCCTCTCGGGGCACCGGGCCGTGGCCGGGCGGCTCGACGTCACCGTGCCGATCCTCGTGCTCGTCTCCGCGCGCGGGCATCGGGGCACGTCCTACGCCGAGGCGATGCTGACCTCGGACATCGTCCTGGACCCCGACGCCATGGCCCGCCGCTCCCTGCGGCTCGGCGACCGGGTGACCGTCCACCGGCTCCCCGACGCGCTGCACGACGTGTTCGCCTCCCCCGCGTCGGTGCGCGAGGCGGCCGGTGCCGCGACGCTCACGTGGCTGGGGGCCTACGCGCCGCCGTCGGCGTCCGCGGCCGAGTCCGGCGCGCCGGACGACGGCGTCGGCTGAGGGGTGTCCACGGCGCCGCCGTAGCGGCGGTCCCGTCGGGCGTAGGTCTCGACGGCGGCCCACAGGGTCCGCCGGTCGACGTCCGGCCACAGCACGTCCAGGAACAGCAGCTCCGCGTAGGCGGACTGCCACAGCAGGTAGTTGGACAGGCGCTGCTCCCCCGAGGTCCGCAGGAACAGGTCCACGTCCGGGACGACGTCGACGTCCTGACCCGTGCGGAAGCCGCGGTCGAGGTAGCGGGTGATGACGTCCTCGCTGATCTCCCCCGGCCGCATCCGGCCGGCCCGGACCTCTTCGGCGATGGCCTGGACGCCATCCAGGATCTCGGCCCGGCTGCCGTAGTTCACGCACATGTGCAGCGTGGTGCCGGTGTTGTGGCGCGTGAGCTCCTCGGCCTCCTGCAGCTCCCGGATCACGGGGGTCCAGAGGCGCGGGGCCCGACCGTTCCACCGGATCCGCACGTTCCACGAGTGCAGGGTGTCCCGCTGCCGGCGCAGCACGTCCCGGGAGAAGCCCATGAGGAAACGCACCTCCTCCGCCGAGCGCCGCCAGTTCTCCGTGGAGAACGCATACGCGGACACGTGGCCGATCCCCAGCTCCACCGCCCCGGCGACGACGTCCAGCAGCGCCGCCTCGCCGGCCCGATGGCCCTCGGTGCGGGGCAGGCCGCGCTGGTTGGCCCACCGGCCGTTGCCGTCCATCACGATCGCCACGTGCCGGGGCACGAAACGCGGATCGATCCGCGGGGCGACCGCACCCGAGGGGTGCGGCGGCGGGGGCTGCGGGGCACGGTCGTCGCTCATGGTCTCCTCTCGACGCGCGGGGCGGGGAGGCCAAGGTTCTGGTCCAGGACGGACAGGGACACCAGGCGCCGCTCGGCGTGGAACTGCAGGTACGCCGCCACGATACCGGCCGCCTCGCGGCGGGCGGGGGCCCCGGAGGCGTCCGCGTTGGCCCAGTCCCCCGCCGCAAGGGCCGAGAGCAGATCGAAGGTCTCCGGGGCCGGGTGCGCGGCACCGGGTGGCCTGCACTCGGGACAGACAGCCCCGCCGAGGCCCACGTGCAGCGCCGTGTGCGGGCCGGGGGCGCCGCAGCGGGCGCACCGGTCGAAGGTGGGGGCCCAGCCGGCCTGGGCGAGCGCGCGCAGCAGGAACGAGTGCAGGATCAGGCGAGGGTCGTGCGCGCCACGGGCCAGCGCGGCCAGCGCGCCGTGGAACAGGCGGTACTGGGCGCGCCGACCGCCGTCGTCGACCGCGGGGACCCGCTCGACGGCCTCGGCGAGGGCGCCGGCGACGGTGTAGGCGTCGTAGTCGGCGGCCAGCATCGTCGCGTACGGGTGCAGCAGCTGCGCCTGGCTCACGGTGTGCAGCTCGCCCCGGCCGCGCGCGAGCTGGAGCGTGGAGTGCATGAACGGCTCCACCACCGAGCCCAGCCGGGAGGAGGCCTTGCGCACCCCCTTGGCCACGGCCCGGACCAGGCCGTGCTCGGGGGTGAGCGCCTCGACGATGCGATCGGCCTCCCCCAGACGGTGGGTGCGCAGCACGATCGCGTCGGTGCGGAACGAGTTCGCCGCGTAGCCGCCGTGCCGCGCACCCCGCCGGGAGGAGCCGGAGCCGCTCACGCGCGCAGGGCGCGGTTCACCGCGGACACCACGGCCTTCAGCGAGGCGGTGGTGGTGTTGTGGTCCAGGCCGACGCCCCAGAGGACACGGTCGCCCACGGCCGCCTCCACGTAGGCGGCGGCCATGGCCGCGCCGCCCTCGGACAGCGCGTGCTCGGAGTAGTCGAGCACGCGGACGTCCACGCCCTCCTCGCCGAGGATGCGCAGGAACGCGTCGATCGGGCCGTTGCCCTGCGCCGTGCGGGTCTGCGTGACGCCGTCGACCTCGAGCTCGGCCTCCATCCGGAACGCGCCGTCCTCGCCGGAGGCCGAGGAGACCGAGCGGAGCCGGTAGTGGCCCCACTGCGCCTCCGCCGCGTCGGCGGGCAGGTACTCGTCCTGGAACACACGCCACAGGTCGGCGCCGGAGACCTCGCCGCCCTGGGCGTCGGCCAGATCCTGGATGACGTGGGAGAACTCGATCTGCGCACGGCGCGGCAGGTCCAGGTTGTGCTCGGACTTGAGCAGGTAGGCGACGCCGCCCTTGCCGGACTGCGAGTTCACGCGGATGACGGCCTCGTAGGAGCGGCCGATGTCCTTCGGGTCGATGGGCAGGTAGGGCACGGCCCACGGGATGCCGTCCACGTCCGTGCCGGCCGCCTTGGCGTCGACCTCCATGGCCTCGAAGCCCTTCTTGATGGCGTCCTGGTGGGAGCCGGAGAAGGCCGTGAAGACGAGGTCACCGCCCCAGGGCGAGCGCTCGGGCACGGCCAGCTGGTTGCAGTACTCGACCGTGCGCTTGATGTGGTCCATGTCGGAGAAGTCGATCATGGGGTCGACGCCCTGCGAGTACAGGTTCATGCCCAGCGTCACCAGGTCCACGTTGCCGGTGCGCTCGCCGTTGCCGAACAGGCATCCCTCGATCCGGTCCGCCCCGGCCAGGTACCCCAGCTCGGCGGCGGCCACGCCCGTGCCGCGGTCGTTGTGCGGGTGCAGGGAGAGGAGGAGCGAGTCGCGGTGCTCCAGGTTGCGGTGCATCCACTCGATCGAGTCGGCGTACACGTTCGGGGTGGACATCTCCACCGTCGCCGGCAGGTTCAGGATCATCTTGCGATCGGTGGAGGCCTCCAGGACCGTGGCCACCTCATCCGAGATGCGCCGGGCGAACTCGAGCTCGGTGCCCGTGTAGGACTCGGGCGAGTACTCGTAGGTGATCTGCGTGCCCTTGAGCTGCTCCTCGAACTTCTTCACCAGGCGCGCGCCGGAGGTCGCGATGTCCACGATCCCGTCCTCGTCCTGCCGGAACACCACGCGGCGCTGCAGCACCGACGTCGAGTTGTACAGGTGCACGATGGCCCGGTCGGCGCCCTCGAGCGCCTCGAAGGTGCGCTCGATCAGGTGCTCACGGGACTGGGTGAGGACCTGGATGGTGACGTCGTCCGGGATGTGGTCGCCCTCGATGAGCTGGCGGACGAAGTCGTAGTCGGTCTGCGAGGCGGACGGGAAGCCGACCTCGATCTCCTTGAAGCCCATGCCGACGAGCAGCTGGAACATGCGCAGCTTGCGCTCGGGGCCCATGGGGTCGATCAGGGCCTGGTTGCCGTCGCGCAGGTCCACGGCGCACCACAGCGGCGCCTTCTCGATGACCTTGTCCGGCCAGGTGCGGTCCGGCAGGGCGACCTCGATCTGGTCCTGGAACGGGACGTACTTGTGGAACTTCATCCCCGACGACTTCTGCAGGTGGGCGCTCATGCGTGTTCTCCCTCGACGTGCGCGCGGCGGGCGCGCGAAAGGTGGATGGTCGGTGGCCGGGCCGGGAGGTCAGGGACTCCGCACGGGGTGTCCGGTCCGGTGGGAGGCGTCCTGCCTCCGCGTGCGCTCAGGCGGCGTGGATCACGGCCTGGCACGGGGACCCCGTGCGGCCGGGAAGTAGCAGGCGGGCCGTGGCCGGCGCTGTCGTCGCGAGGCAGAGGGACATGCCCCCGACCCTAGCACCGAGGTGGGCCGGGCCACAGGAGGCCGTCCCCGTGTGACGCACGACGACGGCGGCCCGCTCCGGCGCGTGCGCGCCCGGGCCGGGGCCTCCGGCTCAGAAGCCGAGTCGGCCGAGCTGTTTGGGGTCGCGCTGCCACTCCTTGGCGACCTTGACCCGCAGGTCCAGGTGCACCTTGGTGCCGAGCATGCGCTCGATGCCCGCCCGCGCCTGCGCGCCGATCTCACGCAGCCGGGAGCCGCCCTTGCCGATGATGATGCCCTTCTGGCTGTCCCGCTCGACGAAGACGTTCGCCCACACGTCCATGAGGGGCCGATCCGCGGGGCGGTCCTCGCGCAGGGACATCTCCTCGACCACCACGGCCACCGAGTGCGGCAGCTCGTCGCGCACTCCCTCCAGGGCCGCCTCCCGGATGAGCTCGGCGACCATGACCGCCTCCGGCTCGTCCGTGAGCTCGCCGTCGGGGTACAGGGGCGGCCCGGCCGGCAGCAGGCCCGCGAAGACGCCCAGGACGTCGTCGACCTGGTGGCCGGCCACCGCCGAGACCGGCACGACGGCCGCGAAGCCCTCCCCGCCGTTCTCCGGCCCGAGGACCTCGTCGCCCAGCGCGGTCACGGCCACGAGCTGCGCCATGAGCTGCTCCGGGCCCACCTTGTCCGTCTTGGTGACCACGGCGACCACCGGGGTGCGGTGCAGGTACGAGAGCTGCTGGGCGATGAACCGGTCGCCGGGGCCGATCGCCTCGTCGGCCGGCAGGCACATGCCCACGGCGTCGACCTCGTTGAGCGTCTCCGCCACGAGGTCGTTGAGGCGCTCGCCGAGCAGGGTGCGGGGCCGGTGCAGGCCCGGGGTGTCCACGAGCACGAGCTGGAAGTCCTCGCGGTGGACGATCCCGCGGATGGTGTGGCGCGTGGTCTGGGGCTTGGAGGAGGTGATCGCCACCTTCTCCCCCACCAGCGCGTTGGTGAGCGTGGACTTGCCGGCGTTCGGCCGGCCCACGAGCGAGACGAAGCCGGAACGGAAGCCGTCCGCGGCGCGGGCCGGATCGACGAGATCGGTCATGGGGTCATCCTTGTCAGGCGGGGCGTGGGGTGGGGCGGCCGGCTCAGGCCTCGGGGTCGGCGGGCTCGGCGCCGTGGGCCTGCTCCTCGCGCCGGCGCAGCCGCACCGGGCGGTCGGGGGTCTCGGAGACGCGCAGGCGCGCGACCCGGTTGCGGCGGGGCTCGAGGGTGTCCGCGACGAGCTCGATCCCCTGGACCACGACGCGCGAGCCCTGGATCGGGACGCGGCCGAGCTCCTTGGCGAGGAGGCCGCCGACCGTGTCGACGTCGTCGTCCTCGTCCTCCTCCGGCAGCTCGAACTCCTCGCGGAAGTCGTGGATGCCCATGCGCGCGTCGACGGAGTAGACGCCGGGCGCGACGAACTCCACCTCGGGGCGGTCCGGGTGGTCGTCCTCGTCGTAGATCTCGCCGACGATCTCCTCAATGAGATCCTCGAGCGTCACGAGCCCCGCCGTGCCGCCGTACTCATCCACCACCACGGCGACGTGGGTGGAGTCGCGCTGCAGCTCCTGCAGGAGGGTCGCCACGGACTTCGACTCGGGGACGAAGCGGACGTCGCGCATGACCTCGGTGACGGGGGTGTCGGTCGCAGCGCCGTCGTGGTGCAGGGCGCGGGTGACGTCCTTGAGGTGCAGCATGCCCCGGATGTCGTCGGCGTCCTCGCCGATCACCGGGATGCGGGAGTTGCCGGAGCGCAGGAACAGGGCCATGGCCTGGCCGAGCGTGTGGTCCGCGTCGATCGTGACGACGTCGGTGCGCGGCACCATGACGGAGCGGACGATGGTGTCGTTCATGGAGAACACCGACTGGATCAGCTCCGCCTCGGAGTCGGCGAGCACGTCCGCGTCGTGGGCGCGGGCGACGAACTCGCGCAGGTGGCGCTCCTGGAAGTCGTCCTCGTCCTCCGGCTCGACCTCGCGACGGCGCCGGTCCCGGTCCAGGCGGGCGGCGAGCGGGCCCAGGGCTCGGCGGAGCACCCACACCAGACCGCCGAGGCGGCGGGCGACGGCGGCCTCGTTGCGGGAGCCGATCGGCCGCGGACTCCAGACGCCCAGCAGGGCGGCCACGCCCACGAGCACGACCGCGGCGATCGCCACGGCGAGCCACGTGTCGTCCACCACCGCGTCGGCGGCCGCGGTCAGGCAGACGGCCGACAGGGCCTCGGCCACGAACCGCCAGACCCGGAGGGCCCCGAGGTGGCTCTCCCGCTCGCGGGCGATCTCCAGTGCCTTGGAGCCGGGCTGCTCGCGGACGATGTCCTCCGCGTCCCGCCGGGAGAGGTAGGAGAACGCGGACTCGGCCAGGGACAGCGTCCAGGTCAGGCCAAGGAAGACCAGGAAGAGGGCGAAGAGGAGGGTGGGCGTCAGCATGGGCGGTGCCTCAGTCCTCGACGGTGGGGGCCGGGGCCGGACGGCCGAGGACCTCGGACACGAGCCGGTCCTGGAGGCCGAACATCTCCTCGCGGTCGGCGTCCTCGAGATGGTCGTATCCGAGCAGGTGGAGCATGCCGTGGGTGAGCAGCAGGAGCAGCTCGTCGTCACGGGAGTGCCCGCCGCGCGCGGCCTGCTCGGCGGCGACCTCGGGGCAGAGCACGACGTCCCCGAGCACGCCCTCGGCCGGCGCCTCGGGCGAGCCGGGGGTCAGCTCGTCCATGGGCAGGCTCATCACGTCGGTGGGCCCGGGCAGGTCCATCCACTCCTCGTGCAGCTCGGCCATGCGTGCGGCGTCCACGACGGTCACGGCCGTCTCAGCGCGCTCGTGGACGTGCAGGCGCGCGTAGACGTGCCGGGCCATGCGCAGCAGCGCGTCCTCGGGGACCTCGATCCCCGACTCGTTCAGGATCTCAACGGCCACGGCGGGCCCCTCCTCGCTTCTGGGACCGCTCCGCGGGGCCGCGGGCGGCGTCGTAGGCGTCCACGATGGCGCTCACCAGCGAGTGCCGGACCACGTCCGAGGAGTCGAAGCGGACCACCTCCAGGCCCTCGATCCCCTCGAGCACCTCGACGGCCTGGGCCAGGCCGGACTGGGTGCCGCGCGGCAGGTCCACCTGCGAGGTGTCACCCGTGACGACCATGCGCGCACCGAAGCCGAGTCGGGTCAGGAACATCTTCATCTGCTCACCGGTGGTGTTCTGGGCCTCGTCGAGGATCACGAACGCGTCGTTCAGGGTGCGGCCGCGCATGTACGCCAGCGGGGCGACCTCGATGGTCCCGGCCTCCATGAGCCGCGGGATCGACTCGGGCTCGATCATGTCGTGCAGCGCGTCGTACAGGGGACGCAGGTACGGGTCGATCTTCTCGGAGAGCCCACCGGGCAGGAAGCCGAGACGCTCGCCGGCCTCGACGGCCGGGCGGGTGAGGATGATCCGGTTGACCTCCTTGGCCTGCAGCGCCTGCACGGCCTTGGCCATGGCCAGGTAGGTCTTGCCGGTGCCGGCCGGGCCGACGCCGAAGACGACGGTGGAGCGGTCGATCGCCTCCACGTAGTCCTGCTGGTGCAGGGTCTTCGCGCGGATGCGGCGACCCCGGCCCGAGAGGATCGAGTCCAGGTGCAGCTGACCCGCGCCGCGCCCGGTGGCGGCTCCGCGGACGTGATGGACGACCTGGCCCATCACCTCGGGGGTGACCGCCTGGTCGCGGCGGGCGATCGAGCGCAGGTCCTCGACGACGCGCCGCACCGTGGCCACGTCGGCCACCGGCCCGGCCAGGTCCAGCCGCTGGTCGCGGACCGTGACGTCCACGGTGGGGAACACGCCGCCGAGGATCCGCAGCAGGGCGTCCTGCGGTCCGAGGGTGCGGACCATGAGGTCGGCGGATTCGAACGCGACGCCCTCGTGCGCAGTGGCGGGCGGGGTCGGGGTCGTGGGGGGCACGGTCACGATGGGGCGGATCACCTCGGGGTCGCGGGGGCGGGACATCGAATCCAGTCTAGGCGTCGGTGCGCGGTCCTGCCGGGGCTCACCAGCGGCCGAGCCGGTGCTGGAGCACGGCGAGGGCGGCGGGGCCGGCCGTGGAGGCGCGCAGCACGTGCGGGCCGAGCCGCACCGGCACGGCCCCCGCTGCCACGCAGGCCTCGAGCTCGGCCGCGCCGATCCCGCCCTCGGGGCCCACGACGACGGCGATCTCGGCGGCCTCGGAGAGTCGTTCCGCCGGCACCGAGGACACCCCGTGCTCCGCGTCCTCGTGCAGCACGAGGACGAGCCGGCCGCCGTCGTCGTCCTGGACCAGCCCGGCCACCGCCGTCCCGGAGACGTGGTCCCGGACCGCGGGCACCCGGGCGCGACGCGCCTGCTTGGCGGCCGCGCGGGCCGTGTCCGCCCACTTCTGGCGGGCCTTGGCGGCCTTGGGGCCCTTCCAGCGGACGATCGAGCGCTCGGCCTCCCAGGGCACCACGGCGGTCACGCCGAGCTCGACGGCGGCCTGGACCGCCATGAGGTCCCGATCGCCCTTGGCGAGGGCCTGGACGAGCACGAGCGCCGGGGTGGGTGCCGGCTCCTCCGCCACCGCGTCCAGCCGCACGGACACCCCGTCCGGGGCGGCCGCGAGCACGGTGCCGTGGCCGAGCGTGCCCGACCCGTCGGCCAGGATCACGGCCTCCCCGGGGGCCAGGCGCATGGCCGCGGCGGCGTGGCGGGCCTCGGGGCCACCGAAGACGACCTCCACGCCGGCGCTCGCGCCGGCCAGAGCGCCCGGCTCGAGGTGGAACAGGGGGGCGGTCACAGGTTCCTCAGGTTCTCCCGCAGCCGGGCGAACATGCCCCTGGCCTGGGGTGCGCCGTGCACGACCTCCTCGCCGCGCACCTCCGCCAGGCGCTCCAGGAGCTGGCGCTGCTCGTCGTCCAGGTCGGTGGGCGTGGTGACCACCACGTCCACCTTGAGGTCACCACGGCCCTGCCCGCGCAGGCGGCCGACGCCCAGGCCCTGGAGGACCTCGACGTGGCCGGACTGCACACCCGGGTCCAGGCTGACGGACTGCTTGCCGTCCAGGGTGTCCAGCGTGACGGTGGTGCCCAGGGCCGCGGCCGCCATGGGGACGGTCACGGTGGTGGCCAGGTGGTCGCCCTCGCGGCGGAAGGTCTCGTCCGGGCGGACCGCGATCTCCACGTAGAGGTCGCCGTTCGGGCCGCCGCCCGGGCCGGCCTCGCCGCGGCCGGCGAGGTGGATGCGGGTGCCGTCGTCCACGCCCGCGGGGATGCGCAGGGTCAGCGACGTCCGGGTGCGGACGCGGCCCTGCCCGTCGCACTCGTGGCAGGGCGTCGGGATGACGGTGCCGAACCCCTGGCAGGCGGGGCAGGCCTCGGTGGCCATGACGGTGCCCAGCAGCGACCGCACGGGGCGCTGGATCATGCCGTGGCCCTGACAGGTCTGGCAGGTCTCCGGCTGGGTGCCGGGCTCGCAGCACGAGCCCCCGCACCGCTCGCAGCGCACGGCCGTGTCCAGCTCAATGGTCTGCTCGCCGCCGAAGACCGCGTCGCGCAGGTCGATCCGCGCGATCACCAGCGCGTCCTGGCCGCGGCGGGCGCGGCTGGCGGGGCCACCGCGGCCGCCCTGGCCGGCCGCGTTCATGAAGGTCTCGAAGATGTCGGCGAAGCCCCCGAAGCCGCCCGCCCCACCGAAGCCGCCCGGGAAGCCGGCCTGGCCGTTCTCATTGCCCGTCGTGTCGTAGGCCCGACGCCGGTCCTCGTCCGAGAGCACCTCATAGGCGTGGGAGATGCGCTTGAACTGCTCGGCCGCCTCCGGGTCGGGGTTGACGTCCGGGTGGTGGGTGCGCGCGAGCTTGCGGTAGGCGCGGCGGATCTCCTCGGTGCTGGCGTCACGGCTGACGCCGAGCGTCTCGTAGTGGTCGGTCACGGTGGGGATTCCTCTCGGGGCGAGCGGGACGTGGGGCGGTGCGGGACGGGGCCCGCCAGGACGCGCGGAGGCACGTCAGGTGGTCAGGATGCGGGAGAGATAGCGGGCGATCGCCCGGACGGCGGCCATGGTGCCCGGATAGTCCATCCGGGTCGGACCGATGACGCCGAGCTTCGCCACGGCGCCGGGGCCGTAGGCGGCCGCGACCACCGAGGTGTCCGCGAGCGATCCGGCGTTCTCGGAGCCGATCCGCACGGACACCCCGTGGGCGTCCTGCTCCATCTCCGTGAGCAGGCGCAGCAGCACCACCTGCTCCTCGAGCGCCTCCAGGATCGGCCCGATGGACGCGCCGAAGTCCCCCGGGGAGCGGGCCAGGTTGGCGGTGCCGGCCAGGACGATGCGGTCCTGCCGGCCGGCCTCGAGCAGGTCCTGGACGGCCGCGGCCACGAGGGCCGCGGCCGGCCGGTGCTCCGGGCGGACCCGGGTGACGACGTCGTCCATCACGGCGGCCGCCTGCACCGGACCGAGCCCCAGCAGGGCGTCCAGCAGGAGGCCGCGGAGCACGGACAGCTCCGCCTCGTCGACCGGCCGGTCCAGGACGGCGTGCCGCTGGTCCACCCGTCCCGTGGACAGGATGAGGACCACGAGCAGGCGCGTGGGCGTGAGGGAGACCAGTTCGAGGTGGCGGATCGTGGAGCCGTCCTCGTGGGGGAACTGCGCGACGGCGACCTGCTGGGTCAGCTGGGCCAGGAGGCGCACCGTGGACTCCATCATGTGCTCGGTGTCCGTCTCCGGGTCCAGCAGGGTGCTCACGGCCCGGCGCTCGGCCGGGGACAGCGGCTTCACCTCGGAGAGGCGGTCGACGAACACGCGGTAGCCCTTGTCCGTGGGGACGCGCCCGGCGGAGGTGTGCGGGGCCACGATGAGGCCCTCCTCCTCGAGCGCCGCCATGTCGTTGCGCACGGTCGCGGAGGACACGCCCAGGGCGTGCCGTTCCACGAGCGCCTTGGAGCCCACGGGCTCGCGCAGCGCCACGTAGTCCTCCACGATCGCCTGGAGCACCTGCAGGCGGCGGGGCTGCTCCGACATCTCGGTCCTCCTCTGGTCCGTCGGGATCCGGGGCGACCCCGGAGGTGCCCCTGACTGGCACTCCGGCGGGTCAAGTGCCAATGCTACCGTCCGACCCGGGTGGACCACCCGACCGGTCCGCACGGCTTCGCTCACGGTGATCGCCCGGCCCCGTTGCTACCGTGCTCTCCCATGGACTGGAGCAGCTGGGGCCCCGCGGGCCACGACGACCTGACGCGCCGCCCCGCCCGGACCGTCCCCGATGTGCCCGCCGCCCCCGGCACGGTGGTCGAGGACGTGGCCTCCGGGTTCACCGGGGCCGTGATCGGCATCGAGCGCTCCGGCGGCGTGCACGTGGTGGTCCTGGAGGACCACCGCGGCGTGCGCCGCGGCTTCCCCCTCGGCGGCGGCTTCTGGATCGACGGCGAGCCCGTGACCCTGGTCCCCCCGACCGCCGCGGCCCCGGCGGCGCCGGCCCGCACCGCCTCCGGCTCGCGACGGGTCGAGGGGGCGCGCGCCCGCACCGCCCGCGCCTCACGCATCTGGGTGGAGGGCGTGCACGACGCCGAGCTGGTGGAGAAGGTGTGGGGCGAGGACCTGCGCCTCGAGGGCATCGTCGTGGAGCCCCTGCACGGCGTGGACGACCTCGCCGGGGCGATCCGCACGTTCGCCCCCGGCCCGCGGCGCCGGCTCGGGATCCTCGTGGACCACCTCGTCACCGGGTCCAAGGAGGAGCGCCTCGCGGCCGAGGCCATGCGCGTGCCGGGGGCCGCGGGCAACGTGCTCATCCTCGGCCACCCCTACGTGGACGTCTGGCAGGTCATCAAGCCCTCCGTCCTCGGCATCCCCGCGTGGCCCGTCGTGCCGAAGGGGCAGGACTGGAAGACGGGGATCCTGCGGGGACTGGGCTGGCCGCACGGGAGCAAGGAGGCCACGGGGCTGGGGTGGAAGCGGCTGCTCTCCCACGTCACCACGTACGCGGACCTCGAGCCGTCCCTGCTGGGCCGCGTGGAGGAGCTCATCGACTTCCTCACCGCAGCACCCGAGCACTGATCTCGGCGCGGCCACCGCCCGCCCGCGCTATGCTGGCCCATGCCCTGCGCCCGGTCCCCGGCGCGCGGGTCCCGCGATCCAGGAGGAGCCCCTCGTGAACACCCGCGCGCAGCCCGACGCCGGCCGCACCGGCCACGGCCCGCCCGCCTGGCTCGTCTCGGCCGGCGGCCGCGGCGCCCCGCTCACGGCGAAGCAGGACCGTGACCGCGCGGCGCTGGCCCACCTCAGTCTGGCGTTCGGCGTGCTCGGCCCGCTGGTCGTGTGGCTGCTCTACCGCGACCGCGGCCCGTTCACCTCGCAGGAGTCGCGCGAGGCCCTGAACTTCTCCGGGCCGCCCACGCTCATCACGCTCCTGTTCTTCTTCCTGTCCCTGCTGCCGGTGGTCGGCCCGATCTTCGCGATCCTCGGCGCGCTCACGTGGGCCGCCATGGCGGTCTACGGCGTGATGGGCGCCTCGCACGTGTCCAAGGGCCGTCCGTTCCGGTACCCGTTCAACCTGCGCATCCTGCGCTGACCCGGGGCCGGCCGGTCAGAAGCCGGCCAGCGCCCGGACGATCGCGTCGTTGCGCAGCCGCCCCTCGAGCGTGGGGATGATGCGCCCGTCGACGGCGGCACGCCCGTCCAGCAGGCCCGCGGCGATGAGTTCGGCGATCGCCCCGCGGATCCGCGCGGCCTCCCCCGGCGTCTCCGAGACGAGCTCCGCGGTCGGGAGCCCGTCCACCGTGCGCACCGCGAGCATGATGCGCTCGAGTCGCCGCGCGTCGGCGTCGGGCCGCTCGCGGCCGACGGCGGGGGTGACCCCCGTGGCCAGCCGTTGCGCGTAGGCGGCGGGGTGCTTGGCGTTCCAGAACCGGACGCCGGCGAGGTGCGAGTGCGCTCCCGGGCCGATCCCCCACCAGTCCTGGTCCTCCCAGTACGCCACGTTGTGCCGCGCGCGGTGGACCCCGGAGCCCTGCGGGTCGCGCGCCCAGTTGGACACCTCGTACCAGCGGTAGCCGGCGGCGCCGAGCAGCTCCTCGGCGAGCAGGTACTTGTCCGCCTGGTCGTCGGGGTCCACGTCCGCCACCTCGCCGCGGGCCACCTGGGCCCCGAGCTTGGTGCCCTCCTCCACGATCAGCGAGTACGCGCTCACGTGGTCCGGGGCCAGGGCGACGGCGGCCTCGAGCGTGGCCCGCCAGTCGGCGAGGGACTCTCCCGCGGTCCCGTAGATCAGGTCCAGGGACACCTCCAGGCCGGCCTCGCGGGCCGCGGCGACGGCGGCGGGGACGGACTCGGGCCGATGGGTGCGCTCGAGCGTGGCGAGCACGTGCGGCACCGCGGACTGCATGCCCAGGGAGAGGCGGGTGAAGCCGCCGGCCGCGAGCTCACGGGCGTACTCCGGAGTGATGGTGTCCGGGTTGGCCTCGGTGGTGACCTCCGCGCCGGGCGCGATCCCGAACCGGTCCACCGCCGCCTGGAGGATGCGCACGAGGTCCGCGGCCGGCAGGAGCGTGGGCGTGCCGCCGCCGAAGAACACCGTGTGCAGCGGGCGGGCGGGCACGTCCGAGGACGCGAGCACGTCCGCGGCGAAGTCCAGCTCCGCGACCGCCGACTCCCAGTAGTCGCCGCGGCCCGCGCCGGGGCCGAGGTCGACGGCCGTGTACGTGTTGAAGTCGCAGTAGCCGCAGCGCACGGTGCAGAACGGCACGTGGACGTACAGGCTGAAGGTGCGCGCCGCGCCGTCGCCGGCGGCCGCGCGCACCCGCTGCCCGACGTCGGCCGGCAGCCGGCCGTCGTCGGGGACCGGCTCGCCGAGGGGCAGGGCGGGCACTTACTTCTTCGCCGCCTGGTCGGCGCCGGCGCCGTCCGAGGACAGGGCGGCGATGAAGGCCTCCTGCGGGACCTCGACCCGGCCCACCATCTTCATGCGCTTCTTGCCCTCCTTCTGCTTCTCGAGCAGCTTGCGCTTGCGGGAGATGTCGCCGCCGTAGCACTTGGAGAGCACGTCCTTGCGGATCGCGCGGATGTTCTCGCGGGCGATGATGCGCGAGCCGATGGCGGCCTGGATCGGCACCTCGTACTGCTGGCGCGGGATCAGCTCCTTGAGCTTGCCCGTCATCATCACGCCGTACGTATAGGCGTTGTCCTTGTGGGTGATGGAGGAGAACGCGTCCACCTGTTCGCCCTGGAGCAGGATGTCCACCTTGACGAGGTCGGCCGCCTGGTCACCGTCGGCCTTCCAGTCCAGCGAGGCGTACCCCTTGGTGCGGGACTTGAGCTGGTCGAAGAAGTCGAACACGATCTCGGCCAGCGGGATCCAGTAGCGGATCTCCACCCGTTCCTCGGAGAGGTAGTCCATGCCCTTGAGGTTGCCGCGCTTGGCCTGGCACAGCTCCATGACGGCGCCGATGAACTCGGCCGGCACGATGATCGTGGCCGAGGCCATGGGCTCGCGCACCTCGAGGATCTTGCCCTCGGGGAACTCGGAGGGGTTGGTCACGGTGACGACCTCACGGTCCTCCCGGGTGACCTCGTAGACCACGTTGGGCGCGGTGGAGATGAGGTCGAGCCCGAACTCGCGCTCGAGGCGCTCGCGCACGATCTCCAGATGCAGCAGACCGAGGAAGCCGACGCGGAAGCCGAAGCCCAGCGCGACCGAGGTCTCCGGCTCGTAGACGAGCGCGGCGTCGTTGAGCTTGAGCTTGTCCAGGGCGTCACGCAGCACGGGATAGTCCGAGCCGTCGATGGGGTACAGGCCTGAGAACACCATGGGCTTGGGGTCCTCGTAGCCACCCAGGGACTGCTCGGCCGGGTGGGCGTGGTTGGTGACCGTGTCGCCCACCTTGGACTGCCGCACGTCCTTCACGCCGGTGATGAGGTAGCCCACCTCGCCCACGGCCAGACCGTTCGTGGGTACGGGCTCCGGGGAGGAGACGCCGATCTCGAGGAGCTCGTAGGTGGTGCCCGTGGACATCATGCGGACCTTCTCCCGCGGGGAGAGCCGGCCGTCCACGACGCGCACGTACGTGACGACGCCCCGGTAGGTGTCGTACACGGAGTCGAAGATCATCGCGCGGGCCGGGGCGTCCGCGTCGCCCTCCGGGCTGGGGACGGCGCGGACCACGCGGTCCAGCAGCTCCTCGACGCCGACGCCCGTCTTGCCGGACACGCGCAGCACGTCCTCGGGATCGCAGCCGATCAGGGAGGCCAGCTCGGCCGCGTAGCGGTCCGGATCCGCGGCGGGCAGGTCGATCTTGTTGAGCACGGGGATGATCTCCAACTCGTGCTCCATGGCGAGGTAGAGGTTCGCCAGGGTCTGCGCCTCGATGCCCTGGGCGGCGTCCACCAGCAGGATCGCCCCCTCGCACGCGGCCAGCGAGCGGGAGACCTCGTAGGTGAAGTCCACGTGCCCGGGGGTGTCGATCATGTTCAGGGCGTAGTCCACCCCGTCCACGGACCAGGGCATGCGCACGGCCTGGGACTTGATGGTGATGCCGCGCTCACGCTCGATGTCCATGCGGTCCAGGTACTGCGCCTTCATGTCGCGGGGCTGCACGACGCCGGTGGCCTGCAGCATGCGGTCCGCCAGCGTGGACTTGCCATGGTCGATGTGGGCGATGATGCAGAAGTTGCGGATCACCGAGGGGTCGGTGGCAGCGGGCACCGGGGGGTTCGACGCCAGGGGCGACACGGGCACTTCCTCTACGGGTGACGGGGACGGGACTCTGACCGCCTAGTCTCTCATGATCCGCCGCCGACCCGACCCGGACGCCGGGCCCGCGCGTCCACTAGATTCACGCCCATGGCCTTCGACCTGCATCGCGCCCTGTCCCTCGGCCGCCGGACGGCACGCCTGATCGGCGCCCTCCGCGACGACGCCCGGCCGCGCCGGGCCGCCTCCGAGGCCGGTCGACGGGCCGGCGACCGGAGCGGCCCGTCGCCCTTCCCGGGCCCGCCCGGGCCTCCCGGGCCCGCGTGGGACCCCACGGAGCCCACCGACTCGTGGCCGATGCCCGGGCCCGGGCAGGAGCGCCGGCCCCGGCGACAGGACGCCGGCCGCCACGTGTCCCTGCCGGACTTCACCGGCACCGTCCGCGTCGAGTACGCGCCCGTGCCCGGGCCGACGGCCGGGCCGGGCGAGGTCGTGTGGACCTGGGTGCCGTACGAGGAGATGGACGGCCGGGGCAAGGACCGCCCCGTGCTCCTGATCGGCCGGGACGGGGCGCACCTGCTCGGGCTCATGCTGACCAGCCGGGACCGGAACAACGCCCTGGCCCGCGACGAGGACTACGTGGACGTGGGCGCGGGCGCCTGGGACCGGTCCGGCCGCGCCTCGGAGGTGAAGCTGGACCGGGTGGTCCGCGTGGATCCGGCCGCGGTGCGCCGGGAGGGCGGCGTCCTGGACCGGGCGGCCTTCGACCGGGTCACGGCCGCGCTGGCCCGCGCCCGGCGGCGGGGGCGCTGAGTCGGCCGCGCGGATCGCGGGGTCTGGGTGGTAGGATCGTCCGCATTGTGTCCGCCGGTCGACGGGCACCCCCGGAACGGGTCATCATCGGTGTTCCCCACGCCGCTCAGTCCACGGATCCGGGCACCCTCCACGACCCCCTGTTCATGCGGCGCCCGGACCCTCGTCCGCGCCGCCGACGACGAAGGACCCGATTTGGCTAACATCAAGTCCCAGAAGAAGCGCATCCTCACCAACGAGAAGGCGCGCCAGCGCAACGTCGCGGTGAAGTCCGAGCTGAAGACCGCCATCCGCGCCGTGGACAAGGCCGTCGCCGCCGGCGAGCCCGAGGCCGCCGCCGCCGCGCTGCGCACCGCCTCCCGCAAGCTGGACAAGGCCGCCTCGAAGGGCGTCATCCACAAGAACCAGGCCGCGAACCGCAAGTCCGGCATCGCCGCCCGCGTGAAGGCCCTCCTCGGCTGATCCACGCCCCCCGGCTGTGACCGCGGCCCCCGCCCCGAGCGATCGGTGCGGGGGCCGCGTCGTGTCCGGGCTGCCCCCGAGGGATGCCGTCCGGCGGCGCCGTCAGCGGCTGACGGCGGTGGCCACGCGGATGACCGCGCGCTCGACGGCGAACTCCGGGTTGCGGGAGGCGCCCTTGGCCTCGGCATCGGCCTGGGCGATCCACTCCACGGCCTGCGCGATGCCGGCCGCCGTCCAGTGCCGCGCCGCCTGCTGGATGTAGCGCACCTGGAACGGGGCCACCCCGAGCAGGGACGGCAGCTCGGCGGCGGGCCGGCGGGCGTCGATCATCCGCGCCACCTGCCGCGCCTTGAGCGCGAGTGCCGCGGTGATCATCACCGGGTGGACGCCGGTGGCCATCGCGTGCCGCACGAGGGAGACGGCCCTCGCCGCCTGCCCCTCGAGCGCCGCGTCGGCCACCGCGAAGCTCGTGGCCTCCACGCGGCCGCTGTAGTACGTGTCCACGGTCTCGACGCTGACGACGCCCTCGGTGTCGTCGACGAGCTGGGCGCACGCGGCCGCGAGCTCCGTGAGCGAGGCGCCGGTGGCGCGGATGAGCGCGCGGGCCGCCTCCTCGTCGATGCGCCGACGCCGGTCGCGGAACTCGGCCTGCACGAAGGCCAGCCGCTCCTCGTCCTTCTTCAGCGGCACGCATTCGACCACCGTGCCGGCCTTCGCGACGGCATCCAGCAGCCTCTTGCCGCGGGTGCCGCCGGTGTGACGCAGCACGAGCGTGACGTCGTCCGCGCCGGGGCCCTGCTGGACGAGGCGCAGGGCGTCCTCGAGGAACGCATCGTTCATGGCCTCGAGGCCCTCGACCGTGATGAGGGTGGGCTCGGCGAAGAGGGACGGGCTGGCCGCGGTGGCCAGCTGGCCGGGCTGGTACTCCCCCGCGCGGAGCCGGTGGATCTCCAGCTGACCGTGACGCTCGCGCAGAGCCTGGGTCACGCGGTCCGTCACCCAGCGGGCGGCATGGTCCTCGGGCCCCTTGAGGAGCATGAGCGGGGCGGGCTCGGCCCTCCGCCAGGCCAGCGGGTCGGTGCGGCCGGCTCGGCCGGAACGGGGGCTGCGGGCGGCGGACATGCGTCCCATCCTAAGGTCCGGTGCGGACGCTCGAGGGCGGGCGGACGGTGTGGACCGCGATCTCGGGCGCGCCGTCGGGGTCGGGGCCGTCCGCGGCCGTGAGGGCCAGCGTGCCGTGCAGGTCCGTGCGGGCCACCGGCCCGAGGCGGCCGAGCGCGTCCACCGTGGCCCGGTGGGGGTGGCCGTACGGGTTGTCGGCGCCCACGGAGACCACGTGCAGGCGGGCGCCGGCCGCGCGCGGCACGGCCGTCCCACCGTTGCGGGCCCCGTGGTGGGCGACCTTGAGCACGTCCACGCGCGGCGGTGCGGCGGCATCGGACCGGCGCCCCGCGACCCACGCCGCGGAGGCGTCCTCCTCCATGTCGCCGGTGACCAGCGTCGTGACCGGACCGGCCCCGCTCTCGACGGTGACCAGCACCTGGGCGGAGGCGTCGTTCTCCTCGGGGGCCCGCGCGTCGGCGAGCAGCACGTGCCACCGCACCGGCCCGGCCGTGCCCGTCGCGCCGGTGCGGAGCCGTGCCGCGTCGGCGAGCGGGTCGACGCCGTCCGCCTCGCCTCCGCGCCCTTCCCGGCCCTGCGCCGGTGCGTCCCGGGTCGCGTAGTGCACCGCCCCGCGGGAGGCGCGGTCGACCACGCCGGCCAGTCCCCCGGCGTGGTCGGCGTGCAGGTGGGTGAGCAGCACGGCGTCCACCCGGTCTACGTCGAGGTCGTCGAGGCAGCGACGTGCGAGCCCCGGCTCGGGCCCGACGTCGACGACGACCCCCGCGCGCGGGCCGGACCGGAACACGGCCATGTCCCCCTGGCCGACGTCGCAGAACGCCACCGCCCAGTCCGGCGGGGCCGAGCCCGAGGACCGCGGCACGAGGACCGCCCCGACCGCCCCCGTGGTGGCCGCGGCCAGGGCGGCGGCGAGCACGACCAGGGCGGGGAGGCGCTCGCGGGTCCGCGGCGCGCTGCGGCCGACACGCCGGACAGGGGCGGTCCGGCGTCGTTCGAGCAGGAGCACGGCGGCGAACCCGAGGAGCGTCGCGGCCACCAGCAGGACGCCCAGCCCGGCGCCGAGGGCTCCGGCCGGCCACGGACGCAGCGCCCCGGGCAGGGAGGCGCTGGTGTGGGCGACCCACCCGATCCAGGCCGCGGGCCACTGGATCACGGCCACGAGGGCGGCCGCGATCCCCGGCGCGGGCAGGGCGAGGGCCGCGGCGAGGGTGCCCAGGACGGTCACGGGCGGCACGGCCGGGGCGGCCAGCAGATTGGCCGGCACCGCGTAGGCCGACACCTCACCGGTCATGGCCAGGATGATCGGCTGGCAGGCCAGGTGGGCGGCCACGGTCACCGCGAGCGACGCCGAGAGCCACCGCGCTACGACGTCGGGCAGCATCCGGCCGAGCCCGGCGTGCAGCGCACGGTCGAGGGGCGCGCCGGCCAGGACGATGCCCGCGGTCGCGGCCAGGGAGAGGTGGAAGGCCGGTTCCACGGCGAGGGCCGGCACCGCGACGAGCAGGGCCGTGCCGCCCACCGTCAGGAGTCCGAACGCCTGCCGCGCGCGGCCGAAGAACACCGCGAGCGCTCCGAGGGCGCCCATCACGGCCGCCCGGAGCACGGACGGCTCCGGCCCCACGACGACCACGAACACCCCGAGGACCGCCAGCCCGGCGCTGAGGACCACCGCCCGGTGCACCCGCGCGCTGCGCAGGGTGATCGCGACCGCGCCGAGGATCATGGCCACGTTGGCCCCGGACACGGCAGACAGGTGCGACAGGCCCGAGGCCTTCATGGCGTCGTCGAGGGCGGCCCCCTGGGCGGAGCGGTCGCCCAGCACCAGCCCCGGGATGAGTTCCGGCGCAGCGCCGACCGTGCCCTCCGCAGACTGACGGAACGCGGCGCGCAGCGCCTCCCGCCGCGGGGGGCCCGGGTCACCGCCGGTGGCCCCGCCTGCCGTCTGCGTCCCGCCGGGGCAGGGTCCCGGCTGCGGGGCGGACGCGGCGGCCAGGAACACGGTGGAACCGGACCTCGACGGCCGGGCCACGACGCACACCCGCGATCCCGGCCCGCCGTCGGGGGCCCACGTCCCGCCCTCCGGCGCGACGATCGTCGCGGGCGGTGCGCCCCCGCCCGTGAGTCGGGCCGTCACGGCCGCCTCGGGGGCCCGCGGCGGATGACCGAACGTCTCGACCCGCACGGGCACGCTCCAGCGTGGGCCGAAGGTCGCCTCGCTCCGGGTGGCGGGCCCGTCCAGGGTCAGCTCGAGCCGCAGCGGTGAGCCCGCGTGCACCGCGCCGGTCCAGCCGCTGCCGCTGGCCGCGGCGGCGGGCCCGGCCGAGTGCTGCAGCATCAGGGCCGCGGCCACGCCGGCCAGCGCCGTCGCGGTGGCCACGCCCCGTATCCGACCGGTCGAGCGGGCGGCGCCCAGGATGGCGGCCGCGGCGACGGCCAGCCCCGTGAGGGCCGCCGCCGACCGGGCCGGGGCGTCCCAGCCGACGCCGAGGATCCCCAGGGTGAGGCACCCGAGCAGGGCGGGCACCCACCGGGCCTCGAGCGGGCCGGGCACCTCGCGGTGCCGGGCGCGGCGGTCCACGGGATCGTTGGGCGGGCCCGGGGCCGGGTTCACCACGAGACGAGGTCGCGGAGCCGGTCAAGCGTGGCCGGGCCGATGCCGGGCACCGCGTCCAGGTCCTGCAGGCCGGTGAACGGGCCGACCGTCTCGCGGTGGGCGATGATCTTCTCCGCCGTGGCGGGGCCGACGCCGGGCAGGGTCTGCAGGCCTGCGGCGTCGGCGGTGTTCAGGTCCACGGTGCCGCGGGGCTCGGCATCGCCAGGCTCGCCAGTGGCACCGGCCCCGCCCGTGGTCGGCGTGGGCTGAGCCTGCGCGGCCCCGGCCACCCGGTCCAGGGCGTCCTGCGGCGTGTGGGCGGAGGGGACGAGGACCTGTTGGCCGTCGTCCAGCGGGGCCGCGAGGTTGATGCGCTCCGCCCGGGCGTGCCGGGTCGGGCCCCCGGCCGCGCGCACGGCGTCGGCCACCCGGGAGCCCGGCGCGAGGCTGACCACACCCGGCCGGGCGACCTCGCCCACCACGTGCACCCGCAGCGGGGTGGACCCGGCGGACCCGGACGCCTCCCCCGACGGCCCCGCCTCGGGCGTCCGCGCGTCGGTGCCGGCCGCCGTCGAGGCGGCGGAGGGCGCGCCGGTCTGCGGGATGCCTGCACCGGCCGCGGCCGCCGGGACCGCCGCGGGCGGCGCCGGGGTGGTCAGCCAGGCCACCGCCCACCAGGCCGCGGCGGCGACGAGCAGCACGGTGACGGCCAGCAGGGCCGGCCGCCACCGCAGCACTGGGCCCCGGGGCGGGGTGCGCTCCCACCGGGACGCGGCGTGCGGGCCGGCCGTGTCGACGTCGGGGACGGCCGCGGGGTCCGGGGCGAAGGCGGGCGGATCGTCGCAGAGGCGGTGGCTGGGGCTCATGCGGGCAGTCTGCGTCCCCGCGTCTGAGCCGGGCGCGTCCCGTACCCGGCCTGGGGATGACCACCGCGGTCCGGGGCGGTGTGCAGGAACGGACGCGCCCGTCTCCGCTGCGCTCCTGCACGGGCGGCCTCAGTCCCCCGAGCCCCCCGTGGGCGATTCCAGTGGGCAGATCACCACGCCCAGCGCACCCAGGCCCAGGTGCGCGGCGAGCACGGCGGGCAGCTCGACGACGGGCACGGGTGTGGTGGAGATCGGCTGCAGACGCTCCGCGAGCTGCATGGCCGTCTCGGGGTCGCCGTACTCGTGGACGGCGATCCGCACCGGGTCCTCTCCGGCCCTCTCGACCGCGAGCTCCACGAGCCGGTCGACGGCGCGGGCCGCGGACCGCGGGCGGTCGACCAGGCCGATCGCGCCGTCGTCGACGGCCATGACGGGGCGCACCTGCAGCAGGGTGCCCAGCAGCGAGGCGAGCCCGCTGATCCGCCCGCCCCGGCGCAGCTGCTCGAGGCTGGGCACCGTGAACAGCACGTGGCTGGAGTCCACGGTGGCCTCGAGCCGCTCGCGGATGCGGGCCACGGGCATTCCCACCCCCGCGTCCACGGCGGCGTCCACCACGGCCGTGCCCAGAGCGAAGCCCACGGTGCGCGAGTCCACCACGGTCACCGGGCGCTCGGCGTCCGCGGCGGCCAGGCGCGCGGCCTCCACGGTGCCGGAGAGCTCGCCGGACAGGTGGACGGAGAGGATGCGTGCGTAGCCGGCGCGGGCCAGCTCGGCGTAGGCCGTCCGGAACGCGCCCGGCGAGGGCCGCGAGGTGCGGACCGGAGTGCCGGCGGCCAGGGCCAGCGGCAGCTCCAGCGCGAGCTCGTCCGTGCCCTCCGTGTGGATCTGCTCGCCCACCATGACGGGCAGCGCCACCTGGCGGATCCCCGCGGCCAGACCGTGTCCGAGGACGGCGCCGGGCAGGGCCGCGGCCGAGTCCGTGACGACGGCCGTGCGGTCCCGGCGGGGCGGGCGCAGCCCGTAGCGTGCCCGCCCGGCCAGCTGGGAGCGGCGGGAGCGCAGGCGGACGAGCGCGTCGTCGCGCCACTGCTCGATGCTCGCCACGGCCTGCCTCCTCTCCCCCGGCTCGGTCGGGGCCGGTCTCACGCGGTCAGCGGATCACCAGGTTCACGAGCTTGGGCTCCCGCACGATCACCTTGACGATCTCAGCGTCCCCGATGAAGTTCCGCACCTTCTGCGACGCGCGGGCGCGCGCCTCGAGGTCCTCGGCGGTGATGTCCGCGGGCACCTCGAGGGTGTCGCGGACCTTGCCCTTGACCTGGACGACGGCCGTGACGGTGTCCTCGACCAGCAGCGCCTCGTCCACCGCGGGCCAGCCGGCGCGGACCACGGAGGGCTCGTGGCCGAGCAGCACCCACATGTCCTCGGCCGTGTACGGCGCCACGAGGGAGAGCAGCACGGCCACGGCCTCGGCGGCCTCGCGGACGGCTGGGTCGGCCGCGCCGGCACCCGCGTCGATCTCCTTGCGGGCCGCGTTGACCAGCTCCATCGTCTTGGCGACGACCACGTTGAACTTGCCGTCGTCCAGCAGCTGCTGGGCCTCGTGCACGGTCCGGTGGGTCACCCGGCGCAGGGCCACGGCCCCGTCCGCCGGGTCCGTGCCGGCCGGGGTGCCCGTCGCGCGGACGTCGCGGGCCAGGCGCCACGCGCGGGCCAGGAACTTGCCGGCGGCCCCCGGGGCGACGTCGGCCCAGTCCACGTCGTCCTCGGGCGGCGAGGCGAACACCATGGTCAGGCGCACGGCGTCGACGCCGAACTGGTCCAGCTGGTCGCCCAGGTCCACGCCGTTGCCCAGCGACTTGGACATGGCCTTGCCGTCGTTGAGCACCTGGCCCTGGTTGAGCAGGGCGCGGAACGGCTCGGTGAAGGGCACCAGGCCGAGGTCGTGCAGGGCCTTGGTGAAGAAGCGGGCGTACAGCAGGTGCAGGATCGCGTGCTCCACGCCGCCCACGTACTGGTCCACGGGCAGCCAGCGGCGCAGGGCCTCGGGGTCGAAGACGCGGGCGTCGTCGTTCGGGGACGCGTAGCGGAGCATGTACCAGGACGAGTCCACGAACGTGTCCATGGTGTCGGTGTCCCGTCGCGCGGGGCCGCCGCACTGCGGGCAGTCCACCTCGACCCACGACGTCGCCGCGGCCAGGGGCGACTGGCCCTTGGGGGCGAGCTGCTCGCCCTTGAGGTCGGTCGGCAGGGTGACCGGCAGCTGGTCCTCCGGCACGAGCACCTCGCCGCAGTCCGGGCAGTGGACCACGGGGATCGGGGTGCCCCAGAAGCGCTGACGGGAGAGCAGCCAGTCGCGCAGCCGGTACGTGGTGGTGCCCCGGCCGGTGCCGCGCTCCTGCACGATCTCGATGGCCCGCGCGATGGCCGCGGTCTTGTCCAGGCCGTCGAGCTCCCCGGAGTTCACCAGGATGCCCTCGCCGGTCGTCGCGACGCCGGAGACGGCCGGGTCCTCCTCGCCGGTGTCCAGCACGGCGCGCACGGGCAGCCCCATGGCGCGGGCGAAGTCGAGGTCGCGCTGGTCGTGGGCCGGCACGGCCATGATGGCGCCCGTGCCGTAGTCGGCCAGCACGTAGTCCGAGGCCCAGATCGGCAGGCGCTCACCGGTCAGCGGGTTCACGGCGTGGCGGCCCAGGAACACGCCGCTCTTCGGGCGGTCCGTGGCCTGGCGGTCGATGTCCGAGACCTTCTTCAGGTCCTCCCGGTACGCCTCGAGTTCGGCCCGCACGTCGTCGCCGGCGAGCTCGGCGGCCAGCGGCGCGTCGGCGGCGACCACCATGAAGGTCGCGCCGTGCAGCGTGTCCGGCCGGGTGGTGAAGACCGTGACGACGGGGCCGTCCTCGACCTGGAAGTCGACGTGGGCGCCCTCGGAGCGGCCGATCCAGTTGCGCTGCATGGCGAGCACGCGCTCGGGCCAGTGGCCGGTGAGCTGGTCCATGTCGTCCAGCAGCGCGTCCGCGTACTCGGTGATGCGGAAGTACCACTGGTTCAGGGTCCGCTTGGTGACCTCGGTTCCGCAGCGCTCGCAGCGGCCGTCCACGACCTGCTCGTTGGCGAGCACCGTCTGGTCCTGGGGGCACCAGTTGACCGGGGAGTCCTTCCGGTACGCCAGGCCCTTGCGGTACAGCTGCTGGAACAGCCACTGGGTCCACCGGTAGTACTCGGGGTCCGAGGTGTGCAGCTCACGGGACCAGTCCACGGCGATGCCGTACCGCTGGAAGGAGCGCTTCTGCGTCTCGATGTTCGCGTAGGTCCACTCGGCCGGGTGGGCGTCGCGCTTGATGGCGGCGTTCTCGGCCGGCAGGCCGAAGGAGTCCCAGCCGATGGGGTGCAGCACGTCGAAGCCGCGCTGCATCCAGTGGCGCGCGACGACGTCGCCCATCGCGAACGCCTCGGCGTGCCCCATGTGCAGGTCGCCCGACGGGTACGGGAACATGTCGACCACGGTGCGGGTCTCGGAGCCGTCCTCGCGCGGGGCGAACGTCCCGGCCTGCTCCCAGTACCCGGCCCAGCGGGCCTCCACGTCACGGAACGAGTACTCCGCGTCGGCGGGGATGCTGGGGGTGGCCGGCACGGCGCTGTCGGGGGTCTGGCTCACGGCGGTTCGAGTCCTCACGCAGTCGGGATGGGGCGCCGGCCCTCGGGCGGCGCGGACGGGGCCGGCGGCACGGCCGGCCACCCCATCCTACGGCGACGGCGCCCCGGCCCGGCCGCAGGGCCGCTCCGAGACGCCGTGCCCGGCCGGGCACGCGGTTTCAGGCGGAGTGGCTGCCGCCTGCCGGACGCTCGGGCCCGGCGTCGGGACCGGGGCGCGCCCCTCCGGAGGTGAGCGCGTCGTCCTCCTCGAGCACCTGGGCGACCTCGTCCTCGAGGGCCTCCGTCACCGCGTCCGGGGCCGCCACGGAGTCCCCGACCGCCTCCTGCAGCTGCACTGCGTGCTGGGCCGTGAAGGTCTTCTCCGGATGCTCACGCAGGCGGAGCAGCGCGAGCAGGCGCAGACGCAGCCCCGACTCGGCGGAGATCTGCCGGCGGTGGGTGAGCCACCAGACGAGGAGCACGAGCGCGAGCACGATCCCCAGGTGGCCCAGCGCCGGGTAGACGACGTTCATCAGGTCGCCGAAGCCGACGAAGCTCACCGCGAAGGCCAGCAGCGTGACGCCGGCGAACACGGGCCGGTAGCGGCCCGGGCGGTCGGCCGTGAGGCGGCGTCCCAGCGCGTAGAACATGCCGATCGCGGTGTTGAAGATCATCAGGTAGATCACCACGACCATCGCCCAGCCCAGCCAGGGCGCGATCGAGGCGAACAGCCGCAGCATGGGGACGTCGGCGCGGCCGATCTCGGCGTAGCCGAGGTAGAGCAGCGTGGAGGCCATCAGGAGCAGGGCGGTGTACATCAGGCCACCGGTGAGGCCGCCGAGGAACGCCTCCCGGGGGTGGGTGATGGACCCGCCGATCACGAGGCACATGGACACGGCCATCACGACGACGAGGCCGAAGTAGTTGACCGAGGACAGCCACCACGGGTCCACCGGCGTGGTGGCCTGGACGGCGAGGGACTCGTGGGCGGTGAAGCCGCCGTCGCGGGTGACCAGGACGTGGACGAACCCGGCCACGACCGCGACGACCACCAGGGGCGTGATCAGGGAGATGATCGCGGAGACCTTCTCCACGTCCAGCATGCCCGTCACGAGCACGAGCAGGGTCATCAGGGTGGAGCCCGCCCACGTCGGCCAGCCGAACTGCTGGGCGAGCGTCGAGCCCGCCCCGGCGAGCATGACGACGCCGATCGCGAAGAGCGTCACCGTCACCACGACGTCCAGGATCCGGGCCATCACGGGGTGCGAGACGCTGCGGAAGACGACCTTGTGGTCGGCCGCGAGGAACACGCTGCCCAGCTGGAGGATGACGGCGCCGCCGGCGGTGACGAGCAGGCCGGCCAGTCCCGCGCCCACGACGCCGATCCAGCCGAAGCCCACGAAGTACTGGATGACTTCGGCGCCGGTGGCGAAGCCGGCGCCGACGAGCAGGCCGACGAAGGCGAGGGCGATCTTCAGGGATCTGAGCGCGACGGGGTGCTGCACGCATGGGCCTTTCGTGGGGGACGGGGTGCGCCCGTGCGGGCCCCGGGACCGAGGACGGGCCGGAGTACGGTAGGCACGCGCGCGCCATCGTGGCCAGGACCAGGCGTCGCCGGGTTCCGGGCAGCGTGGCCTCAGGCCCACCCCAAGGCCGCCCTCCCGCTGGCACGCCGCGGTCGCGATCAGGCCGAGCATCTCGGCGGACCCCGTCCCCGCGTCCAGCGGAGACGAGGCGCCACGGCGTCGGCGGTCGAAGGCCTGGCTAGGGTGGGGACGTGCCTGTCCCGACGCCGTCCGCCGCCCCGGGCCCGCCCGTCCGCCTGCGCGATCTGCTGCGCCCGCCCGCGGCGCCCGCCGATCCCCGCGTGCTCACGGGCCACCCGGCCCGGACGCCCCGCCGGCACACCCTGGCCGTCCCGGACCCCGTCAGCGGGATCCGGTCGTCCGTGGCCGTGTGGGAGTACACCCCCGTTCCGGTGGCCGCGCCGGGATCGCCCGGCGCACCCGAGGGGGACGCGGCCGCTGCCCCGCTCGTGTTCGTGCACGGCTTCCGCGGGGACCACCACGGCCTCGCCCTGCTGGCCGACGCGCTCCCGGAGCATCCGATCCACTCGATCGAGCTGCCCGGCTTCGGGGCTTCGGAGCCCTTCCCCCACGCCGAGCACACCGTGGCCCATCACGCGGACGCGGTGGCCACCGTCGTCGCCGCCCTGGGTCTGCGGGCGACCCCCGTGCTGGTCGCGCACTCCTACGGGACGACGGTGGCGGCCGAGCTGGTCGCGCGGGACCCGTCCCGGTGGGGACGGCTGGTCCTGCTCAACCCCATCGCCGAACCCGCGCTGGAGGCGTCGGCGTCCGTGTCGAGTCGGGTGCTGGCGGCCGTCGCCGAGGGGTACTACGAGGTCGCCGCCCGCCTGCCCGAGCGCCCGGCGCGGCTGCTGCTGGGCGCGCCGCCGGTCGTGTGGGTGACCACGCTCGCCATGACCCGCACCAGGGACAGGGATGTCCTCGCGTACACCCATGACCAGCACCGGCGCCACTTCTCGGACTTCGCCTCCGCACGCATGCTCTCCGAGGCGTACCGCGCCTCGAGCACGGGCTCCGTGGCCGACGTCGCCGCCCGCCTCAGCCTGCCGGTGCTGCTGGTCGCGGGGCGGGAGGATCCGCTGGGCTCGGTGCCGGCACAGGAGGCGCTCGCCGCGGCGATCGACGACGCGGGCGGCACGGCGGAGCTGCACGTCCTCGACGGCGTCGGGCATCTGCTGCACTACGAGCGGCCGGCCGCCTGTGCGGCGTTGATCCGCGACTGGCTCCGCCGCGCCGGCCGCTGACGCCGTCATCGCCCCGGCGTCGCCGCGCTCCGGCCCCTCGGGCTGCGGGTCGGTCCGGCCGCCCCCTCAGAGCACCCCGGCCGGGTCGAGCCGCACCCGCACCGGGGCGGTCTCCCGCCGAGCGCTCGCTGCGGACCGGGCGGCGCGCAGGGCGCCGACGGTGGCCTCGGCCGCCGCGTAGGGGAAGATCAGCAGGGCGCGGGAGCGGGTCTCGTCGGCGGGGTCCGGCACCGGCCCAATCCAGGGCAGCCGCGCCGGGCCGCCATCGAGCGGGGCCGAGTGCGGATCCTCGTGGACGTCCTCGTCCGGCCGTTCCCGGCGGGCGGCCTCCACGAGCTCGAGGTACTCCGCGACGGCGGCGGCCTCCCCCGTGACCTCTGCGAGGCGGCCGGCGGGAGGCAGGTGCAGCTCGCGCCGCTCGGCGACCTGGCGCGCGGCGAAGCCGTCGGGGTCCCGTCGGACGAGCGCGTTCACCGCCTCCCCCGCGTCCGCGGTGACCACCACGACGCCCCCGTCGGAGGCGGGGCGGACCAGGCAGGCGGCCGCGAGCCAGCGGGCGAGCACGCGGCCCGGCACGTCGAGGCCCTCGCGCTGGAGCTGGCTGTCCCCGTCGAGCAGCAGGGCGGCCGCGTAGCCGTCGGGCGTCGCCGGCTCGGCCCCCACGGTCGCCACCACCAGGGAGGGCCCGGGCGGCACCGAGCCGAGCATGTGCTGCGCCGAGGAGGCGTGCACGGGCACGCGCGGGAACGCCCGGCCCAGCTCCTCGGCCGTGCGGTCCACGCCGCGGGCGCCGGCCCGCAGCGTCGTGCCGCCGCACTCGGTGCACCGGAAGCCGCGCTCCCGGGTGCCGCACCACCGGCAGGCCACCTCCCCGTGCCGGGCGGCCCGCGCGTCGCGGAAGCCCAGCGGCCCCGCGCAGACGCGGCAGCGGGCGGGCGTGCGGCACCGTTCGCACACGAGGGCTGGGATGAAGCCGGCCCGGGCCACCTGCACGAGCACCGGGCCCGGCCGTGGCCCGAGCAGCGCGGCGCGGGCGGCGGCCCAGGCGGCCTGCGGCAGCCGCGCCCGCTGCGCGAACGGGTCGCGCGCCGTCTCCCAGGCGTCGGCGGTGGAGACGACCCGTGGCCCGAGCTCGCGCTGGGTCGCGCGGGAGGGGCCCAGGTGCAGCAGCCAGCCCGACTCGACGAGCCGTTGCACCGGGACGGACCGGGAGGGCCCGGCGAAGAGCAGCGCCGCGCCGGTCGCGCGGGCCCGCTCCAACACGACCTCTCGGGCGTGGAAGTAGGGCGCGCGGGGTTCTGCCCACGCGTCGTCGCCGTCGTCCCAGAGCACCACCAGCCTCAGGTCGCGCACGGGCGACCACACGGCGGCCCGGGTGCCGGCCACGATGCGCCGGGTGCCGCGCAGCGCGGCCAGGTGGGCGCGGTACCGGGGCGTGTTGCCGTCCTCGGAGCCGATCCGCGCGTAGGCGTCCTCCCCCACGTGCTCGTCGAGGGCGGCGCAGAGCCGGTCGAGGTCGCGGTGGTCGGGCACCAGCAGCAGGACGCCGCCGTCCGAGGCGGCCACCGTGCGCGCCAGAGCGGCCAGCGCGCCCGCCTCGTCCCATTCGAACAGGCGCGAGGGCACGACGGCGGCCGCCCGCGCGGCGTCCCCGGCCAGCACGGCGGACACGAACGCGGTGCCCCCCTCGAGGGACTCCCACACCGTGGGCACGAGGCCCTCCTCCGCCGCGGGAGGCTCCGGGCGCTCGGCGTCCGTGCCGGTCAGCGTCACAGGGTGGTCCGCGGCGGTTTCCGCGTCCTCCGCCAGGGCGGCCTTCTCGACCTGCGCAACGCGCGGGGGCACCGCGGCCCGCAGCACGTCCGTGACGACGCCGGCCTGGCGGCGGGCCACCGCGCGAGCCGTCGCCAGGACCTCCTCCGTCAGCGGCGGGATGGCGGTGAGCACGCCGGTGAGCTCGGTGAGCTGGGCGCCGGTGGCCGGCTCCTGCTCCCGCGAGACGAGCCAGCCCGTCATGGCCCGTCCGCCGAAGCGGACGGACACGCGGGAGCCGGGGACCGCCCGGTCGTCCAGGGCCACGGGCACGAGATAGTCGAACTCGCGGTCCAGGTGCGGCACGGGCGAGTCCAGCAGGACGCGGGCGATCGGCCGCTCCGGCCACCCCTCGGCCCGCTCCGGCAGTCGGGGCGCGTCCTCCGGCTCCGGGAGGGCGAACAGCGTGTCCGTGATGCCCGCCTCCGGATCAGAGGCCGGCGGCAGCGCGCAGCTGCTCGACGCGGTCCGTGCGCTCCCACGTGAAGTCGGCGTCGTCCCGGCCGAAGTGGCCGTTCGCGGCGGTCCGTCGGTAGATGGGCCGCAGGAGGTTCAGCTCCTTCACGATGGCGGCCGGACGCAGGTCGAACACCGCGTTCACGGCCTCGATGATCTTCTCCTCCGGCACCGTGGCCGTCCCGAAGGTGTCCACGTACAGGCCCACGGGCCGGGCCGAGCCGATCGCGTAGGCCACCTGGAACTCGGCGCGCGAGGCGAGGCCGGCGGCCACCACGTTCTTCGCGACCCAGCGGAGCATGTAGGCGGCGGAGCGGTCCACCTTGGACGGGTCCTTGCCGGAGAAGGCGCCGCCGCCGTGCCGGGCCATGCCACCGTAGGTGTCCACGATGATCTTGCGACCGGTGAGGCCGGCGTCGCCCACGGGGCCGCCGATGACGAACTTGCCGCCCGGGTTGATGATGATCCGCATGCCGGAGGTGTCGAGGCCGGAGCGCTCGATGACGGGCCGGATCACGTGCTCCTCCACGTCCGCCCGCAGCTGCTCCTGCGTGACCCACTCGTGATGCTGCGTGGAGACCACCACGGCCTCGACCGTGGTGGGCACGTGGCCGGGCGCGTAGCCGATGGTGACCTGCGTCTTGCCGTCCGGCAGCAGGTACGGCATGGGCGTGTTCTCCGCCCGGCGCACCGCGGTGAGCCGCTCGGAGAGCCGGTGCGCGAGGTAGATGGGCATGGGCATGTACGCCGGGGTCTCGTCCGTGGCGTAGCCGAACATGATGCCCTGGTCCCCCGCGCCCTGCTCGTCCACCTCGTCCGCCGAGCCGTACTCGCGGGCCTCGAGGGACCGGGAGACGCCGGCGAAGATGTCCGAGGACTGCTGGCCGATGGAGATGTTCACGCCGCACTGGGCGCCGTCGAAGCCGTTGGCCGAGGAGTCGTAGCCGATGTCCAGAATGGTCTCGCGCACGATCTTGGGGATCTCCACGTACGCCGAGGTGTTCACCTCGCCGGCCACCTGCACCAGGCCGGTGGTGGTCAGGGTCTCCACGGCCACCTTCGCCGACGGGTCGGCGGCGAGGATCGCGTCCAGGATGGCGTCGGAGATCTGGTCGCAGATCTTGTCGGGGTGGCCCGCCGTGACGGACTCGGAGGTGAAGAGGCGGAGCTCTCCGCCGCCCACCCCCGAATACGGGTCGGCGTGGCGGGCGGGGCTCAGCGAGGCGGCATCGGTCATGCCGCACAGTCTAGGTCAGCGGCCCGACGCGCCGGCGGGGTCGCGACCGGCGAGGTCATCCACGATCGCCTGCACGACGGCGGCCGCCGCCTGGTCCTTGGAGCCCACGGTCTCCACGGCGGGGCGGCCGTCGGCGAACAGGATGGTCACGGCGGTCTCGTCCCGGCCGAACACCTTGTCCGTGCCGACCTCGTTGACCACGAGCATCTCGCAGCCCTTGCGCGCCAGTTTGGCCCGGCCGTACTCGAGCACGGAGGACGTCGCGTCGCCGGTCTCCGCGGCGAAGCCGACGATGAGCGGGGCCATGGGCCCGCCCTCGGAGCGGGTCCGCACGGCCGTGGCGAGCACGTCCGGGGTGCGCTCGAGCACGATGACGGGCGCGCCGCCGTCGTCGCCCTTCTTCATCTTGGCGTCGGAGACCTCGGCCGGTCGGAAGTCCGCGACGGCCGCCGCCATCACGAGGACGTCGGCGTCGGCGGCCTCCGCCAGCACGGCCTCGAGCAGGTCCTGCGTGGACTCCACGGGCACGACGCGCTCGACGCCCTCGGGCGTCGGGACGGACATGGACCCGGCGACGAACCGCACGGTGGCGCCGGCCTCGAGGGCGGCGCGCGCCAGGGCGGCCCCCTGCTTGCCGGAGGAGCGGTTCCCCAGGTAGCGGACCGGGTCCAGCGCCTCGCGGGTGCCCCCGGCCGTGATCACCACGGTGCGACCGGCCAGCGGGCCGGGTGTCGGCTCGGCGTCGGACCCGGAGGCCCGGGGACGGCGCGGGGCGCCCGCGGCCGCGGCGGCCTGCGCACGCTCCCAGATCTCGGCGGGCTCGGGCAGCCGCCCGGCGCCGGAGTCGGCCCCGGTGAGCCGGCCCACGGCGGGGTCCACGACCGTGACGCCGCGCTCGCGCAGGAGGGCGACGTTGGCGACCGTGGCGGGGTGGTGCCACATCTCGGTGTGCATGGCGGGGGCCAGGACGACGGGGCACGTGGCGGTGAGCAGCACGTTGCCCAGCAGGTCGGGCGCCATCCCCGCAGCGGTGCGCGCGAGCAGGTCGGCCGTGGCCGGCGCGACCACCACGAGGTCCGCACGCCGACCGAGCCGGACGTGGTTCACCTCGTCGACCGCCTCGAACGTGTCCGTGCGGACCGGGCGACCCGAGAGGGCCTCCCACGTCGCCGCGCCCACGAACTCGAGGGCGTTGGCGGTGGGCACCACGGTCACGCCGTGGCCGGCCTCGGTCATCAGGCGCAGCAGCAGCGCCGCCTTGTAGGCCGCGATGCCGCCGCCGACCCCGAGGACGATCTCCATGACGGGCTCAGGCCTCCGGGGCGTCCTCGGAGGTGCCCTCCTCGGCGCGCACCGTCTCGGCGGCCTCCTCGATGGCGGCGGGATCGCCCATCGGCTGGTGGGCGTCGGACGACTCGAGGGTGGCGAACGGGTCGTCCTCGCCCGGCAGGGAGAAGTCGCCGAAGTCCTCGGCGGCCAGCTCGGCCTCCGGGGTGGCCTCGACGGCCTCGTGGGACTCGAGCAGGTCGGTCTCGATCTCGCGCAGGGCGATGGACAGCGGCTTCTCGTTCAGCTGGGTGTCCACGAGCGGGCCGACGTACTCGAACAGCCCCTCGTGCAGCTGGGAGTAGTAGGCGTTGATCTGCCGGGCCCGCTTGGCGGCGAAGAGCACCAGGGCGTACTTCGAGTCGACCCGCTCCAGCAGGGAGTCGATGGGCGGGTTGACGATGCCTTCGTACTGTTCGGTCACGGGGTCTCCAAAGTCTTCATCTCACTGTCACGTCGGCGCCGGGTGCGGCGTCGGTGCGGCCGGTCCTCAGGCCTCGGTCGGACGGCACTCGGGGTCCAGCCCCATGAGTCTCACCAGTTCCTCGGCGGCCCGCTCCACGCGGTCGTTCACGACGACGGCGTCGAACTCGGGTTCCGCGGCGAGTTCCAGTCTAGCCGTTTCGAGCCGGCGGCGCTGTTCCTCCGGGCTCTCGGTGCCGCGGCCGAGCAGTCGGGACACGAGTTCCTCCCAGCTCGGGGGCGCCAGGAACACGAAGGTGGCCTCCGGCAGGGCACGGCGGACCTGGCGCGCGCCCTGCAGGTCGATCTCCAGCAGGACGTGGCGCCCCTGCGCCACGGCCTCCATCACACGGTCGCGCCGCGTGCCGTAGCGGTGGACGCCGTGGACGACGGCCCATTCCAGCATCTCGTCCGCCTCGACGAGGGAGTCGAACTCCTCCGGCGCGGTGAAGTAGTAGTGCACCCCGTCCTCCTCGCCCGGGCGCGCCGGGCGGGTGGTGGCGGAGACGGACAGCCAGGCCTCGGGGTAGTGCTCGCGGACATAGGCCGAGACGGTGCCCTTGCCGACGGCGGTGGGGCCGGCCAGGACGGTGACGCCCGGGCCCGGGGGGCGTTCCTGGACGGCGGTGCGGGCCACCGGGACGGCGGGGGCGGGTCCGGGGTCGAACGTGTCGGTCACGCATCCTCCTGGTGGGACGGGCCTCGCAGGCCCTTCACCCGGGCCGGCGCCGACCCGCCGGGGTGTGGGGGTCACCGGCCAATATAGGCGATCAACGCCTCGCGCTGACGACGCCCCAGGCCGCCCAGCCGACGCCGCGGCGAGATGCCGCACCCCGCCATCGTCTCCCGGGCCCGGACCTCGCCCACGCCTGGCAGGGCCAGCAGCAGGTCCACGGCCCGCAGGCGGGCGACGGCGTCCTCGGCGTCCGCGCGCGCGAACACGTCGGCCAGGCCGACCTCACCGGCGGCGAAGGCCGCCTTGAGCTCCGCCCTCGCCTGGCGGGCCTGGAGGGCCTTCCTCCGGGCCTCCGCCCGCTCCTGCTCACTGAGCTGCCGCAACGCCATGGTCTGACCTCGATGCCTCGTGTTCCTCACCGGCTCCGTCGAGACCCGTCCACGGTCAAGGACAACGAGCACAGCCGATCGACAGGGAAAATACCATCCCGTGCAGAAGGCACGCAGCGCGCCGGGAGGACGCGGGCGTCACCGCAGAGCGGCGCGATTCTCCTCGATCGTGTCCACCAGCGAGGTCACCGAGGGACCCGCGCTCAGGATGCCGCGGGACGAGGTCGCCAAGACCTGCGCCCAGGCCGTGCCGAAGTCGGACCGCATGCCCGGGGCCGTGGCGCCCTGGGCACCGAACCCGGGGGCCAGCAGGGGCCCGCCGAGGGCCGGCAGGTCCAGGCCGAGGCGGTCCGCCTCCGCGGCCACCGTGGCGCCCAGGACGAGTCCCACCGGCCCCCACGCGTCGTCGCCGCGCAGGGCCGCGTTCTCAGCGGCCGCAGCCGCGGCGATGCGCCGGGCCACCGATCCCTCGGCCGACCCCTCGCCCACGTGCTGGACCTCGCGGCCCTCCGGATTGGAGGTGAGCGCGAGGACGAACACGCCGCGGCCGGCCTCGTGGGCGGCGCGGATGGTCGGCACGAGGGTGCCGAAACCCAGGTACGGGCTGAGCGTCACCGCGTCCGCGGCCAGGGGCGAGGCGTCGGAGGTCCACGCGGCGGCGTAGCCGTCCATGGTGGAGCCGATGTCACCGCGCTTGGCGTCCGCGATCGTGAGCACGCCGGCGTCCCGGGCGGCCGCGAGCAGCCGCTCCAGGGCCGCCAGGCCGGCCGATCCGTGGCGCTCGTACAGCGCCACCTGGGGCTTGATCGCCGCCACGCGGGGCCCCTCGGGACCCACCGCCGCCTCGAGGGCGGTCAGGGAGAACGCCTCGAGGCCCGCCGGGGTGTCGCTCAGGCCCCACTGCCGCAGCAGGCCCGGATGGGGGTCCACGCCGAGGCACAGCGGACCGGCCGTCTCCATGGCGTGCGCCAGCCGCCGCCCGAAGGGGGCGCGGGGCCCCGCGCCGCCCGTCGCCGTCGTGGTCACGCCGCGGCCTCCGGCCCGGCGACGGCCTGCTGCAGGCGCGCGTCGTGCTCCTGCAGTGAGGTGACGGACCACTCGTAGGACCGCATGGCCTCGATGGCCTGCAGGCACGCCCCGAACTCGGCCGTGGTCGTGATCACCGGCACGCCGAGCGAGGTCGCGGCCGCGCGGATCTCGTAGCCGTCCGTGCGGGCGTCGCCGCCGGAGGGCGTGTTCAGCACGAGATCGACGGTGCCGGCGTGCAGCTGCTCCAGCACGGTGCCCGCGCCGTCCTCGTGCCCGGCGTCGGCGATCTTCGCCACGACCTCCGCGGGGATGCCGTTGCGCCGCAGCACCTCGGCGGTGCCGCCGGTGGAGACCAACTGGAAGCCGAGGTCGACGAGGCGCTTGGCCTGGCCCACGAGGGTGCGCTTGTCCCGGTTCGCGACCGACACGAACACGCGCCCCGAGGTGGGCAGCGGGCCGCCGGCGGCGGACTGGGACTTGGCGAACGCGGTGTCGAAGTGCTTGTCGATGCCCATGACCTCGCCCGTCGAGCGCATCTCCGGGCCCAGCAGCGAGTCCACCACGCGGCCCTCTGCGGTGCGGAAGCGGGTGAACGGCAGCACCGCCTCCTTGACCGCCACAGGCGCGCCGATCGGCAGGGTGCCGCCGTCGTACGCCGTGGGCAGCATGCCGGCCGCGCGCAGATCGGCGATGCTCTCGCCGACGCCGATCCGCGCGGCCGCCTTGGCCAGCTGGACGCCCGTGGCCTTCGAGACGAACGGCACGGTCCGCGAGGCGCGCGGGTTCGCCTCGATCACGTACAGCACGTCCGAGGCGAGCGCGAACTGGATGTTGATCAGGCCGCGCACCCCGACGCCGGCCGCGATGCGCTCGGTGGCGCGGTGCACGCGCTCGAGCACGTCCGGGCCCAGGGTGACGGGGGGCAGCACGCACGCGGAGTCACCCGAGTGGATGCCCGCCTCCTCGATGTGCTCCATGACGCCGCCGAGGTACAGCTCGGTGCCGTCGTAGAGGGCGTCGACGTCGATCTCGATCGCGTCCTCGAGGAACCGGTCCACGAGCATCGGCTGGTCGGGGGTGATCTCCGTGGCGTGCTCCACGTAGTGGGCCAGCGCCTCCTCGGAGTACACGATCTCCATGCCGCGGCCGCCGAGCACGTAGGAGGGGCGCACGAGCACGGGGTAGCCGATCTCGTCCGCCACGCGTTTGGCGTCGTCGAAGGAGACCGCCGTGCCGTTCTTCGGCGCCACCAGGCCCGCGCGCTCGAGCACGAGCGCGAACTCGCCGCGGTGCTCGGCCAGGTCGATGGCCGCGGGCGAGGTGCCCAGGATCGGCACGCCGGCGTCGGCGAGCTGCTGGGCCAGCTTGAGCGGGGTCTGGCCGCCGAGCTGCACGAAGACGCCGCGCACGCCGCCGGAGGCCTCCTCGGCCGCGATGACCTCCAGGACGTCCTCGAGCGTGAGCGGCTCGAAGTAGAGGCGGTCGGAGATGTCGTAGTCCGTGGACACGGTCTCCGGGTTGCAGTTGACCATCACGGTCTCGTAGCCGGCCTCGCGCAGCGCCATGGTGGCGTGCACGCACGAGTAGTCGAACTCGATGCCCTGGCCGATCCGGTTCGGGCCCGAGCCGAGGATGATCACCGACTCGCCCTCGTGCGGGGCGACCTCGGTCTCGAGGTCGTAGCTGGAGTACCGGTACGGGGTGAAGGCCTCGAACTCGGCGGCACAGGTGTCCACGGTCTTGTAGACGGGGCGCACGCCCAGGGCGTGACGCACGCCGCGCACCACCGCCGCGTCCATGTGCCGCAGCGAGCCGATCTGGGCGTCGGAGAACCCGTGCCGCTTGGCGCGGCGCAGCAGGGCCTCGTCGAGGACCTCGGCGTCGCGGATCTCGTCCGCGACCTCGTTGATGAGCACGAACTGGTCCAGGAACCACGGGTCGATCGCGGTGGCCTCGAAGGCCTCCTCGATCGTGGCGCCGGCGTAGAGCGCCTGCTGGGTCTGGGAGAGCCGGTCCGTGGTGGCCGTGCGCGCCGCCGCGAGCAGGGCCTGCGCGTCGGCGTCCTGCGGGAACGCGAGCTCCGAGCCCTTCTGCTCGAGCGAGCGCAGCGCCTTCTGCAGGGCCTCCGTGAAGTTGCGGCCGATGGCCATGGCCTCGCCGACCGACTTCATGGTGGTGGTCAGCGTGGGGTCCGCCGCCGGGAACTTCTCGAACGCGAAGCGCGGGACCTTCACGACCACGTAGTCCAGGACCGGCTCGAAGGACGCCGGGGTCTTCTGGGTGATGTCGTTGGGGATCTCGTCCATCGTGTAGCCCAGGGCCAGCTTGGTGGCGATCTTGGCGATCGCGAAGCCGGTGGCCTTCGAGGCCAGCGCCGAGGAGCGGGACACCCGCGGGTTCATCTCGATCACGACGACGCGGCCGTCCACGGGGTTCACCGCGAACTGGATGTTGCAGCCGCCGGTGTCCACGCCGACCTCGCGGATGACGTTGATCGAGATGTCCCGCAGCTTCTGGTACTCGCGGTCCGTCAGCGTCATGGCCGGGGCCACGGTGATGGAGTCTCCGGTGTGCACGCCCACGGGGTCCACGTTCTCGATGGAGCAGACGACGACGACGTTGTCGTTCTTGTCCCGCATCATCTCCAGCTCGTACTCCTTCCAGCCGAGGATGGACTCCTCGAGCAGGACCTCGGAGGTCGGGCTGTACTGCAGGCCGGCGCCGCAGATGCGGTACAGGTCGGCCTCGTCGTAGGCCATGCCGGAGCCGAGGCCGCCCATCGTGAACGAGGGGCGCACCACCACGGGGTACTTCAGGTCCTCGACGGCGGCCAGGGCCTCCTCCATCGTGTGCACGATGTGGGACCGGGCGGACTCGCCGCCGGCGCGCTCCACGACGCCCTTGAACAGCTCGCGGTTCTCGCCGAGCTCGATGGCCTCGATGTTCGCGCCGATCAGCTCGACGCCGAAGCGCTCGAGCACCCCGTCCTTGTCGAGGGCGATGGCGGTGTTCAGCGCCGTCTGGCCGCCCAGGGTGGGCAGCAGGGCGTCCGGGCGCTCCTTCTCGATGATCTTGGCGACCACGGCCGGGGTGATGGGCTCGACGTAGGTGGCGTCGGCCAGCTCCGGGTCGGTCATGATCGTGGCCGGGTTGGAGTTGACGAGGACGACGCGGACGCCCTCCTCCTTGAGGACGCGGATGGCCTGGGTGCCGGAGTAGTCGAACTCGGCGGCCTGGCCGATCACGATGGGGCCGGAGCCGATGACCAGGACGGACTTCAGGTCGGTGCGCTTGGGCATGGATCAGGCTCCTTCGGTGGCGGGGGTGGTGGCGGTGCGGTGCTCGGTGAGCAGCTGCACGAAGCGGTCGAACAGGTCGAGGGTGTCGTTGGGACCGGCCGCGGACTCCGGGTGGAACTGCACGGAGAAGGCGGGCCGGTCGAGCAGGCGCAGGCCCTCGACCACCTGGTCGTTCAGGGACCAGTGGGAGACCTCGACGCGGCCGAAGCGTGACTCCGGCGCCTCGATCGGCTCGCCGAGGGGGGCGTCCACGGCGAAGCCGTGGTTCTGGGAGGTGATGGCCACGCGGCCCGTGGCCCTGTCCAGCACCGGCTGGTTCGGGCCGCGGTGGCCGAACTTCAGCTTGTAGGTGTCGAAGCCGAGCGCGCGGCCGAAGATCTGGTTGCCGAAGCAGATGCCGAAGAACGGCAGGCCGGCGTCGAGGACCTCGCGCAGCAGCTCCACCTGGGCGTCCGCGGTGGCCGGGTCGCCGGGACCGTTGGACAGGAAGACGCCGTCCGGGTCCACGGCGCGGATGCCGGCCAGGTCCGTGCCCGCGGGCAGCACGTGCACGCGGATGCCGCGGGAGGCCAGGTGCCGCGGCGTGGCGGCCTTGATGCCGAGGTCGAGGGCGGCGATCTCGGCGATCGGCTCGCCCTCCCACCCGTGCGCGGCCGGCTCGATGACGTACGGCTCCTCCGTGGTGACGGACTCGGCGAGGCGGGCGCCGGCCATCGACGCCTGGGCGCGCACCTCCGCCAGCAGCTCGGCCTCCGGGCGGGCGGCGTGCTCGCCGGAGAACACGCCGGCGCGCATCGAGCCCTCGGTGCGCAGGCGGCGGGTGATGGCCCGGGTGTCGACCTCGCGGATCCCGACGACGCCGAACGCCTCGAGCTCCTCGTCGAGGCTGCGCTCGGCGCGCCAGTTGGACGGACGCCGGGCCGCGTCGCGGACCACGTAGCCGGCGGCGAAGATCGCCCGCGACTCGCGGTCGGCGTCGTTGACCCCGGTGTTGCCGATGTGCGGGGAGGTCTGCACGATGATCTGCCCCGCGTAGGACGGGTCGGTGAGGGTCTCCTGGTAGCCGGTCATGCCCGTGGTGAACACGGCCTCGCCCAGGGTGCGGCCGCGGGCGCCGTAGGCCCGGCCGCGGTGGACGGTGCCGTCCTCGAGGACGAGCAGGGCCAGGTCGTCGGTGGGGGTGCTCATCGGGGGTCTCCTTCTCCTGCGCGGCCGGCCGGGTCGGCCGGGGCGGGGTCGATGATGGTCTGCAGGGCGGCGAGGAGCCGGTCGCGGTCCTCGGGGCGGTCGGGGCGGAAGGCGGAGGTGAGTTCGACGTCGCCGAGGCGCCAGCCCCAGGCGACGAGCCCGCCCGGCTCGACGAACTTGCCGGCGATCCCGGCGGACAGGCCGGCCTCGACGAGGTCGTCCGCGGGGATGAACAGGTTGGCGGCCCCGGGGCGGAGCACGAGCAGGCCGCGGTGGGCGCCGGCGTCGTGGACCTCGAGGACCGCGCGCGAGCGCAGGCCCAGGCCGTGCACCGCCACGCGGTCCAGCCGGTCCTCGCCGCGCACCGTGCCCACGTGCATGCCCTCCGCGGACAGCGTCGGCTCGGCGTCGTAGAGGGCCGTCGGCACGGGGGCCGGGGCCGGGATCCCGGCCTGCGCCCGGCGGCGTGCCCGCCACCCGAGGGCCAGCAGGCCGAGCAGCACGAGGACGACGGCCAGGGTGCCCAGGGTCACCGGCAGCCACACGTCCGCGTAGTCCTTCGTCGGGGTCCGCGGCGGGACGGGTCGGGCCGCCAGGGCGGCGGCCAGAGGGGTGATGCTCACGCGCGCTCCCCCGTCTCCGTCAGGGCCGGGTGGCGGTACGGCCGGGCGGGGGCGCCGTCGGCGACGACGCGGGCGCCGCGATAGACCGTGTGGCGCACCGCGCCCGGCAGCTCCATGCCCCGGTAGGGGCTGTTGCGGGACTTGGTCACGTGCTGCTCGGGGTCCACCGTGCGGCGGGCCTGCGGGTCCACGAGCACGAGGTTGGCCACGGCGCCGACGCGTGGGACACCGCGCTCGTCGGCCTGGCCCTGGTCGGTCAGGCCGGCGATCCGGGCCGGCGCCGTGGACATCACGCGGGCGACGCCGGCCCAGTCCATCAGGCCGGTGTCCACCATCGCCTGCTGCACCACGGACAGGGCGGTCTCGAGGCCCGTCATGCCCATCGCCGCGACCGTCCACTCGCACTGCTTGGTCTCGGCGGTGTGCGGGGCGTGGTCGGTGCCCACGGTGTCGATGGTGCCGTCGGTCAGGCCGGCGCGCAGGGCCAGGACGTCGGACTCGCGGCGCAGCGGCGGGTTGACCTTGAACACGGGGTCGTAGGAGCGGACGAGCTCCTCGGTGAGTAGCAGGTGGTGCGGGGTGACCTCGGCGGTCACGGCCACGCCCTGGGCCTTGGCCCAGCGGATCAGCTCGACGGAGCCGGCCGTGGAGACGTGGCACACGTGCAGGCGGGAGTCCACGTGCTGGGCCAGCAGCACGTCACGGGCGATGATGGCCTCCTCCGCCACGGCGGGCCAGCCGGCCAGGCCGAGGACGCCGGAGAGCTCGGACTCGTTCATCTGGGCGCCGGCGGTGAGGTTCGGCTCCTGCGCGTGCTGGGCCACGAAGCCGCCGAAGGACTTCACGTACTCGAGCGCCCGGCGCATCAGCACGGCGTCGTGGACGCACATGCCGTCGTCCGAGAACATGCGCACGCGGGCCTGCGAGTCGGCCATCGCGCCGAGGTCGGCCAGGGCCTCGCCGGCCAGGCCCACGGTCACCGCGCCCACGGGGTGCACATCGCACCAGCCCGCGTCCCGGCCCAGCCGCCACACCTGCTCCACCACGCCCGCGGTGTCCGCCGTCGGCGTCGAGTTGGCCATCGCGTGGACGGAGGTGAAGCCGCCCATCGCGGCGGCGCGGGTGCCGGTCTCGACCGTCTCCGCGTCCTCCTTGCCGGGCTGGCGCAGATGGGTGTGCAGGTCGACGAGCCCGGGCAGCAGCACCAGGCCGGCGCAGTCGACCTCCTCGGGGGTCGGGTCGAGGCCGGCGGCGTGGGCCGCGGCGTCCGGGCCGAGGGCGGCGATCCGGCCCTCGGCGACGAGCACGTCGGCGGTCTCGCCCGTGGTCAGGCGCGCGCTGCGCAGCAGCAGGGGGGCGGGGCTGGGGGCGCTCACGGGCGGACCTCCTGGTCGTGGTTGAGGACGAGGTGCAGGACCGCCATGCGGACGGACACGCCGTTGGCGACCTGCTCGAGGGCGGTGTTGCGGGGCGAGTCCGCCGCCGCCGGGCTGATCTCCAGGCCGCGGTTCATCGGGCCGGGGTGCATGACCACGGGCTCGTCGAGCAGGGCGCCGCGGCCGGCGGTGAGGCGGGCGAAGCGGTCATCGGTCAGCCCCCAGGTCCGGGTGTACTCCCCCGCGGACGGGAAGAAGGCGCCGCCCATCCGCTCGGCCTGGACGCGGAGCATCATGACGGCGTCGGGGCCGGCGTCGAGGGCCTCGTCGAGCGAGTAGGTGACCTGGCACGGCCACGCGGCCACGCCCACGGGCAGCAGGGTGGGCGGGGCGGCCAGGGTGACCTGTGCGCCCAGCGTGCTGAGCAGCCACACGTTGGACCGGGCCACGCGCGAGTGCAGGATGTCGCCCACGATCACCACGCGCATGCCGGTCAGGTCCCGGCCGACCAGGTCCTCTCCCGTCGCCGCGGCGAGGCGCCGGCGCAGGGTGAAGGCGTCCAGGAGGGCCTGGGTGGGGTGCTCGTGGGTGCCGTCGCCGGCGTTCACGACGGCGGAGCGCACCCAGCCGGAGTCGGCCAGCTGGCGGGCCGCGCCGGAGGACCAGTGGCGCATCACGATGGCGTCCGCGCCGATGGCCTCGAGCGTCTGGACGGTGTCCTTGAGCGACTCCCCCTTGGAGACGGACGATCCCTTCGCGGAGAAGTTGATCACGTCCGCGGACAGCCGCTTGGCGGCGGCCTCGAAGGAGATGCGGGTGCGGGTGGAGTCCTCGAGGAAGAGGTTCACCACGGTGCGGCCGCGCAGGGCGGGCAGCTTCTTGACCTCGCGCTGGTTGACGGCGGCCATCTCCTCGGCGGTGTCGAGGACGGCGAGGGCGTCGGCGCGGGAGAGGTCGGCGGTGGACAGCAGGTGGCGCACGGCTCAGCCCTCCCGGGTCGCGACACGGTCGACGATGCTCACGGCGTCCTCGGTGACCTCGCCGGTGCCCTCGGGGCCGTCGACCTCCATGAGCCGGACCTGGACGCGCTCGGCGGTGGAGGTCGGCAGGTTCTTGCCCACGAAGTCGGCCCGGACGGGGAGCTCCCGGTGCCCGCGGTCCACGAGGACGGCCAGGCGCACGGCGGCGGGGCGGCCCAGGTCGGCGATCGCGTCGAGGGCGGCCCGGACGGTGCGGCCGGAGAAGAGGACGTCGTCCACGAGCACGACGACGGCGCCGTCGAGGGGGACCTCGGGCAGGCGGGTGGGCATCGGGGTGCGGGCCGTGCCGCGGCGGAGGTCGTCCCGGTAGAGCGTCACGTCCACCTCGCCGACGGCGGCGGTGGGGTCGAAGGCCGGTTCGATGCGGGCCAGCAGGTCGCCGAGTCGCCGGGCCAGGGGGGCCCCGCGGCGCGGGATCCCCATCAGCACGAGACCCTCGGCGCCCTTGTTGGACTCGAGGATCTCGTGGGCGATCCGGGTCAGCGCCCGGTCGATCTCGGACGCGGACAGCACGGTCCGGGCAGCACGAGGTGCGGCGGGATCAGTTCCCATGCCGGCGCCTCCTTCCCCGCCTCACAGGACGGCTCTTAAAGGATGCGTGGTTCGTCCCCGGGCGCCGCTGTGGCCCCGTGCGGGACGTCGTCGACTCTACCAGCGAGGCCCGCCCCGCGGCGCGGATGACGCGGTGCGGGACGGGCCTCGTGACGGAGCCCTCGGGGGCTCAGGCGAGCAGTGTCGGCTTGACCTGCTGCAGGCGGCCGAGCAGACCGTTGACGAACTCGGGCGAGTCGTCCGTGGACAGCTGGGCGGCCAGGGCGACGGCCTCCGAGATGGCGACGGCGTCCGGCACATCGTCCTGGAACAGCAGCTCCCAGGCCCCCACGCGCAGGATCGCCCGGTCGACGGCGGGCATCCGGTCCAGGGACCAGCCCCGGGAGTAGGAGCTCAGGGCCTCGTCGAGCCGCTCCTGGTCCGCGATGACGCCCTCCACGAGCCGCTGGGTGTAGGCGTTCACCTGCAGGTCGGTGCTCTCGCGGCGGGTGCGGATGCCCTCCAGCGCGGTGGAGCCGCGCTGCTCGGCCTCGAACAGGATCTCCACCGCACGCTGCCGGGAGCGGCTGCGCGCCGTGGTCCCCCGCTTGGCAGCGGAGCCGGCGGAGGCCCGCTCAGTCATTGACGCGGCCGAGGTAGTCGCCGGTGCGGGTGTCGACCTTGACGCGGGTGCCCTGCTCCACGAAGAGCGGCACCTGGATCTCGGCGCCGGTCTCCACGGTGGCGGGCTTGGTGCCGGCGGACGAGCGGTCCCCCTGCAGGCCCGGCTCGGTGTAGGTGATCTCCAGGACCACGGACGCCGGCATCTCGAGGTACAGCGGCGTGCCCTCGTGCAGGGCGATGACCACCTGGGTGTTCTCGAGCATGTACTTCGCGGCGTCGCCGACCACGGCCCCGGGAACGGTGATCTGGTCGTAGTCCTTGACGTCCATGAACACGTAGTCCGCGCCGTCCTGGTAGAGGTACTGGTAGTCGGAGCGGTCCACGGTGGCGAACTCGACCTTGGCGCCGGCGTTGAAGGTCTTGTCCACGACCTTGCCCGTGGTGATGTTCTTCATCTTGGTGCGGACGAACGCGCCGCCCTTGCCCGGCTTGACGTGCTGGAACTCGGTGACGTTCCAGAGCTGGCCCTCCAGCTTCAGGACGGCGCCGTTCTTGATGTCGTTGCTCGTTGCCACGTGTGTGCTCCCGATCGGTCTCGCGGACCGTCACGGGTCCGCCTGCAGTGGGTGGGGTCTTGGATGTGCGCGGGCCAGTCTACGGGAGGCCCCGCGCGGGGCCGGGGTCAGCGGCGGCTCACTCCGCGATCTCCTGGTACGCCGCGAAGAGCAGGGACGCGTCCGGGATGTCCACGGTGGTGGGCTGCGCGAGCCCGTCCAGCAGGACGAAGCGCAGCTGGTCGCCGCGGTTCTTCTTGTCCCGGCGGATGCCCTCGAGCAGGGTCTGCCACCGGTCCCCGCGGTAGGAGACGGGCAGGCCCAGGGCTGTCAGCACCGACCAGTGCCGGTCCGCGGTGGCGTCGTCGAGCCGGCCGAGGGATCGGGCCAGCTCGGCCGCGAAGACCAGGCCCACGGACACCGCGGCGCCGTGGCGCCACTGGTAGCGCTCGGCGAGCTCGATCGCGTGCCCCATCGTGTGGCCGTAGTTCAGTGCCTCGCGGGCGCCCGACTCGCGGGGGTCGCGGGAGACGACGTCCGCCTTGACCCGGATCGAGCGCTCGATCAGCTCGCGCAGCCGCGGGGAGTGCGGGTTCTGGGCCTGGGCCGGGTCCTCCTCGATGAGGTCGAGGATCGCGGGGTCGGCGATGAAGCCGCACTTCACGACCTCGGCCAGGCCGGAGATCAGCTCGTTGGCCGGCAGGGTGAGCAGCGTGTCCAGGTCGGCCAGCACGCCGGCCGGATTGTGGAACGCCCCCACCAGGTTCTTGCCCTCGGCGGTGTTGATGCCGGTCTTGCCGCCCACCGCCGCGTCCACCATGCCCAGCAGGGTGGTGGGCATGTGCACGACGCGGATGCCGCGCAGCCACGTGGCCGCCACGAAGCCGGCCAGGTCGGACACGGCGCCGCCGCCCACGGAGACGATCGCGTCCGACCGGGTGAAGTCGTTCTGGCCGAGCACCTGCCAGCAGAACCCGGCCACCTGCAGGTGCTTGCCCTCCTCGGCGTCCGGGATCTCGGCGGTCAGTGCGGTCAGGCCCACGGCCTCGAGGTCGTTCTTGACGACGTCGCCGGTGGCCCGGAGGGCGCGCGGATGGATGACCAGCACGCGTCGGACGGTCGGGCCGAGCAGGTCCGGCAGGCGCGCGAGCAGGCCCCGGCCCACCACCACGTCGTAGCCGCCGTGCACGGCCGCCTCGTGGCCGCCGGCCACGGGGATGACCGTCACGTCCTCGGGTGCGGCCGGAGCGGCCGCGGGCGCCGCCCCCGGTGTCTCCTGCTCGGTGATGTCCGGCTCACGGTCGGTCATGGGTGTGACTCACTCCTTCGGGGGCGGTGGGCGTCCCCCACGATACGCCAGGCCGCTTCGGCGGCCGTCAGGCCTGTGGTGTCGAGCACGAGGTCGGCGACCTCGCGGTACAGCCCCTCGCGTTCGGCGAGGATGCGCCGCCAGGTCCCGGCGGGGTCGCCGGCCAGGACGGGGCGGCCCGCGCCGCCGCCCACGCGGCGCAGCGCCTCCTCCTCTCCGACCGCGAGGTAGACGACGTCGGAGTCCGGCCCGGCCAGCGCGCGGCGGGTGCCCGGATGCAGGACGGCGCCGCCGCCGCACGAGAGGACGCACGGGGTGGGTCGGCCGAGCACATGGCCGATGACGCGCGCCTCCTCCGCCCGGAACGCGGCCTCGCCGTGCTCGGCGAAGAACTCCGGGATCGGGCCGTGGACCTGGGTGAACAGCTCGTCGGAGTCCACGAAGGGCAGCCCGGTCACGGCGGCCAGGGCCCGGCCGACCGTCGTCTTCCCGGCCCCCATCGGGCCGACGAGGACGACCCGGCGGGCCGGGCGCGCGGCCGGGTCCTCGTCGGCCGCGGCGGCCACCGTGGCCGCGGCCGTCAGGCGCGCCTCGAGGGCACCGGTCATGCCCTCCCACGGGCACACGGTGACGGGGCCGGGGACGGGACGCGTGCTCGGGTCCGGTCCCGGGGCCGGCGCGGTCCCGGGGGTGTCGGTCACGGCAGGGGGTCGCCCATCGGGCCGTCCGCCACGACGTCGGCGGCCGGCTCCGGCAGGGCGGGGACCGCGGCCTGGAACGCCTCGAGGTTGCGGCGCGTCTCGGCCACGGAGTCGCCGCCGAACTTCTCGAGCATCGCGTCGGCCAGGACGAGGGCGACCATGGCCTCGGCGACGATGCCCGCGGCGGGCACGGCCGCCACGTCGGAGCGCTGATGGTGGGCCGTGGTCTCCGCGCCCGTGGCGACGTCGACCGTGGGCAGCGCGCGCGGCACCGTGGCGATCGGCTTCATCGCGGCGCTCACGCGCAGCAGCTCGCCCGTCGACATGCCGGCCTCGATGCCGCCGGCCCGGTCGCTCGTGCGCCGGGGGCGGCCGTCCGCGCCGCGGGCGATCCCGTCGTGGGCGGCGGAGCCGCGTCGGGCGGCCGTGGCGAACCCGTCGCCGACCTGCACGCCCTTGATCGCCTGGATGCCCATGAGCGCCCCGGCCAGCCGCGCGTCGAGGCGGCGGTCCCAGTGCACGTGGGAGCCCAGGCCGATCGGCACGCCGTACGCCAGCACCTCCACGACGCCGCCGAGGGTCTCCCCGGCGCGGTGGGCGTCGTCGACCTCGGCGACCATCGCCGCCGAGGTCTGCGGGTCGAGGCAGCGGACCGGGTCGGCGTCGAGGCGGGCCTCGTCCTCGGGGACGGGGAACGGGTGGCCCTCCGGCAGGGCGGCCTCCCCGAAGGCCACGGTGTGGGAGACGATCCGCACGCCGAGCTCGCCGAGGAAGGCGCGGGCGACGGTGCCCAGGGCCACACGGGCGGCGGTCTCACGGGCGGAGGCGCGCTCGAGGAGGGGACGGGCCTCGTCGAAGCCGTACTTCTGCATGCCGGTCAGGTCGGCGTGGCCGGGCCGCGGGCGGGTGAGCGCCGCGTTGCGGGCCAGACCGTCGAGCTCCTCCGCGGGGACGGGATCGGCGGCCATCACCTTCTCCCACTTGGGCCATTCCGTGTTGCCCACCTGGATCGCCACGGGCGAGCCGAGGGTGCGGCCGTGGCGGACGCCGCCGAGGATCGTCACCGCGTCCTGCTCGAACTTCATGCGCGCGCCGCGCCCGTACCCCAGGCGGCGGCGCGCGAGCGCGTCCTGCACGTCCTGCGTCGTGACCGGGATCCCGGCCGGCAGTCCCTCAACGATTCCTGTGAGCGCGGGGCCGTGAGACTCCCCCGCTGTCAACCAGCGCACCATGGCGTGCAGTCTCTCACGCACGGGGCACCGCGCCGCCGCGTGTGACCGGACGGGACGCGCCGGATGCGGCGTCCGGCGCTCAGCCGGCGGCCGGCCCCAGGGCGTCCGCCGCGGCGCGCGTCACCGCCGCCCAGTCCGGCTCGGGCATCCCGGCCGCGGCGCGGGGCCGGGCCGTGAACAGCCGCACCTGCTCGACGCCCTGGTGCAGCAGCATGGACAGCCCGGACGCCACCGGACCGCCCTCCCGGGACCAGGCGGCCGCCAGCACGGAGGGCCACGGGTCGTAGGCCGCGTCCAGCAGGGGCGGCAGGGCGGCGTCGGCCGGCACGTGCGCGGCCAGGGCGTCCGCGGCGCGCGGCGGCAGGGTGGCGACGACGGCACGCAGCCCCGGCGCCCGCCGGAGCAGATCCGCCTGGGTCAGGGTCGCCCAGCGCAGCCCCAGCGCGTCGGCCAGGGCCGTCACCTCGGCGGCGCGGGCGGCGTCGCGGACGCCGAAGAGCACCGCGTTCGCGCCGAGCGTGGCGGCGGCGAGGACGGCCGCCGTCGCGGTCCCCCCGTTCCCGAGGACGCCGACGGTCCCGCCCCGGGCGGCACGGTCGAGGCCGGCCGCGGCGAGGGCGCCGAGGATGCCGTCCACGTCCGTGTTCTCGGCGTGGACGACCCCGGGGGCGGCGGGATGGTCGCGCACGAGGGTGTTCGCGGTGCCCAGGAGCCGGACGCGGTCGCTGACGTGCCCGGCGGCGGCGACGACCGCCCGCTTCAGCGGCATGGTGACGGAGCAGCCGAGCCAGTCCTGCCCGCGGGCCGCGGCCGCGCCGCCGTCGGCCGCGCCCGGGGCGCCGAGGTGCTCGGCCGCGAAGGCCAGCACCTCGTCCTCGCCCAGGTCACGGCGGCCGTAGTCGACGTCGAGGCCGAGGACCCGGTAGGCGGCCGCGTGCAGCACCGGGGAGAGCGAGTGGGCGATCGGCCGGCCCAGGACCGCCGCGCGCAGCACGGGGCGCATCAGCACACCCCCGGATTGGACGCGCAGTAGCGCTGCAGGGTGCGCACGTGCTGCTGGTGCTCCTCATAGGTGCGGGAGAACTCGGTGTGGCCGGTGCCGATGTCCGTGGTCACCCAGTAGTAGGCGTCCGTCTCGGCCGGGTCGAGGGCGGCCTCGACGGCCGCGTCGGAGGGCATGCCGATCGGACCCGGCGGCAGGCCCGGGTGCACGTACGTGTTGTAGGGGTTCGAGGCGTCCTGCCGCTGGCCCGAGGTGAAGCTGAGGCTGCGCACTCCGAGGCCGTACGTGACGGTGGCGTCGATCTGCAGGAGCCCGTGCGTCTCGGTGTTGTCCGGGGCGAGGCGGTTCTCGATGGCGCCGGCGACCTGCTGGTAGTCCTGGGGCAGGGCCTCCGCCTCGAGGATGGAGGCGATCGTGAGCACGCGCTGCTGCTCGGCCGGGTCGCGGACGTCGAGGGCCTCGAGCTCGGCGAGGGTGGGCCGGACCAGGGCGTCGAGCACCTGCCCGGCGGTGGCGTCGACGGGGAGGCGGTACTCCCCGGCGTCGAGCCAGCCCTCGAGCGTGCCCGCCTCCCCGGGGACGCCGTAGCGGGTCGGGTCCTGGGCGGCGGCCTCGAGCTCCTCGCGGGGCAGCCCCGTGGCCTCGGCGACGGCGTCCAGCACCTCGGTGAGTCGCCGCCCGCGCTCCACGAGCACGTAGTGCACGGCCCCGTCCGTGGCACCCTGGAGCACCGCGAGGGCCTCGGCCGCGGGCATCCGCTCGCGCAGCACGAAGTCCCCCGAACGGACGAGACCGCTGCCCGTGTCCCTGGCGGCGCGCTCGAAAGCACGGGCTGAGCCCACGATGCCGGCCCGGTCCAGGCGGGCCGCCACGGAGCCCAGGTCCTCGCCCGGCTCCACCGAGAACGTCACCTCGTCGCCCTCGACGGCCGTGTGGTCGGGGCCGCTCAGGAAGCCGCGCACGATCAGCCCGACCACGACGGCGAACGCCACCAGCACCGTGCCCAGCACCAGCGCGGTCCGCCGCCGGCCGGCGCCGCGGTCGACCCGCGAGGCCGGGTGGGACCCGGTGCCCCGGCGGCGCAGGAACGTGCGGGGCCGGCGTGGGCCGGCCGCGCCGACCGGCTGGGACGGGGCGCCGACGTCGGCCTCGTCCGCCTCCTCGTGGGCGAAGCCGAACACGTCGAGGTCGTCGTGGACGTCGGCCTCGTCGTCGAGCAGATCGTCCCAGTGGTCCTCACGCCGAGCGTGCTGGTGGTCGCCGGTCACCGGATCGGCTCCCGGTCCTGGCCGGCCCAGCGCCCGGTGCGGCGCTGCTCGTCCACGGCGGCCTGCAGGATCGCGACGGCGGCCGCCTGGTCGATCACGCCGCGGCTGTCCTTGACGGACCGGCCCGCGGCCCGCAGTCCGGCCTGCGCGGAGACCGTGCTGAGCCGCTCGTCGACGAGCCGGACCGGCACAGGGTGGCCCGCCTCGGCCAGGGCGGCGGCGACGGCGTCCGCGTAGTCGAGGGCGTCCTGCGTGGACGGCGTGTGCTCGCCCCGTAGATTCACCGGCAGGCCGACGTACACGGCGACGACGTCGAGCTCGCGTGCGTGGGCGACGAGCTCGTCCACGTCACGACGTCGACGCGCATCCCGCCGCAGGGTGGCCACGGGGGTGGCGATCAGGCCGTCGGGGTCGGCCGACGCGACGCCCACGCGGGCACGGCCGACGTCGACGCCGAGGGTGCGCCCCCGGCGCACGGCGTCGGTTGCCGCGTTGGCCCCGTCCTGACCTGCGCTCACGTCCGCCTCAGGCCGCGCGCACCGCGGCGACGACGGCGTCGAGCGCATCCCCGACGCGCGTGACGTCCTGGCCGCCGCCCTGGGCGACGTCGTCCTTGCCTCCGCCCCCGCCGCCGAGCACGCCGGTGGCGGTCTTGACCATGGCGCCCGCCTTGAGGCCGGCCGCGCGGGCGGCCTCGTTGGTCGCCACGACCACGAGGGGCCGGCCCTTGGCCTCGGCCGTGAGGGCCACGAGCACGGGGGTGCCCGCCGCGTTGCCGCCGGCCGACTCGATCCGGGCGCGCAGGTCCAGCGCGAGGGAACGCAGCTGGTCCCCGGCCACGTCGCCGACGTGGTGCGCCAGCACCCGCACCGCCGTCCCGGCGGAGGTCGTGACGTCCTGGGCCTGCCCGGCGAGCTGGCCGGCCTGGGTCTGCAGCGCCTGGGCCCGCAGCTCCGCGACCTGCTTCTCGGCCGCCTTGAGCCGGTCCAGGGTGGAGCCGATGCGGTCCTTGAGCTCCTCGGCCGGGGCCTTGAACATCTCCGAGAGCTCGGAGACAAGGGTGCGCTCCGCGGCGAGGTGGCGGAACGAGTCCAGGCCGACGAGGGCCTCGACGCGCCGGTTGCCCGAGCCCACGGACTGTTCGCCGAGCAGGGTCAGCGAGCCGATCTGCGCGGTGCGGCCCACGTGGGTGCCGCCGCACAGCTCGCGGGACCAGGCGCCGTCGATCTCCACGACGCGCACCCGGTCGCCGTACTTCTCGCCGAACAGGCTCATCGCGCCGAGTGCGCGCGCCTCCTCGAGGCTCATCTCCTGGGTGAGCACGGTGTGGTCGTCGCGGATGGCGATGTTCACCACGTCCTCGACCTCGGAGCGGGCCCCGGCCGAGAGCGACTCGGCCCAGCGGAAGTCGAAGCGCAGGTAGCCCTCCTTGTTGAAGGAGCCGGACTGGGTGGCCTCGGGGCCGAGGACCTGGTGCAGCGCGGCGTGCACCAGGTGGGTGCCGGAGTGGGCCTTCTCGCCGTCGAGGCGGCGCTGCAGGTCGATCGCGCCGAGGGCCTGCGCGCCGGCGGCGACCTCGCCGTCGAGGACCTTGACCCTGTGCACGGACAGCCCCCTCACGGGGGCCTGCACGTCGAGCACCTCGAGGCGGAAGCCGTCGCCGGTGATCAGGCCGGTGTCCGCGGCCTGGCCGCCGGACTCCGCGTAGAACGGCGTGGCGTCCAGGACGAGCTCGAGCTCCGTGCCGGCGCCCGCGGACGGGACCTCCTCGCCGTTCTGCAGCAGGCCGCGCACCACCGACTCGGTGGTGTGCTCGGTGTAGCCGGTGAAGTGGGTCTGGCCTTCGGCGCGCAGGCGCTGGTACACGGCCGTGTCCGTGTGGCCGGACTTCTTGGCCTTGGCGTCCGCGCGGGCGCGGTCGCGCTGCTCGGCCATGAGGGCGCGGAACCCGGCCTCGTCCACGGCGACGCCGGCCTCCTCCGCGATCTCCAGCGTCAGCTCGATCGGGAAGCCGTAGGTGTCGTGCAGCTCGAACGCGTCCGGGCCGGCGATGCCGCCGCCCGCCGAGCGGGCCTGGCCCACCGCGGCGTCGAGGCGGGCCGTGCCCGCGGCGATGGTCCGCAGGAACGCCTTCTCCTCGGCGTAGGCGATCCGGGCGATGCGCTCGAACTCGTCCGCGACGACCGGGTAGGTGCCCTTCATCGCGTCCCGGGAGACCGGCAGCAGCTCGGGGAACACGGGCTCGGTGACGCCCATCAGGCGCAGGGCGCGGACGACGCGGCGGATGAGGCGGCGCAGCACGTAGCCGCGGCCCTCGTTGCCGGGACGCACGCCGTCGCTGATCAGCATCAGGGCCGAGCGCACATGGTCGGCCACCATGCGCAGGCGGACGTCGTCGTCGTAGTGCGGGTCGGCCGGGTCCTCGGTGGAGGTGTAGGAGCGACCGGCCAGCTGCGCGGCGCGGTCGAGCACGGGGCGGACCTGGTCCGTCTCGTACATGTTCTCCACACCCTGGAGGATCATGGCGAGCCGCTCGAGGCCGAGACCGGTGTCGATGTTCTTGTGCTCGAGCTCGCCGGCGACGTCGAAGTCGTCCTTCGAGCGCACCGCGGAGAGGCGGTACTGCATGAACACGAGGTTCCAGATCTCGATGTAGCGGGTGTCGTCCGCGGCCGGGCCGCCGTCGACGCCGTACGCGGGGCCGCGGTCGTAGAAGATCTCCGAGCAGGGGCCGCCCGGGCCGGGCTGGCCGGTGTGCCAGTAGTTGTCCTCCTTGCCCATGCGCTGGATGCGCTCGGGACGGACGCCCACGTCCTCGCGCCAGATGCGCTCGGCCTCGTCGTCCTCGCGGTACACGGTGACCCAGAGGCGCTCGGGGTCCAGGCCGAAGCCGCCGTCCTCGACCGAGGACGTCAGCAGCTCCCAGGCCATCGGGATGGCCGTCTCCTTGAAGTAGTCGCCGAAGGAGAAGTTGCCGCACATCTGGAAGAAGGTGCCGTGGCGGACGGTCTTGCCGACCTCCTCGATGTCCGCGGTGCGGATGCACTTCTGCACCGAGACGACGCGCGGGCTCGGCGGGGTCTGCTCCCCCAGGAAGTACGGGATGAACGGGACCATGCCGGCCACCGTGAACAGCAGCGACGGATCCGGCGAGACGAGCGACGCCGACGGCACCACGCGGTGCCCCCTGGACTCGAAGAAGGCGGTCCAGCGGCGGGCGATCTCCTGGGACTTCATGCGGGGGTGTCCTTCTGCGTGGTGGTGGTCTGGGGGCGGGCGGCGCCGTGCGACGGCGGCTCCACGGTCTCCCCGGAGATGATCGGCCCCGTGTGGGGCAGGTAGGGCGCGGCCCAGGGGGCCTCGGCGCGGACGCGCTCGGCCAGGCGCCGGGCACCGTCCTGCAGGGCGGCCGCCGCGGCGTCGGCGGCGGCCTCACCGGCCTGGCGGGCCAGACGCTCCGGGTCCAGGCGGGCGGAGAACCCCGCACGCCCCCCAGCGGAGCCGGGGCCCGACGTCGGCGCGTCGGCCCCGTCCGCGGCCGGGTGGGCACGGTCACCGAGGGCGCGGTGTGCGAACCAGCCGGATGCGGCGCCGGCGCCGACGAGCAGCAGCGAGCGGAGCATGGCGGGGGCCTCCTTCGGACGGCAGGGATTCCGGCCCCACCTTACCGGGCGCGGCGCCGATCCCCGGCGGTGGGCCCGGGGGACGCCGCAGGCCCGGCCACCTCCGAGAGGTGACCGGGCCTGCGGGACGCGCGGGGCGCCGTCGTCCGGGACGGAACCGGACGCGGCGGATCAGCGCGCGTAGTACTCGACCACGAGCTGCTCCTCGCAGGTCACGGGGACCTCGGAGCGCTTCGGGCGACGGGTGAGGGTGGCGCGCAGCTTGTCGATCTCCACGGTCAGGTAGCCCGGGGTGGCGGGCAGGACCTGCTGGTGGGCGCCGGCGGCGGCCAGCTGGAAGGGGACCATCTTCTCCGAGCGCTCGTGCACGTGGATCATCTGGCCCTCCTTCACGCGGAACGAGGGGACGTCCACGCGCTTGCCGTCCACCAGGATGTGGCGGTGCACGACGAGCTGGCGGGCCTGCTGGATGGTGCGGGCGAAGCCGGCGCGCAGCACGAGGGCGTCGAGGCGCTGCTCGAGGAGCTCGACCAGGTTCTCACCGGTCAGGCCGGCGGTGCGCTTGGCCTCCTCGAAGTAGCGGCGCATCTGGGCCTCGCGGATGTTGTACTGGGCGCGCAGACGCTGCTTCTCCTTGAGGCGCACCGCGTAGTCCGAGTCCTGCTTGCGGCGGGCGCGGCCGTGCTGGCCGGGGCCGTACGGACGACGCTCCATGTACTTCTCGGCCTTGGGGGTCAGCGCGATGCCCAGGGCGCGGGAGTGCCGCACGGTGCGGCGGGTGCGAAGGTTGCCACTCATGGTGGACCTGCCTTTCCTTGACGTGCGGCACGGTTCGGGTTTGTCTCGAGGTCTCGTCCGGGCGCCGGGGCGTACGGGTCAAGGGGACTCGAACCTGGCCTCCCCGCGATCCTGAGGAGAGCTGAGGGGCGTGCCGCCGCCCGTCATCCACTGATGCGCTGCGCGTCCCTCGCCCGGGCACGCGGGTGTCCCGTGGACCGTTCGAGGGGGATGCGTCCGGGGCGCAGCGCCTGCCAGACAGCGGACCACTCTACCAGAACCGGGTCGGCGCCCACGCTCTGGCGGGCGGGAGGGCGCCCGCCGTCATTCACCGCGGACGATCCGGCGCAGCGCGGCCACCTGCTCGGCGAGCCGCTTCTCGTGGCCGATGGGCTTGGGCCGGTAGTAGTCCTTCCCCACCAGCGGGTCCGGAGCGTACTGCTGACGCGCCACGGCGTGCGGCTCGTCATGGCTGTAGACGTAGCCCTGGCCGTGGCCGAGGGCTGCCGCACCGGGGTAGTGCGCGTCCCGCAGGTGCGCGGGCACCGCGCCCGTGTGGCCGGCCCGCACGTCCGCGATCGCCTCGTTCACGGCGGTGTAGCTCGCATTGGACTTCGGCGCGGTGGCCAGATGCGTCACGGCCTGCGCCAGGATGATGCGTCCCTCCGGCATGCCGATCAGCTGCACGGCCTGGGCGGTGGCCACGGCGGTCTGCAGCGCGGTCGGGTCGGCCATGCCCACGTCCTCGGACGCGGAGATGATCAGCCGCCGGGCGATGAACCGGGGGTCCTCCCCCGCCTCCAGCATCCGGGCGAGGTAGTGCATCGACGCGTCCACGTCCGATCCGCGGATGGACTTGATGAAGGCGCTGATCACGTCGTAGTGCTGGTCGCCGTCCTTGTCGTAGCGCTGGACGTGGTGGTCCATCGCCTGCGCGGCATCCTCCTCCGTGACCGCGACGGCGCCCTCCCCCGCCCGGCCGGCCTCCCGCGCCTTGTCCAGGGCGACGCCGGCCGCGGCCTCCAGCACCGTGAGCGCCCGCCGCGCGTCGCCGCCGGCCATCCGCACCAGGTAGTCCCGCGCGTCGTCCTCGAGCACCACGGCCCCGTTGAGCCCGCGCTCCTGGGTCACGGCACGGTCCAGCAGCCCGACGATGTCGTCGTCCGTGAGCGGACGCAGCGTGAGCAGCAGCGACCGGGAGAGCAGGGGTGCGATCACCGAGAAGGACGGGTTCTCCGTGGTCGCCGCCACGAGCACGACCCAGCGGTTCTCGACGCCCGGCAGCAGCGCGTCCTGCTGCGCCTTGGAGAAGCGGTGGATCTCATCGAGGAACAGGACGGTCGTGCGGCCGTAGAGGTCGCGTTCGCGCTGGGCCTGCTCCATCACCTGCCGCACGTCCTTCACGCCGGCCGTGATGGCGGACAGCTCCGTGAACGTGCGCCCGGGGGCGCGGGCGATCACGTGGGCCAGCGTCGTCTTCCCGATGCCCGGCGGCCCGTACAGGATGACCGAGCTCGGTCCCGCGGCGGAGTCCGGATCGGGCTCGGCGAGCTTGCGCAGCGGGGAGCCCGGCCGCATGAGGTGCCGCTGACCCAGCACCTCATCCAGCGTGCGCGGGCGCATGCGCACGGCCAGCGGTGCGCCGGGGTGCGGGGCGGCCACGGTGCCGGCCGGGCCGTCGTCGTCGGCCCCGGTGTGCGCGGCGCTGAAGAGGTCGTCCATCGGGTCCAGGGTAGTCCTCGGCCCGCGGGCGCGTGGGTGGCATCATGGCCGCATGAGCCCCGCCGCCCCGCGCGCCGACCACACCCACGTCCTGCTGCTGCGCGGGATCAACGTGGGCCGGAGCAACCGTGTCGGCAAGGACACGCTGATCCGCTGGGCCCAGGCCGCCGGCGGGGAGGCGGTCACGACCCACCTGGCCAGCGGCAACGTCCTGTTCCGGGCGTCCTCCGACGCGGCCGCGGAGGGCGTGCGGCAGGGGTTCGCGCGGCGGGCGCGTGAGGAGGGCGGCCTCGACGTCCCCGTGGTCCTCGTGGACGTGGGCACGCTCCGGCGCGCTCTGGAGCTGCACGACGCGCTCCCCTGGGCCGGCGGCGAGCCGAAACGCACCCAGCTCACCGTGCTCGAGGACGACCCCGCACCCGAGGCGGCCGCCGCCCTGGCCGCGCTCGACCACGGGGACGGCCGACCCGCGGGGCCGGATCGCACGGCCCTGGAGGGACGGCTGCTGTGGATGCGCTGCGCCACGGGGATCGCCGACTCCCCGCTCACCCCGGCCCGCCTCGACCGGGCGCTGGGGGTGCGCGGCACGGCCCGGAACCTCACGACGGTGCGGGTGCTCGCGGGGCTGCCGGTCAGGGACTGACCTCGGCGGACGGCACGCGGGGCGTCCGGCGCCGTCGACACCCGCGGGACACCGCGCGCTGGCCGACGGCTTCTCCGTCCACCCTGAGGGCACGTTCTCCGTGGTCGCCGTGACCTGGACCTCTGCGCTGCGGGCCTGACGTTCGTGCCGGCTGACGGGTCCCCCTCCGGCTCAGCCCCGGTGATCGTGGCCAACGAGGTCTCCGGTCCGGCCACCGTGTACGAGGTGAGCCCCGTCCGCGGGCGCGGAGCCCCGGGCGCGCCGATGGCAGGATGGCGGCATGCGTGCCGTTTGCCAGAGAGCCCAGTCCGCGTCCGTGACCGTCGACGGGAAGGTCGTCGGCTCGTTCGAGGGCGAGGGGCTGGTGATCCTGCTCGGCGTGAGCGTCGACGACACCGAGGCCGAGGCCGTGCAGCTGGCGGCGAAGATCGCCGGGCTGCGGATGCTCGACGGCGAGGTCTCACTCGTCGACGCCGGCGCGCCCGCCCTCGTGGTCAGCCAGTTCACCCTCTACGGGGACGTCCGCAAGGGACGTCGCCCGTCGTGGACCCGCTCCGCCAAGGGCGAGCAGGCGCAGCCGCTGTACGAGCGGTTCATGGCCGAGCTGGAGTCCTCGGGCGTGCGCGTGGAGCGCGGGGTGTTCGGCGCGATGATGGACGTCTCCCTCACCAACTCCGGGCCGTTCACGCTGATCGTGGACTCAGACGAGCTGTCCGGGCCACGGCGCGGCTGAAGCCTGCTCGCAGCACGCCGTCCGTCCTGGATCTGTTGCGGAGACGACCCTTCCGGCTCCTCAGACGAGGCCCGGAAGGGTCGTTTCCGCAGCTGATTCCCCGCACCCGCCCCGATGGCGTGGCCCGCCGCGGGCCCGGGTCAGGCCTCCGACTCGGCCTCGGCCTGCTTCGGCTCCGGCTGCGCGTCGACGCCGGCCTCCTTGCGCTGCTGGGCGGTGATGGGCGCCGGTGCGCCCGTCAGCGGGTCGAAGCCGCCGCCGGTCTTCGGGAACGCGATGACCTCGCGGATCGAGTCGGTGCCGGCCAGCAGGGCGACCACGCGGTCCCAGCCGAACGCGATGCCGCCGTGCGGCGGGGCACCGTACTTGAAGCCCTCGAGCAGGAAGCCGAACTTCTCGTTCGCCTCCTCCGGGGACAGGCCCATGACCTCGAACACGCGCTCCTGCACGTCCCGACGGTGGATGCGGATGGAGCCGCCGCCGATCTCGTTGCCGTTGCACACGATGTCGTACGCGTAGGCCAGGGCCGAGCCCGGGTCGGCGTCGAAGGTGTCCGCGAACTCCGGCTTGGGCGAGGTGAACGCGTGGTGCACGGCGGTCCAGGCGCCCGCGCCCACGGCGACGTCGCCCGAGGCCACGGCGTCGGCCGCCGGCTCGAACATCGGCGCGTCCACGACCCACACGAACGCCCAGTCGGCGTCCTTCGCGGCCACGCCGTCACCGGCATCGGTGAACAGCCCGCAGCGACGGCCGATCTCCACGCGGGCCGCACCCAGCAGCGCGCGGGACTCCTTCGGCTTCCCGGCGGCGAAGAACACGCAGTCGCCCGGGTTCGCGCCCACGGCGGCGGCCAGCCCGGCCTTCTCCTCCTCGGAGATGTTCTTGGACACCGGGCCGGTCAGCTCGCCGTCCTCCTGGATGAGCACGTAGGCCAGGCCCTTGGCGCCGCGCTGCTTGGCCCACTCCTGCCACGCGTCGAGGGTGCGGCGGGCCTGGGAGGCGCCGCCCGGCATCACGACGGCGCCCACGTACTCGTTCTGGAACACGCGGAACGGGGTGTCCTTGAAGTACTCGGTCAGGTCCGTCAGCTCGAGGCCGAAGCGCAGGTCCGGCTTGTCCGAGCCGTACTTCTCCATCGCCTCGGCGTAGGTCATGCGGCGGATCGGCGTCGGCACGTCCACACCGACGAGGGCCCACAGGGCCTTGACGATCTTCTCGCCGAGGGCGATCACGTCGTCCTGCTCCACGAAGGAGGCCTCGATGTCCAGCTGGGTGAACTCGGGCTGACGGTCCGCGCGGAAGTCCTCGTCGCGGTAGCAGCGGGCGATCTGGTAGTACTTCTCGATCCCGCCCACCTGCAGCAGCTGCTTGAACAGCTGCGGCGACTGCGGCAGGGCGTACCAGGAGCCGGGAGCCAGGCGGGCCGGGACGAGGAAGTCGCGGGCGCCCTCCGGCGTCGAGCGCGTGAGGGTCGGGGTCTCGACCTCCACGAAGCCCTCGCCGTGCAGCAGCTCGCGTGCCGTGCGGTTGACCTCGGAGCGCAGGCGCATGATGCGCGAGGGCTGCGGGCGGCGCAGGTCGAGGTAGCGGTGGCGCAGCCGGGCCTCCTCGCCGACCTCCACGTGCTCGTCCACCTGGAACGGCAGCGCGGCGGCGGTGTTGAGCACCGTCACGGTCTCCGCGATCAGCTCGATCTCACCGGAGGGCAGGTTCGGGTTCTCATTGCCCTCGGGGCGGCGCTCGACCGTGCCGGTGACCTGCAGGACCCACTCGTTGCGCAGCGGGTCGAAGTCCGCCTCGTCCCGCACCACGACCTGGGCGAAGCCCGAGGCGTCGCGCAGGTCCACGAAGGCCACGCCGCCGTGGTCGCGCCGCCGCGCCACCCAGCCGGTGACGGTGACGGTCTGGCCGATGAGCGAGGCGTTGAGCTCGCCGAGGGAGTGGGTGCGCAGCACGAGGGTCCTCTCCGTCCGGTCGCCGGACGATGTGCGGGGTTCATGTGATGGTCGACGCCGTGTGATACGCCTGCGGGGCGGGCGCGCGCCGTTCCCGTCAGTCTAGTGCCCCGCCCGCATTGCCCCAGCCCAGGAGGACCCCGTCATGACCGCCGCCCTGCAGCGCCGCCTGACCCTGCTCCACGCCGTCGCGATCGGCCTCGGCTCGATGATCGGCGCGGGCGTGTTCACCGCGATCGGCCTGGCGGCCGCGCTCACCGGCGGCCACCCCGGCCTGCTGTACGGGGCCCTGGCGGTCGCGGCCGTCGCGGCCCTGTGCAACGCCCTGTCCACGGCGCAGCTGGCCACCGTCCACCCCGAGTCCGGCGGCGCCTACGTCTACGGCCGGCGGCAGCTGCACCCGTGGGCCGGCTTCGTCGCCGGCTGGGGCTTCGTCACGGGCAAGACCGCGTCGGTGGCCGCGGTGGCGGCCACCCTCGGCCTGTACCTCGTCCCCGACGACGCCGCCGCGGCCCGGTGGACGGGCGTGGCCGCCGTCGTCGTGCTCACCGGGGTGGCGATGGCGGGCGTGACGCGGACCGCGCAGGCGACGTTGGCGATCCTCGTGCCCGTGCTCGCCGTGCTCGTGTTGGCCATCGGCGCGGGCCTGGCGCGCGAGGCCCCCGGGGGCTCGGCTGCGGCGCTCGGCGTCGACTCCCCTGTGCAGGGCGTGCTCATGGGCGCGGGCGTCCTGTTCTTCGCGTTCGCCGGCTACGCGCGCGTGGCCACCATGGGCGAGGAGGTCATCGACCCCGCACGCACGATCCCGCGCGCCATCCTGATCGCCCTCGCCGTGACCGTGGCGCTGTACCTGCTGCTCGCCACGGCGCTGATCTCGGGCCTCGGGACCTCCGGGCTGGCCCGGTCCCCGGCGCCCGTGCGCGAGCTGCTCGAGACCGCCCTGGGCTCCGGCTGGGGCTGGGTGGCCGTGGCCGGCGCCGCCCTCGCCGCGGCCGGGGCCATGCTCACCCTGCTGACGGGCATCTCCCGCACCGCCCTGGCCATGGCCCGCGAGGCCGACCTGCCCCGCCCCCTGGCTCGGGTCCATGCGGGGACCGGCACGCCGTGGACGGCTCAGCTGACGGTCGCCGCGGCCGTCGTCCTGCTCCTGCTCACCACGGACATCCTCACCGTGGTGGGCTTCAGCTCGTTCGGCGTGCTCGTCTACTACGCGGTGGCGAACCTGTCCGCCCTGACCCTGCGCGGGGACGACCACGGCCACCGCCCGGCCCGGCCGCGCCCGCTGCGCGTGCCCCGGGCCGTCAACGTGCTCGGCCTGGCCCTGTGTCTGCTGCTCGCCTTCAGCCTGCCGCCGATGTCCGTGGCCGCGATGGCGGGCGTGTTCCTGATCGGGGTGGGCGGGCGCGCGTTCGTGCGGGCCGGGCGCCGGGGCGGGTGACCCGACGCGCGGACGGGTGTCGGCGTCGCATGCCGGGCCCGGCGCGCAGGGCGCGCCCCCTCAGTCCTGCGTGCGGGTGATCTGCGGCAGCAGGTCCTCGGTCGGCGGGGTCCAGTCGGCCGGGTCCACGGCGTGCTGCTCACCGGAGCGGATGTCCTTCACCTCGTGGACCCGTGCGCCGGCGTCGTCCCGGCCCATGAACCACACGAACGGGATGCCGCGGCGGTCCGCGTACTTGATCTGCTTGCCGAACTTCTCCGCCGACACCGCGACCTCCGCGGGGATGCCGCGCTCCCGCAGCAGGGCCGCGACGTCCTGGGCCTCGGACCAGTCCTCGTCCGCGGTCAGCGCCACGTACACCGCGGTCGGCACGGAGCGGGAGGCCACGGCCATCTGCTGGGACAGCATGCGCATCACCAGCCGCGTCACGCCGATGGACAGTCCGACACCGGGGAACACGCGGTTCCCCTTGGACGCGAGCGCGTCGTAGCGGCCGCCCGAGCAGATCGATCCGAGCTGCTCGTGGCCCACCAGGACGGTCTCGTAGACGGTGCCCGTGTAGTAGTCCAGGCCGCGCGCGATGGACAGGTCCGCCACGGCGCGCCCGGGGGCGCGGCGGTGCAGGGTGGCGACGACGTCGGCCAGCTCGGTCAGCCCCTCCTCGAGCAGCTCGTGGGTCACCCCCAGGGCGCGGACCCGCTCGACGAACGAGGTGTCCGACGTGCGGATGTCCGCCAGGGCCAGCGCCTGCGCAGCCTGCTCGGGGCTCGCGCCGACCTCCTCCTGGAGCAGCCGCGCGACCTCCTCCGGGCCGACCTTCTCCAGCTTGTCGATGCTGCGCAGCACTCCGGCGGTGTCCTCCAGGCCGATGCCCCGGTAGAAGCCCTCGGCGAGCTTGCGGTTGTTCACGCGGATGAGGAAGTCGCCGATCGGCAGGGCGCCGAGCGCCTCGGCCATCACCAGTGCGACGTCGGCGTCGTACCGGGGCGAGAGGGCGCCGTCGCCGACGACGTCGATGTCCGCCTGGGTGAACTCGCGGGCGCGGCCCTCCTGAGGGCGCTCCCCGCGCCAGACCTTCTGCATCTGGTAGCGACGGAAGGGGAAGGCGAGGTGGCCGGCGTTCTCCACGACGTAGCGGGCGAACGGCACGGTGAGGTCGAAGTGCAGGGCCAGGCGCTTGGGGTCGGCCGGGTCCTTGGGCTCGCGCCGGCCCGCGGCGACCTCCTCGTCCTCGGCCAGGCGCGAGACCGCGTAGACCTCCTTGTCCACCTCACCCTTGCGCAGCAGCTGGCCCAGGGTCTCCACGGCCCGGGTCTCGATGCCGGCGAACCCGTGCAGCTCGAAGGTCCGCCGCAGCGTGTCGAGCACGTGCTGCTCCACGAGCCGCTCGGCGGGCAGCCACTCGTGGAAACCGGACAGGGAGGCCTTGCGGGACATGGCGATCCTTCGAGACGACGACGGCGGGGACGCACGACGGTCCCCCGCCGGCGCACCGGCCCATTCTAGGCGCGGGCGCTGTCCGGCCCGGTACGCTGGCCCTGTTCGTGTCCATCCCGACCGGCCGCATCCCTCGACGACTGCGTGCCGGCGCAGTCAGGGAGAGTTCCAGCGGTGACCAATCACATGCAGCCCGACGACCAGCAGTCCCCCGCCACCGAGGCCACCCCCGCATCGGCCGAGGCCGCCGAGACGACCGTGCCCGCCGAGGCCCGTCCCGTCCCCGAGATCGTCCCCGACGCGCCGGCGCACGGTGATTCCGCCCAGCCCGCCGAGGCGCCCGCCGTGCCCTCCCCGGCCGCGATGAAGAAGGCCAGCCCGGCCGCCGTGCGCCCCGCGACGCCCGCCGCCGCGTCCGCCGCCCCGGCCCCCGTCGTGGCCCCGACCGTGCCGCCCACCCCGGTGGAGGAGGCCGCCAGGTTCGCCCGGGTGAGCGAGGACGGCCACGTCACGCTGCTGGACGGGCAGGAGGAGCACGCGGTCGGCCAGGTGCCGGACGCGAGCACCGAGGACGCGCTGGCGTACTTCGTGCGCAAGTACGACGACGTGCGCGCCCAGATGGCCCTGTTCGAGCAGCGCATCGCCGCCGGCGCCCCCTCGAGTGAGCTGGGCCGGGCGCTGGGTCAGATGACGACCGCGGTGAACGAGCGCCACATGGTCGGCGACATGGACGCCCTCCGCACCCGCCTGGCGGCCCTGGAGACCCTCCTGGCCGACTACCGCGCCGCGGAACAGGAGGCCCGGCAGGCCGCCCAGGCCGAGCAGCTGGCCACCCGCGAGGCCATCGTCGCCGAGGCCGAGACCTTCGCCCAGACCCCGGCCGAGCGGATGCCCTGGAAGACCGCGTCCCAGCGCATGACGGAGCTGTTCGAGGAGTGGAAGGCCGCCCAGAAGGCCGGTCCGCGTCTGGCCAAGTCGGTCGAGGACGACCTGTGGAAGCGCTTCCGCGGCGCCCGCACCACGTTCGACAAGACCCGCCGCGCCCACTTCTCCCGGCTGGACGCCGCCTCGGCCGAGGCCAAGCAGGTCAAGGAGCGTCTCATCGCTCGTGCCGAGGAGCTGTCCACCTCCACCGACTGGGGCGTGACCGCCGGCAAGTACCGCGACCTGATGGACGAGTGGAAGCGCGCCCCCCGGGCCTCCCGCAAGGAGGACGACGCCCTCTGGGCCCGCTTCCGCGCCGCCCAGGACGTCTTCTTCGCCGCCCGCAAGGCCGCGAACCAGGAGATCGACCGCGAGTACGGGGCCAACCTGAAGGTGAAGGAGCAGATCCTCGCCGACGGCCAGAAGCTGCTCCCCTTCACGGACGTCAAGGCCGGGCGGCGCGCGCTCAACGAGCTGCGCGGGCGGTGGGAGGATGCCGGCCGCGTGCCCCGCGGGGACGTCCGTCGCATGGAGGAGGGCTTCCGCAGGCTCGAGGACGCCCTCAAGCAGGCGGAGAACGAGCACTGGCGCCGCACCGATCCGGAGACCAAGGCCCGCACGAACTCCGCCCTCACGCAGCTCGAGGAGACCATCGCCGGGCTCGAGGCGGATCTCGCCCGGGCCCAGGCCCAGGGCGACCAGCGCGCCGTCAAGAAGGCTCAGGAGGCGCTCGACGCGCGCCTGAAGTGGAAGCAGGCCCTCGAGGCCTCGGCCTCCGAGCTCCGCTGAGCCCCACCCGTCTCGAGCACGCCCCCGCGGCCCGTCTGTCCACAGGCGGCCGCGGGGGCGTCCTTGTCTCTGGCAGGCTCCGGGCATGACGACCGTGACGATCGAGGAGACCGCCCCGGCCGGGGCGCTCATGCTGGCGGGCGACCCCTTCACGGAGCCGGAGCTGCAGGCGCTCGGCGCGCGGGGCGCCGTGCGACCGCTGCTGCCCGGAGTGTGGGCGCGGCCGGACGCGGCGGACGATCCCGCGGTCCGGGCCGCTGCCCTGTGGACCCTCGGCGGCCCGCTCCTGGCCGCCGGCTGGACCGCGATCGGCCCGTCGGCGGCCTGGATCCTGGCCGGCGGCGCGGCGCCCGGGCGGCTGCACGCGGCCGTGCCGCACTTCCACCGGCGCCCCGCCGGCGGGGGCCAGCTGCCCTGGACGCTCACGCAGTCGGACGTCGCAGCCGATGCCACGGGCGTCGCCCCCGCCGAACAGGACGTGCTCCGCTTCGGCCCCGTGCGGGTCACCACGCCCGCCCGGACGGTCGAAGACCTGCTGCTCAGCGCCGGCCCGGATGCGGCGCGGCGCGCGGCTGCCGTGATCGGCGCCCACGGCGCCGCCGGGCTGCGGGAGCGGCTGGCCCGCCGGACCCGCCGCGCCGGCGTCGTGGCGGCCCGGCGCCGGCTGGGCGCGCTGCTGACGGCGCTGGACGTCCCCGACTGAGGCCGGGAGGCTCAGGTGCGGTGCACGTCGAACACGCCGTCGATGCGGCGCACCGCGTCGATCACGTGGCCGAGGAACCGGGGGTCGCCCATCTCGAAGACGAACCGGCTCATCGCCACGCGGTCGCGGGTGGTGTTCACGGAGGCCGAGAGGATGTTCACGTGGTTCTCGGAGAGGACCCGTGTGACGTCGGAGAGCAGCGACTTGCGGTCCAGCGCCTCGATCTGGATCTCGACCAGGTAGACGGTGTCCCTCGACGGCGCCCAGCTGACCGGGGTGTGGCGCTCCGGCTCCTGCGCGAGCAGGGTCGCCAGGTTCGGACAGTCGACCCGGTGCACGGAGACCCCGGAGCCGCGGGTGACGAACCCGTCGATGGCATCCGGCGGCACCGGGTTGCAGCACCGGGCCAGCTTGGCCATGACACCGCCGTCGCCGTCCACGAGCACGCCGGCGTCGTTGGTGGCCCGCGCGGGGGCGCGCCGCGCCTGAGCCGGGACCAGCTCCTGCAGGTCCACCTCGCCGACGGTCAGTTCGCCCTCCGGCTCGGCCTGCGTCGGCGTCGGCGGAGCGAGGCGCTCCGCGACGCGTTCCTGCACGGACTGCGCGGACACGTGACCGTCGCCGAGGGCCACGAACAGCCCGTCGAGGTCCGCGTAGCCGAGATCCGTGGCCAGCTGCACCAGCTCCTCGCCGCCGAGCACGTGCTGCACGGTCATGCCGGCCTTGCGCAGCTGACGGGTCAGCGACTCGCGTCCCCGGTCGGCCTGCTCGCCGCGGCGCTGCGTGGCGAAGTGGTGACGGATCTTGGACCGGGCCCGTGGCGAGACCACGAAGCCCAGCCAGTCCCGGCTCGGGCCCGCGTCCTCGGCGCGCGAGGTGAAGACCTCCACGGTGTCGCCGTGGCTCAGCGGCGTGGACAGCGGGACGAGCTTGCCGTTGACCCGGGCACCGATGGTGCGGTGGCCGACGTCGGTGTGGATGGCGTAGGCGAAGTCCACGGGCGTGGAGCCGGCGGGCAGGGTGCGGATCTCCCCCTTCGGCGTGAAGACGTACACCTCGTCCGCCCCGATCTGGGTGCGCAGCGAGGCGAGGAACTCGTCCGGGTCCCGGGTGTCCGCCTGCCAGTCCATCACCGAGCGCAGCCAGGCCGGCGTGGCCTGCACCGGCGCCTGGCCGGCGGCCTGGGCCTTGTACCGCCAGTGCGCGGCGACGCCGTACTCGGCCTGGCGGTGCATCTCCTGCGTGCGGATCTGGATCTCCACCGGCTTGCCGCCCGGCACCATCACCGTGGTGTGCAGGGAGCGGTACATGTTCAGCTTCGGGACCGCGATGTAGTCCTTGAACCGACCCGGGACCGGGTTCCAGCGGGCGTGGATCGCGCCGAGCACGGCGTAGCAGTCACGCACGGAGTCCACGAGCACCCGGATGCCCGTCAGGTCGTGGATGTCGTCGAAGTCCTTCCCGCGCGTCACCATCTTCTGGTAGATCGAGTAGTAGTGCTTCGGCCGTCCGGTGACGGTCGCCCGGATCCGGTGCTCGCGCAGATGATCCTCGATCACGGTGCGCAGCGCCGCGATGTGCTTCTCCCGCTCCGGGTTCCGCTCCCCCACGAGGCGCACGATCTCCGCGTACATCTTGGGCTTGAGGGCGGCGAAGGAGAGGTCCTCGAGCTCCCACTTGACGGTGTTCATGCCGAGCCGGTGGGCCAGCGGGGCGTAGATGTCCAAGGTCTCCTGGGCCTTGCGGGCGCTGGACTCCGGGGAGACGTACCGCCACGTCCGCGCGTTGTGCAGCCGGTCGGCGAGCTTGATGAGCAGGACGTTCACGTCCTGGGCCATCGCGATGACCATCTTGCGCACGGTCTCGGCCTGCGCCGCGGCGCCGTAGGTCACCTTGTCCAGCTTGGTCACGCCGTCCACGAGGAGGGCGACCTCGGAGCCGAAGTCGGCGCGGAGGCGCTCCAGGGAGTAGTCCGTGTCCTCGACGGTGTCGTGCAGCAGGGCCGCCAGGAGCGTCGGGCCCGTCACGCCGATCTCGGCGAGGATCGTGGCGACCGCGACGGGGTGGGTGATGTACGGGTCCCCGGAGCGCCGCATCTGCCCCTCGTGTGCCGCGCGGGCGACCTCGAAGGCGCGGACGATGTCGGCCAGCTCGGTCTTGGTGGCTCGCTGCCGCACGGTGCGCATCAGCGGCTCGAGCAGGGGCGAGTACTCGGTGGCGTGCCGGCCGGTCAGGCGTGCGATCCGGCTGCGGGGCCGGACCGGGGCGGGACGGGCCGGGGCGGGAGTGGGGTCCTGCTCGCTCATGGGCCACGCCTCCTGACTCGTGCGGCCCCGACCGCTCCGGCCGGGATGATCGGCGAGTCTACCCGCGCCCGTCCCGCCCCGCCCCAGAAAGACCGCCGGGCCCGGTGGCAGGTGCACCGGAGCCGCAGCGGCTCCGTCAGAGTCGCGCGCCGTCGTCCCAGGGGGCGACGTCGGGATCGGTGACCGCCTCTGAGGCACGCTCCCGGGCGGCGCGGGCCGCGGCCCGGGCGTCGTGGTCGCGCACGTCCGGGTCGTTGCGGCGCAGCAGGGCGTACAGCGGCGCCTGGAGGAACAGGGTGGACAGGGTGCCCACGATGATGCCCACGAACAGCGCGAGCGCGATGTCCCGCAGCGTGCCGGCACCGAGCAGCCCCGCGCCGATGAACAGGATCGAGCCGACCGGCAGGATGCCGACGACGGAGGTCGTGATGGACCGGACGAGCGTCTGGTTCACCGCGAGGTTCACGTTCTCGACGAAGGAGCGCTCCGGGTCCTCCTCGGCCCCGATCGTGTTCTCGCGGATCTTGTCGAAGACCACCACGGTGTCGTAGAGCGCGTACGACAGGATCGTGAGGAAGCCGATGATGGCCGACGGCGTGATCTCGAAGCCGGTGGCGCCGTAGATGCCGGCGGTCAGCGCGACCACGTAGAGCATGCCGAGCACGGCGGCCAGGGACATCTTCCAGGTGCGGAAGTACACGGCCATGAACAGGGTCACGAGCACCACGAAGATCACCAGGCCGATCAGGGCCTGCTGCGACACCGCGGCGCCCCAGGTCGGCCCCACGAAGGTCGAGGTCACCTGGTCCTGGCCGACGCCGTAGGCCTCCTGCAGGTTCGCGGCCACGGCTCGGGTCTGGGCGTCGTCGAGCTGCTCGGTCTGGACGCGCACGGTGCCCGGGGCGACGTTCGTGACGGTGGCGTGGCCGTCGGCCAGCACGTCGGTCACGGCGCGCTCGCCCGCGGCCACGTCGGTGGAGGCCGTCTGCGAGACGGTGAACTCGGAGCCGCCCCGGAACTCGATGCCGAGGTTGAAGCCACCGCGGAGGGCGGTCAGGCCGCCGGCGAGGACGAGCAGCAGGGCGGCGAGGGCGAACCACCGCCGCCAGCGCTGGATGAACGGGTAGGAGATGCGGCCCGAGTAGAGGGCGTTGCCCCAGTCGGCGAAGCGGTTCACTGGTCCTCCTCCTGGCGGCGGCGCTCGGCGCGGCGTCGCTCGGCGATCGTCATGGGCGGCGCGGTGCGCGAGCGGCGGCCGCCCCGGGCGGACGAGCCCGCGCGGGGGGCGCCCGTCGCGGCGAGCGGGCGCGGGGCGTCGGCGGCCGCCGCGTCGTCGGCGTCGGCCGGCTCGTCGGAGGCCTCCGCCGGGAGCCCGGTGCGGGGGGCAGTGGTGGGCTCGCGGAAGCGCCCGGCGCCCTGGTACAGGGACGGCCCGCCCAACAGCGACGGGTCCAGTCCGGACATCGGGTGTCCCTCGCCCACGAAGCGGGTCTGGGCCAACAGCACCATGAGCGGGTGGGTGAACATGAACACCACGATCAGGTCGGCGATCGCGGTGAGGCCGAGGGTGAACGCGAAGCCGCGCACGTTGCCGACGGCCACGAAGTACAGCACGACGGCGGCCAGCAGGTTCACGGCTTTGGACGCGGTGATCGTCCGCCGGGCGCGCTTCCAGCCCTCGTGCACGGCGACGGGCACGGTGTGGCCCGCGCGCAGCTCGTCCTTGATGCGTTCGAAGTAGACGATGAACGAGTCCGCCGTCAGACCGATCGCCACGATGAGCCCGGCGATGCCCGCGAGGGACAGGCGGTAGTTGTCCGTCCAGCCCAGGATCGCGATGGTCAGCCACGTCAGCACGCCCGCCACGATGATCGAGGCGAAGGTCAGCAGGCCCAGGGCCCGATACTGGAAGAACTGGTACACGGCCACGAGGCCGAGGCCGATCAGGCCGGCGATCAGGCCCCAGAAGAGCTGGTCCCGGCCGAGCGTGGCGGAGATCTGCTGCTCGGACTCGATCGAGAAGGAGATCGGCAGGGAGCCGTAGTTGAGCTGCTCGGCCAACTGCGCCGTCGTCTGCTCGTTCAGGGTGGGGCCGCTGATCTGCGCGCTGCCGTTGGTGATGACCACGTTGGACTGCGGCGCGGAGATCACGTCCCCGTCCAGCAGGATCGCGAACTGCTTGCGCGGGTCGCCCTCGGGGTACGGGGTGAGCTTCTGGGTGACCTCCGTGAAGGCCTTGGTGCCCTCCTCGTCGAACTCGATGTTGACGACCCACTGGTTGGTGGAGACGCCGCTCTGGGCCTGGGCCATGCCGTTGGACGCGCCCTTGATCTGGGTGCCCGGGATGACCACGGGGCCCAGGATGTACTTCTGGGCCGACGTGACGGCGCCGTCGGCGAGCTCCTCGGAGGGCTGGCAGGCGACGATCGCCCGGTCGGACGGCGGCGGGGGCGCGGCCGGGTCCCGCGGGGCGGTGCAGTCCGTGGCCTGGAACTCGGCCAGCAGGGCCGGGGTGACCCAGTTCGGGTCGTAGGCGTCGGCCGGCTCGCCGTCGGGCTTCGGCAGCTGGTCTTCGGGCAGGCGCTGGTCCTCGGGGGTGGCCTCCCCCGGGCCGGACTGCAGCACGGGGCGGAACTGCATGTCCGCGGACGCCTGGATCAGCCGGCGGGTCTCCTCGTCCGGGACCCCGGGCAGGGAGACGACCACGTTCTGGGAGCCCTGCGTGGCGACCTCCGCCTCGGCCACGCCGGAGCCGTCCACACGCTGGCGGATGATCTCCACGGCCTGGTCCAGCTGCTCGGGGGTGACGGACTCGCCCGTCGAGGTCTCGGGGGCCAGCACCATCTGCGTGCCGCCCTCGAGGTCGAGGGCGAGCTTGGGAGCCCAGGAGGCCGCGCCGGAGGCCACGCCCCCGCCGAGGATCGCGGCCAGGACCACGAGGAGGGCGGCCAGCCAGGTCAGGGTGCGCCCGGCGGAGCCGGAGGGTGTTCTCTTCGCCATTGCTCAGGTGCTTCCGTCACATCCGAGCGGCCCCGCCAGGCGGGGCCGCGTGTGCAGGGGTGGGTGGGCCTCAGGCCAGGTCGTCGCGGCGCGGACGCGGGTCGGCGTCGTCGGCGCGGTACTCGGTGCCGGGGGCGTCATCCCGACGCGACGGGTCCGTGGTGGGCGCGGCGGCCGCGGCGGCCGTCTCGGGCTCCACGACGGTGGTGATGCCCTGCAGGTGCACGTCCATGCGCGTGCCCGGGGCGGTCTCCAGCGTCACCCGCTGGGCCTCGGCGTCCACGGCCACGACGGTGCCGAAGATGCCGGCGCCGGTCATGACCTCGAGGCCCGGGGCGAGGGTGCTGCGCATCTGCGCCTGCTGCTGCTGCATCTTCTTGCCCTTGCGGAAGGAGAGGAAGAGCATCACCGCGAGCAGGGCGAAGGCGAAGAGCATGAGCAAGCTGCCACCGCCTCCCTGGGCCTGCTGGGCGATCACGGGCAGGGTCGCGGCGGTGGCGACGGGCATGGGGGACTCCTGATGCTCGGGGTGGGCGGGCCTGTCCAGTGTAGGGGCCCGCCCTGGGCGTCACGGCCCCGGCGTGGCCTCTGGAGCGGCGAGGCCCAGGTGCTCCCAGGCCCCCGGCAGCGCGACGCGGCCACGGGGGGTGCGCGCCACCATGCCCTCGCGGATGAGGAAGGGCTCGGCCACGGTCTCCACGGTCTCGGCCTCCTCCCCCACGGCGGTGGCCAGCGTGCTGAGCCCCACGGGCCCGCCGCCGAACGTGGTGCACAGGGCGGTGAGCACGGACCGGTCGAGCCGGTCCAGGCCCCGCCCGTCGACGTCGTACATGTCCAGGGCGGCGGCGGCGTCGTGCGGGCCGACCTCGGCCAGCCCCTTCACGAGCGCCCAGTCCCGCACCCGGCGCAGCAGCCGGTTGGCGATGCGCGGGGTGCCGCGCGAGCGCCGGGCGATCTGCCGGTACCCCTCCGTGGCCAGCCGCATGTCCAGCAGCAGGGCGGAGCGGCGCAGGACGCGCTCGAGCTCCTCCTCGGTGTAGAAGTCCAGGTGGCCCGTGAAGCCGAAGCGGTCGCGCAGCGGCCCCGGCAGGAGGCCGGCCCGCGTGGTGGCGCCCACGAGCGTGAAGGGCGGCAGCTCGAGCGGGATCGAGGTGGCGCCGGCGCCCTTGCCCACCACGATGTCCACGCGGAAGTCCTCCATGGCCATGTAGAGCATCTCCTCGGCCGGGCGGGACATCCGGTGGATCTCGTCGAGGAAGAGCACCTCGCCCTCGGTGAGCGAGGACAGGATGGCCGCGAGGTCGCCCGCGTGCTGGATCGCGGGGCCGGAGGACAGCCGCAGGGGGGCGTTCATCTCCGCGGCCACGATCATCGCCAGCGTGGTCTTGCCGAGCCCGGGCGGGCCGGAGAGCAGGACGTGGTCCGCGGCGCGGTCCCGCAGCCGGGCGGAGGCGAGCATGAGGTCCAGCTGCTCGCGCACGCGCATCTGGCCCACGAACTCGTCCAGGTGCTTGGGGCGCAGCGCGACCTCGAGCCGGCGCTCCTCCGGGTCGACGGCCGCCGCGGACAGCGGTGAGGACTCCGCGCTCATCGCCCGCCTCGCACCGCGCCGGCCATGCCGACGTCGCGCAGGGTGGCGCGCAGCAGCGCGGCGACGTCGCGGCCCTCGTCCAGCTCCGGGCGGGCCGCCACGGTGGCCTCGACGGCCTTGAGCGCCTCCTTCTCGGACCAGCCCAGGCCGGCCATCGCCTGCACGACGTCGGCGTGCCAGAGCGCCTCGACGGTCGGCTCGGCGCTCGCCTCGGCCTCCGCCTCGGGCACCGGCTCCCCGGTGGGCGCGAGGCGGCCGGAGAGCTCGACGATGATCTTGCGCGCCATCTTCGGCCCGATGCCGGGCACGCGGGTGAGGGTCTTCTCGTCCTCCTCGGTGACCGCCCGGCGCACGGTCTCGGGGTGGTGGACGGAGAGGATCGCCAGGGCGAGGCGGGGACCCACGCCGTTGGCCGTGATGAGCACCTCGAACACCTCGCGCTCGTCGCGGTCCGCGAAGCCGTAGAGGGTCAGGGCGTCCTCCTTGACCACGAGGTGGGTCTGCACCGCCCCCGGCCGGCCCTCGTGCAGGGTGGACAGCGTCTGCGGGGTGGCGGAGAACTGCACACCCAGGCCGCCGACGGCGATGACCGCCCGGTCGAGGGCCACGTGCTCGACGGTGCCGCTGAGCGAGGCGATCATGAGGGGCCCTCCTGTCGGGACGGACGGACGCCGGTCGGCGCGGATTCGAACATATCATCGAACGCCGGCCCGGCAGCGGCCTACCGGCGACGCCCGCCGCCCGCCGAGCGCTCGGCGTCGAGCCAGGCCCGCTGCGCGGCGGTGAGCTGGCCCCGCGGGCGGGCGCGCGCGGGCGCCTTGGCGGCGAACTGCGAGCGCCCCGCCCGGGAGGCGAGGTCTGCGGTGTCGAGGCCGGTCTGGCCGGCGGCCGCGCCGAGGGCGGTGCCGCGCCAGCCGTGGGCGATGGCCAAGGCGAGGGCGTCGGCCGCGTCGGCCGGGCGCGGCGGGGCGTCGAGGCGGAGGATCCGGGTGACCATCGTGGTGACCTGCTCCTTGCCCGCATCGCCGTGTCCGGTGACGGCGGCCTTGACCTCGGAGGGGGTGTGCAGGCCCACGGGGACGCCGGCGCGCGCGGCCGCGGCGATCGCCACGCCCGCGGCCTGGGCCGTGCCCAGCACGGTCGGCGTGTTCGTGTTCGCGAACATGCGCTCGACGGCGGCGCGATCGGGCCGGTGCGCGGCGAGGACCGCGGAGACGGCCTCGTCGATGCGCAGGAGGCGCTGGTCCAGGGGGGCGGTGGGCGGGGTGCCCGTGACCTCGACGTGGACGAGCGCGGCCCGCCGTCGCGCGTCCACGTCCACCACGGCGATCCCGCAGCGGGTGAGCCCCGGGTCCACCCCGAGGATCCGGACGACGTCGGCGGGCCGGCGCGCGCTCAGCGCGATCAGTCCTCGTCGAGCTCGGCGAGGACCTCGGGGGCGATGTCCACGTTCGAGAAGACGTTCTGGACGTCGTCGAGGTCCTCGAGCGCATCGGCCAGCTTGAGGAAGGTGCGGGCGCCCGACGCGTCCAGGTCCACCTTCATGGTGGGGACGAACTCGAGCTCGTCGGACTCGTACTCCACGCCCGCCTCGTCGAGGGCCTTGGCCACGGACTGCAGGTCGGAGGGGTCCGAGAGGATCTCGAAGGAGTCGCCGGAGACGACGACCTCCTCGGCGTCCGCGCCGCCCTCGAGCACGGCCTCGAGCAGGCCGTCCTCGGTGTTGCCCTCGGTGGGCAGGCGCACGAGGCCCTTGCGCTCGAAGAGGAAGGAGACGGAGCCGGAGTCCGCCATGGTGCCGCCGTTGCGGGTGACGGCCGCGCGCACGTCCGCGGCGGCGCGGTTCTTGTTGTCGGTCAGGCACTCGACCAGCAGCGCCGAGCCCTGGGGGCCGCGGACCTCGTACATGATCTCGGCGTAGTCGATGACCTCGCCGGTCAGGCCGGCGCCGCGCTTGACGGCGCGGTCGATGTTGTCGTTGGGCACCGAGGCCTTCTTGGCCTTGGACACGGCCAGGTCGAGGGCGGGGTTGCCGGCGACGTCGGGGCCGCCGGCACGTGCCGCGACCTCGATGTTCTTGATGTACTTCGCGAACGCCTTGGCGCGCCGCGCGTCGATGACGGCCTTCTTGTGCTTGGTGGTCGCCCACTTGGAATGTCCTGCCATCACGCCTCCTCAGGTCTGGATCTCGTCTGCTGGCTCGACCGCCCAGTCTAGCGACGCCCGGTGGGGTGGCGCGGATCACGGCTGACTACACTCGCGCCCATGACCCACACCTCCGCGCCCTCCGTCCTGCCCGCCGACCACCCGCTGGCGACCCCCTCCGACCTGCCCTACGGGCTGCCCGACTTCTCCGCCGTCTCCGACGCGCAGCTGGCCGAGGCCGTGTGCGCGGGGATGGCGGCCCAGCGCGCCGAGGTCGACCAGATCCTCGGGGCGGCCACGGCGCCGACCTTCGAGAACACCGTCCGTGCGCTCGAGCTGTCCGGCCAGCTGCTGCGCCGCTCCGCCGCGATGTTCTTCACGCTCGTCGGCTCGGACGGCACGGATGCGCGGCAGGCCCTGGCCGAGGAGCTCTCCCCCGAGCTCGCGGCCCACGAGGACGCGATCCTGCTGGACCCGCGGCTGGCGGCGCGCGTCGCTTCGATCGACGACGGCGGCCTCACGGGCGAGGACGCCCGCCTGCTGGAGACGCTGCGCCTGCGCCTCTCCCTGGCGGGGGCGGACCTGGACGAGGCCGCGCGCGAGGAGCTGCGCGGGATCAACACGGAGCTGGCGTCCCTCTCGGCCGCCTACACGCGCCGCCTCGTCGCGGACACCGCCGCCCGCGCCGTGCTCGTCACGGACCGCGAGCGCCTGGCCGGTCTGAGCGAGGACGACCTGGCCGCGGCGGCGGGGGCGGCCGCCGAGGCGGGGCACGGGGACGGGGACGCGGCGGCGGGCCCGTGGCTGCTGACGCTGTCCCTGTTCACGTCGCAGCCGTGGCTGGCGTCCCTGCAGGACGAGGGGATGCGGCGCGAGGTGTTCGAGGCGTCGACGGGCCGGGGCGGGTCCGGGGAGCACGAGACGCTGACGACGGCGATGGCGATGGTGCGGCTGCGGCTGCGCAAGGCGCGGCTGCTGGGGGCGCAGAGCTGGGCCGAGCAGGCGCTGAAGGACCGGGCGGCGCCGTCGACGGCGGCCGTGGAGGAGCTGCTGGCCGCGATGGCGCCGCGGGCGATGGCCAACGCGCGGGCGGACGCGGCGACGGCGGCGGCGCACGCGGGCCGGACGGACGCCGAGGTGGCCCCATGGGACTGGCCGGCGCTGTCCGCGGCGTACGCGCGGGAGGAGTTCGCGGTGGACGCGGACGCCCTGCGCCCGTACTTCGAGCTGGACCGGGTGCTGACCGAGGGCGTGTTCGCGGCGGCGACGGCGCTGTACGGGCTCACGTTCGCCGAGCGCCCGGAGCTGGCGCGGCACCTGTACCGCCCCGGGATCCGGGTGTTCGAGGTGACGGGTGAGGACGGTGCCGGGGTGGGTCTGTTCGTCGCGGACCTGTTCGCGCGGCCGACCAAGTCGGGCGGTGCCTGGATGCACACGGTGCGGGACATGGCGGACGCCCTGGGCGAGCGCCCGGTGGTGTTCACCACGATGAATGTGCCGGCCCCGGCGGCGGGGCGTCCGGCCCTGCTGACGCTGGATGAGGCCACGACGCTGTTCCACGAGTTCGGCCACGCCCTGCACGGGCTGCTGGCCCGGGGCGAGTACGCCTCGCTCACCGGGACGAACGTGCCGCGCGACGTCGTCGAGTTCCCGTCGCAGGTCAACGAGGTGTGGCTGCGCGAGCCGTCCCTGCTGGCCGCGTACGCGCGGCACGTGGAGTCGGGCGAGCCGCTGCCGGCGGGGACGCTGGAGCGGCTCGAGGCGGCGGACCTGTGGGGCGAGGGGCACCGCACGGTCGAGTATTTGGGCGCGGCGCTCGTGGACTGGGCCTGGCACTCGCTGACGGAGGAGACGGTGGACGCCGCCACGGCCGACCCGGCCGCGTTCGAGCGCCGGGTGCTGACCGAGGCGGGCATCGACCCGGACCTGGTGCCTCCGCGCTACGGCACCGGCTACTTCAAGCACATCTTCGGCGGCGGCTACGCGGCCGGGTACTACTCCTACGTGTGGGCCGAGGTGCTGGACGCGGACGCCGTGGAGTGGTTCCGCGAGCACGGCGGGATGACGCGGGAGAACGGCCGCCGGTTCGCGGACGAGCTGCTCTCGCGGGGCGATACGCGTGACCTGCTGGAGTCCTACCGCGCGTTCCGTGGCCGGGACGCCGAGCTCGAGCCGCTGCTGCGCCGTCGGGGGCTGGCGGACGCCGCGGCCTGAGCGCGGTCAGCGCCCCCGGCCGCCGGGGCGGGGGGCGCTGAGCACGGCGCGCAGCCAGCCGCGCACGGTGGTGTCCCACTTGCGCGGGTCCACGTTCTGCTCGCGGGTGTGGCGGGCCTGGTGGAAGCGGACGAACCGCACGAGGTCCGGGTTGCGCTCGGCCAGGTCCTGCGAGGGGCCGACGGGCACGTACTCGTCGTCCTCGGAGTGCAGGATCAGCGTGGGCACACGCACGTGGTCGGCGCGGGTCACCCAGTCCAGGGCCTTGAGGTCCACGGGGGCGGCCAGGCCCGTGATGAACCGGCCGGCCCGGTTGGCCAGCAGCCACTGGCCGAGCAGGCCCACGGCTTCGGGGATCCGGTTGAGCCGGGCCTGGTGGCGCAGCACGTCCACCCAGTCGATGACGGGGCCCGTCAGGACCACGCCGCGCACGTGCGGGGCCAGCGGGGAGCGGTCCACGGTCTGCAGCACCACGGCCCCGCCCATGGACCAGCCGAAGAGGACGACGTCCCGGGCGCCGTGGTCGAGGGCGTAGCGGATGGCCGCCTCGACGTCCTCCCATTCGGTGGTGCCGAGCCCGTAGCGGGCGTCGGCGGCGTCCGGGGCGTCGCCGTCGTTGCGGTAGGAGATCAGCAGCGACGTCATGCCCAGGCGGCGGGCGGTCGGCACGGCGCGGATGCCCTCGTTGCGGCGCGCGCCGCGGCCGTGGACCATCACCGCCCACAGCCCCTCCGCGGGACGGGGTTCGCCGTCCTCGCTGGGGTCCGGCTCGATGCGCCATGCGCGGGCGTGGCCGCCGGGCACCGGCACCTGCACGTCCTCGGCGTCGAGCCCGGCGTCGGCGGGGGTCGGGTAGACGAAGCCGGTGAACCGGCCCCGGGTCGCCGTCGTCAGATCGCCGGAGAAGACCTCCTCGACCGCGCGCTGCACCGTGCCGTCCCGGGGGTCGAAGGAGGTGATCTCCCCGATGCGGGCGCATCCGGCGCCGTCGTCGAACGTGAGGGAGTACTGGCCGGGCACGGTGGTGTACTCGTCGGCCTGCAGGATCACGTCCTGCCCGGCGGGCGTGTCGACGACGGCGAGGATCGGCGTGGACTCGGCGTGGCGGCGCACGGGGGTCACCACGGTGCGGGCGAACACGCCTGCGAGCGCCGAGCTCGCCCCGGCCAGCACGAAGGCGGAGGCCGCGGCGACGCTGAGCACGGGCGGGGCCCAGCGGGCCACCGGGGAGGCCACGGCCACGCCGCCGCGCACCGATCCGGTGACTCCGCGGCGGACCAGGCGGCCCGCTCGGCGGACGCGGGAGTCGCGACCCCCGGCCCGCCGGGCTGCCACGGTGACGGCGGCGGCCAGGGCGGGCGGCAGGTCGGCGGGGTGGGGACGGGGACGGCGGGGTCGTGCGGCCATGCGCGCCATTGTCCTCCACGGGCGGGCGCGCCCGCCAATGCGACGCCGGTCGGGAACACGACGGCGCTCCGGACCGTTGCACCGGGCATGACCGAGACTCCCCACACCCCCCATGACGGCCCCACCCCCGACCCCGCGCGGGACGTCCCCGCTCCCGAGCAGACCCTGGCCGCCCCGGGCGGCGCCCGCCTGACGGACGAGGAGTGGGCCCGACGGCTCACGCCCGAGGAGTTCCAGGTGCTGCGCCGGGCCGGCACGGAACGGCCCTTCACGGGCGAGTACTGGGACTCGCACGTGAAGGGCGTGTACGCGTGCCGGGCGTGCGGATCCGAGCTGTTCCGCTCGGACGAGAAGTTCGACGCGCACTGCGGCTGGCCCTCGTTCTTCGCACCGCTCGCGGAGGACCGGGTGGAGTACCTGAAGGACACCACCCTGGGCATGGAGCGGATCGAGGTGCGGTGCGCGGCGTGCGGCTCCCACATGGGTCACGTCTTCGCGGGCGAGGGCTATGACACCCCCACGGACCTGCGCTACTGCATCAACTCGATCTCGCTGCGCCTGGCCCCCGCCGACGACGCGGCGGCCCCGGACGGGGCGCGCTGATCCGGTGCGGGAGCGCCGTGGCGTCCACGGCGCGCCCCCGCGGCCCGCTGGGCCCCGCAGCCTAGGCTGACGGGCATGAGCGTGATCGGGCCCCGTCGCCTCTCCGCCGCCCCCGGGGCGGTCGAGGCGCCCGTGCCGCCGGGGGTGTTCCGGCGTGCCCTGGCGGACCTGCGCGATGCGCGGCCACGGACCGAGGTGCGGCTGCGGGAGATCCCGGCACCCGAGGGGCAGGCGCCCTTCGCCGTCGCCCTCGCCGCCGACGTGTGCGACGGGCCGGGCGCGACCGGCGGCGTGCTGGCCACGGGGCGGTTCGTCCTCCTGCACGACCCGGCCCCGGACGCCCGGTGGCCGGGAGGCTTCCGGGCGGTGACATGGATCCGTGCGAGCCTGGAACCGGACGTCGCACTGGACCAGCTGGCCGGCGCCGTCGCGTGGACGTGGCTCGTGGAGGCGCTCGAGCGCCGCCACGCCGAGCACTCCCACGCCGGCGGCACCGCGACGCGCAGCATCGCGGAGGGCTTCGGGACGCTCAGTGCGGCCCCGGACACCACCGACATCGAGCTGCGCGCCTCGTGGACCCCGGCCCCGCGGGACCTCGGCTCGCATCTCGAGGCGTGGTCGGACATGATCTGCGCGTTCGCCGGTCTGCCGCCCGAGCACGCCGCGGACGTCCACACGGCCGGCCCCTGACCGCGCGCCCGCGCCTCCGACACACCGGGCCCCGGCCCGTCCCCGCCCCGACCTCCCCGAACAGGAGCAGCATGACCGACGCCCCCGAGACGGCCGCCCCGGACGCGCCCCCGCGGCTGATCGCCACACCGGCCGGTGGAGTCCCCCGGCTCACCGACACCCGCGCGGGCCTGGAGGCCTGCGCCGCGGCGCTCGCCGCGGGGACCGGGCCCGTCGCCGTCGACGCGGAGCGCGCCTCCGGGATCCGGTATGGCCAGCGGGCCATGCTCGTCCAGCTCAAGCGCGAGGGCGCCGGCATCTGGCTCGTCGATCCCGAAGCCCTCGACGGGCTGGCCCCGCTGCAGGAGGCCCTCGCGGGCGTCGAGTGGATCCTGCACGCGGCCAGCCAGGACCTGCCCTGCCTGGCCGAGCAGGGGCTGCGCCCCGATCGGCTGTTCGACACCGAGCTCGCGGCCCGGGTGTCCGGCCTGCCGCGCGTCGGCCTGGCCGCGGTCCTGGAGGAGCTGCTGGGGGTCACCCTCGCCAAGGAGCATTCGGCCGCCGACTGGTCGGTGCGTCCGCTGCCCGAGGCGATGCTCACCTACGCGGCGCTCGACGTCGAGCTGCTCGTCCCGCTGCGCGAGGCCCTGATCGCGCGCCTCGAGGCCGACGGCAAGCTCGCGTGGGCCGAGCAGGAGTTCGAGCACGTGCGCACGGCCCCGCCGCCCACGCCGAAGAAGGACCCCTGGCGCGGCACCTCGGGCTCCCAGACGCTGCGCCGCCCCGTGCAGCGCGCGGTCCTCAAGCGCCTGTGGGAGGCCCGCGAGGACCTCGCCCGCCACCGCGACGTCGCCCCCGGCCGGCTCATCCCGGACCGGTCGATCGTCGCCGCCGCGGCCGCCCAGCCGCGCACCGTCCCCGCCCTGCGCCAGACCTCCGGCTTCCACGGCCGCGCCGCGAGCCGCGAGGCCCCGCGCTGGATCGCCGCGATCCGGGCCGGCGTCGAGGACGCCGAGCGGGGCGACGCCCCCGCGGCGCAGATCCGCACCGGGGACGGCCCGCCCCCACCCCGGGCCTGGAAGGACCGGGACCCGGTGGCGGACCGCCGCCTGCGCACGGCCAAGGCCCGCGTCGCCCGACGGGCCGAGCAGCTGGGGATGCCCACCGAGAACCTCCTCACCCCGGACACCCTTCGGCGGATCTGCTGGACCCCGCCCGCCCCGATCACCCCCGAGACCGTCGACGCGTTCCTGACGGAGCGGGGCGCGCGCCCGTGGCAGGTGGAGAACGTCGGCGCGATCGTCACGGTCGCGCTCCTCGACCCCGATCCCGCCGGCGCCTGAGCCCCCGACGCGGCCGGCCGGATCGGTCCGTCGCGTCGCGTCGACGCGGAGGCTACTCGCCGGTAGTGTGACCCGCATGACATCCGTTTCTCTTGCTTCCTTCGACCACCTGCCCGCCCTGGCCCCGGATGAGGTCGTCACCACCGTCACCGTGACCGACCACGCCCTGCCCGAGGGTGCGGGCACGCTCGCGCTGCTCACGCTGGACAACGGGCAGGGACCCCGCCGGCCCGCGACCCTGGGCCCGGCCACGCTCCTCGGCCTCGGCCGGGTGCTCGACGAGCAGGCCGCCCGGGCCGCCGCGGGCGAGATCCAGGCCCTGGCCGTGACCGGTGTGGAGGGGACCTTCGCGGCCGGGGCGGACCTGTCCCTGATCGCGGGCCTCACCGACGACGTCGGCCGCGACCTGGCCCTGCTCGGCCACGCCGTCTACGACCGGCTCGCGGCCCTCGAGATCCCCACGGTCGCGCTCGTGAACGGCCTCGCCCTCGGCGGCGGCCTCGAGCTGGCCCTGGCCGCCGGACACCGCGTGGTGGCCGCCGATGCGAAGGGCTTCGGCCTGCCCGAGGTCCGGCTCGGCCTGATCCCCGGCTGGTCCGGCGTGTGGCGCGTGCCCCATCTGATCGGCCCGGAGGCCGCCGTCGACGTCGTGCTGAAGAACCCCCTCGACGACAACCGCATGCTCGACGCCCGCGCGGCGCACGGGCTCGGCCTGATGGACCGGATCGTGGAGGGGGACCTCCTCGACGCGGGCCTCGAGCTCGCCGCCGCCCTGGTCGCCGGGGACGAGTCCGTGGCGGCCGAACTGGCCGCCCACCGCGACCGCGACGTGTCCGACGCCGCCTGGGACCGCGCCCTGGCGGCGCTGGAGCGGCTGCAGGCCGCTCGCCCCGGACGCCACCTGCCGGCGCGCCGTCACCTGGAGGACCTGTTCACCGGCGCCCGCACGCGCACCCGCGCCGAGTCCGCCCAGGCCGAGGCGGACGCCCTCGGGACGCTGCTGCACTCCCCCGAGTTCCGGCGCACCGTGTACGCGTTCCTCGGCCTCGTCCAGGGCCGCGCCAAGCGCCCCGCCGGCGACCCGGGCCGCGAGCTCGCCCGCGAGGTCCGCAAGGTCGGCATCGTCGGTGCGGGCCTGATGGCCGGCCAGCTCGCCCTCGTCTTCGCCCGGCACCTGCGGGTGCCCGTCGTGATGACGGACATCGACGCCGAGCGTGTCGAGCGCGGCCTGGCGGGCGTGCGCGCGCAGGTCGAGAAGATGGTCTCCCGTGGACGGCTCTCCGCCGAGGACGGCGAGGCCCTGGCCGGGTTGATCACCGCGGACACGGACAAGGCGGTGTACGCGGACGCCGACATCGTCATCGAGGCCGTCTTCGAGGAGCTCGAGGTCAAGCGCACCGTCTTCCGCGAGCTCGAGGGCATCGTGCGTGAGGACGCCATCCTGATGACCAACACCTCGAGCCTGTCCGTGGCCGCCATGGCCGAGGTCCTCGAGCATCCCGAGCGCCTCGTGGGCTTCCACTTCTTCAACCCGGTGGCGGTCATGCCGCTCGTGGAGATCGTGCGGACCGAGGCGACGACGGACGAGGTCGTGGCCACCGCGTTCGAACTGACCCGCCGGCTCCGCAAGACCGGCGTGCTCGTCCACGACGCCACCGCGTTCGTGGTCAACCGCGTCCTGCTGCGCATGATGGGCGAGGTGCAGAACTCCTTCGACGAGGGCACCGACGCGCACGAGGCCGACCACGCGCTGGACCCGCTGGCCCTGCCGATGACGCCGTTCACCCTCCTGGCCATGGTCGGCATCCCCGTGGCCCAGCACGTGTCCGAGTCCCTCTCCGCGTCCTTCGGCGCGGAGCGCTTCCCGGTCTCGGCGAACCTGCAGCGCCTGATCGACGCCGGCAAGACCGCGATCTGGGCCAAGGACGTCCGCCCCGACCGGCGCGACGAGGAGGCCGCCGGCGCGACCGGCGAGCAGATCCCGGAGGCGACCGCGGCCCTGCTGGAGCAGGGCTCGACCCCGCAGACCTCCGAGGAGCTGCTGCGCCGGGTCGAGGACGCGCTGGCCGAGGAGATCGGCCTGCACCTGGACGAGCGCGTCGTCGCGGCCCCCGAGGACGTGGACCTGTGCATGATCCTCGGCGCCAACTGGCCCCTGCACCTGGGCGGCATCACGCCGTACCTGGACGACTGCGGGGCCGCCGAGCGGGTGAACGGGCGGCGCTTCCACCCGGCCGCGCAGGCCTGACCGGCCCCGGCCGGGCCGTCCGCGACGGCCCGGCCCACGGCTCAGGCGATCGGCAGCCCGGCGAACGTCACCACGTGCGCGTCGAGCCCGGCGGTCGCCGCGGCCTGGTCGGCCACGGGGGTCGAGGCGGTGCCCCCGCCCCAGTCGGAGGCGACCACGGCGCCCTCGCGCACGAGGTGCGCCCCCAGCTCCACGCCGTCCGCGACGACGGCCACCCGCACGTCCGACCCGCCCGCGTCCGCCGGGCGCAGCTCGGCGCGGGGCACGCGCAGCCCGCCCTGCAGGGGCGAGGCCTCCTCGAGCCGGTCCACGGCGAGCGGGCCCTCGGCGGCCACCCGCGCGAGGAGGAGGTACTCCGCGTACGAGGGCAGCACCGCGGCGTCGATGCCGGCCCGCTCACGGTCGATGCGCACCCGCTGGGCTCCGGCGGAGTCCTCGTGGGTCGTCCATGCCCAGCCGTCCCCGTCGGGCGTGAAGCCGACCTGCGTCTGGGCGAGGTAGCGCTCGGGCAGTCCACCGCGGGCGGCGCGCTGGGCGGGCGTGGGGGCGAAGCCCATGCGGGTGGTCAGCACGCCGTCCTCCAGCACCCGGTGCAGGAAGCCGACGTGCACGTCGTCGAGGGTCACGGCCTCCCACCGCTCGAAGGGAGTGAGGTCGAAACGGGCGGCGCCGGTGGGGCGCGGGGCGGGGTGGGTCACGGCGGTGCTCCTGGGGCTCGGGGGTCCGTCCCCCCGATCCTCGCACCCGTCGGGCCCGGTCGCATCCGCCCTCGCCACGGGCGATAATGGGTCGATGACCACGCAGGACTCCCCCCTCACCCCGAACTCCTCCCGGTCCGGCTGCTGCGACGACCACGCCCGCCCGGACACCTCCCGCCGCACCGTCCTGGGCCGCGGCGCCGCCGTCGCCGCCGCGGGTGCCGGCACACTCGCGCTGGCCGGCTGCACGGACCGGCTGCGTGAGAAGGACACCGCGCAGGACCACTACACCGGCTCCGACGCCGTCGACGCGCTGCCCGCCGCCGAGCTGCCCGTGGGCGCCTCCCGGGAGGTGCAGGTGCAGGGTCGGACGCTGATGATGCATCGCGTGGACGAGACCACGGTGACCGCCTTCACCAACGTGTGCACGCATCAGGGCTGCCTGCTCCAGGTCGTGGACCGGCAGGAGGGCCCGGCCTACGCCTGCCCCTGCCACGGCTCGCACTTCGACGTCACCTCGGGGAAGCCGTTCGGCGGCCCGGCCCGCAAGGCCCTCATGGACTACGACGCGGCCGTCGTCGACGACCGCATCGTCGTCAAGCTCTGAGCCCGGCTCATTCCTCCGGCGCGCCGTAGCGCCGGCGCGGGGGCACCACGACGGCGGAGCGGTCGTTGGGGTCCCACGCCGGCTGCTCGCGCCGCCGCGCCGGGTAGTAGCGGTGCCGCCACCAGAACCAGATGAGCGCCCCCAGCACCGGCAGCAGCAGCATGAGGCCGACCCACGGCAGGCGCGCCCGGGCGTCCAGGGGGCTGCGGCCCAGCGAGACGAAGCCGGCCACCCACAGCGCACCGGCCACGACGGACACGGTCCAGCCCAGGGCGGCCTCCCCCGGCGTCGGCACGAGCGGGGTCGCGGCGGCCGCGCCGGTCAGCGCGCCGGCCATCAGAAGAGCGCGACCTTCTCCGGGCCCGGGAACAGGGCGTCCAGCTCGGCCAGGTCCTCCGCGGTGGCGAGCCAGTCGGCCGCCGCCGCGTTCTCCACGACCTGCGCGGCACGGGTGGCGCCGGCGATCACGGAGGACACCGGCCCCTGCGCCGCCAGCCACCCGATCGCGGCCTGGACCTCGGTGATCCCCCGCTCCCGGGCGAACCGGCCGAACGCGGCCAGCTGCTCCAGGTCGGCGTCGGCCACCATGTGCTGGCGCACGTGGGACAGGCGCGAGCCCTCGGGGGCGTCGCCCTGCGAGTACTTGCCCGTGAGCAGCCCGTTGGCCAGCGGGAAGTACGGCAGGACGCCGAGCCCGAACTCGGCCGCCGCCGGGACCACCTCGAGCTCGGCCCGGCGGTCCAGCAGGTTGTAGTGGTTCTGCGCGGACACGAAGCGCTCCACGCCCAGCTCGCGGGCCACGTACTCGGCCTGGGCGATCTGCCACCCGGCCCGGTTCGAGTGGCCCACGTAGCGGACCTTGCCGGCGCGCACGAGGTCGTCGAGCGCGCGGAGGGTCTCCTCGATGGGCGTGGCCGGGTCCGGGGTGTGGAACTGGTAGAGGTCGATCCAGTCGGTGCCGAGGCGGCGCAGGGAGTCCTCGACGGCGCGCACGATGTACCGGCGGGAGCCCCGCGCGCCGCCGTCGTCGCCGGCGACACCGCCCATGTCCATGCCGAACTTGGTGCCGATCACCACCTCGTCGCGGCGGGCGCCCAGGGCGCGGCCGAGCCGCTCCTCGGACAGGCCGGGCTCGGCGCCGTAGACGTCGGCGACGTCGAAGAAGGTGATGCCGGCGTCGAGCGCGGCGTGGACGACGGCGTCGGTGCCGGCCTGCTCCAGCGTGGCGGTGCCGGGGCGGCCGAGGTTGTTGCAGCCCAGGCCGACGACGGAGACGGTCAGCCCGGAGCGGCCGAGACGGGTGTGGCGCACGGGTCAGCCCTCCTGCTCTGCGGTGCGGACGTCCACCTTGTTCGGCTGCACGCCGTCGGCGCGCTTGGCGGCCGCCGGGATCTCGGCGGCGGCCTTGCGGGCGTGGGGGGTCCGGACGCGCAGCACGAGGGCACCGGCCTCCTCGACGACGTCCTCGACCTCGCCAAGACCGCGCCAGGCCAGCTGGTGGGTCACCTCGACGCGCAGCCGTTCCACGGTGCGCCGCTCGATCACCGTGGCCTCCCGGCCGCGGAGCCGGTAGGCCACCGGCAGCACGGCGAAGGTCGCGGGGTCCGCCTCGGCGAAGCCCTCCTCCGCGCCCTGCGCCACGAACGCGGCCAGCAGCTGATCACCCTCGGCCTGGTCGGCCAGGGGCTGCTCCCCGACGGTGCCGGGCTGGCCGACCCGGCCGTGGTGGACCACGAACTCCCCGGCCTCCGCGTCGGCCCATGCCTCGCGGTACTCGAAGAGCCGGGTGCCGTCGTCGCCGACGGTCTCACGGTACAGCCGGACGATGCTCATGCCTGCTCCTGGTGGTGGGGGGCGGCCGCGTCCTCGGGGACGGGCCGGGCGTACGGGACCTTGGCGCCGAGGACCTGGGCGACGGTGTCCTGGGTGATGCGCTGCGCGGTGAGGCCCACGCGGGCCAGCACCTGCTCGCGGCTGCCGTGGGCGAGGAACTCGACCGGCAGGCCAACCTCGTTCAGGGCCGTGTCCACGCCGGCCGCACGCATCTCCTGGCGGATCCGCGAGCCGACGCCGCCGGCCCGCACCCCGTCCTCGAGGCACACGACGATCCGGTGGCGGGCGGCCGTGTCGATCACGGATCGGGCCACGGGCAGGACCCACCGCGGGTCGATCACCGTGGCGCTGATGCCGTGCCGCTCGAGCCGTTCGGCGACGTCGAGGCCGAGCTCGGCCATCGCACCCACCGCCACGATCAGCACGTCCCGCTCGGCGCCGTCGCGTCCGCCGGCCTCGCCGCGCCGGGCGAGCACGTCCGTGCCGTCCGACAGCCGCTCCAGGGCACGCACCGACTCGCCGACCGAGCCCTTCGCGAACCGCACCACGGTGGGCGCGTCCTCGACGGCGACGGCCTCGCGCAGCTCCTCCCGGAGCGTGTCCGCGTCACGGGGCGCGGAGATCCGCAGCCCCGGGACCGACTGCAGCAGGGCCAGGTCCCACATGCCGTGGTGGCTGGGGCCGTCCGGCCCGGTGACGCCCGCGCGGTCCAGCACGAACGTCACGCCCGCACGGTGCAGGCCCACGTCCATGAGCACCTGGTCGTACGCGCGGTTGAGAAAGGTCGCGTAGACGGCCACCACGGGGTGCAGGCCGCCGAAGGCCATGCCGGCGGCCGACGTGACCGCGTGCTGCTCGGCGATGCCGACGTCGAACACCCGGTCCGGGTGGGCCAGCGCCATCGGGGCCAGGCCCACGGGGTTCTGCATGGCGGCGGTGATGGCCACGACGTCCGGCCGCTCGTCCGCGATCGCGACCATCTCTTCGCCGAACACGGAGGTCCAGGACTGGGCCGTCGACGAGGTGATGGGCTCGCCCGTGGAGGGGTCGATCACGCCGATCGCGTGGAACTGGTCCGCCTCGTGCGCGACCGCCGGCGCGTAGCCGTGCCCCTTCTCGGTCATCGCGTGGACGATCACGGGCCCGCCGTACGCCCGCGCGTCCTCGAGGGCCTCCTCCATGGCGATGAGGTCGTGACCGTCCACCGGGCCGATGTACTTCATGCCCAGGTCCTCGAACAAGCCCTGCGGCGCCCAGAGGTCCTTGAGGCCCTTCTTCGCCGCGTGCAGTGGCCGGTACACCAGCTCACCCGCGAGGCCAGCCTCCTGGAGGCGGCGCTTGAGGTAGTCGAGGGTCTGCTCGTAGCGGTGGTGGGTGCGCACCTTGTCCAGCACCCCGCGGCGCAGTCCACCCAGGTGCTCGGCGACGCCGCCCACCGTGGGCGCGTACGAGCGGCCGTTGTCGTTGACCACGATCACCACGCGCCGATCCCGGCCGGCGGCGATGTTGTTGACCGCCTCCCAGGCCATGCCCCCCGTGAGCGCGCCGTCGCCGATCACGGCCACCACGGTGCGGTCCCCCTGCCCGGTCTGCGCCCAGGCCCGCGCGATGCCGTCCGCCCAGGAGAGCGAGCTGGAGGCGTGCGAGGACTCCACCACGTCGTGCTCGGACTCGGTGCGGTCGCCGTAGCCGGACAGGCCCCCCTCCTGGCGGAGCGTCGTGAAGTCCTGGCGTCCGGTGAGCAGCTTGTGCACGTACGACTGGTGGCCCGTGTCGAAGATGACCGCGTCCTTCGGCGACTCGAACACGCGGTGCACGGCCAGCGTCAGCTCGACGACGCCCAGGTTCGGTCCGAGGTGGCCGCCCGTCTTGGAGACGTGGGCGATCAGGTAGGCGCGGATCTCCGCCGCCAGCGCGGTCAACTGGTCCTCCGTGAGGGCCGACAGGTCCGCCGGGCGGGCGATCTGCGGCAGCAGCGGGGCGCCGGGGCTCGTGAGGGGCAGATGTTCCATGGTCCGACCAGCCTACTCCGCGGGTCCGCACCCGGGCGGGACGCAGGCGGCGGCGTCGGCCCCGGCGCCCACGACGACGGTGGCCCGCCGCCCTCCGTGCGGAGGGCGGCGGGCCGCCGTCGTGGTGCCCGCGCGCGGGCGGTGTCCCGTGGATCAGTCCTTCGAGGCGATCTGACGGAGCACGTACTGCAGGATGCCGCCGTTGCGGTAGTACTCGGCCTCACCGGGGGTGTCGATGCGGACGACCGCGTCGAACTCGGTGGCCTTGCCGTCCTCGCCGGTGGCCGTGACCTTCACGGTCTTCGGCGTGGTGCCCTCGTTGAGGGCGGTGATGCCGGAGATGTCGAAGGTCTCGGTACCGGTCAGGCCCAGCGAATCGGCGTTCTCACCCTCGGGGAACTCCAGCGGCAGCACACCCATGCCGATGAGGTTCGAGCGGTGGATGCGCTCGAAGGACTCGGTGATCACGGCCTTGACGCCCAGGAGCGCGGTGCCCTTGGCCGCCCAGTCACGGGACGAGCCGGAGCCGTACTCCTTGCCGCCCAGGACCACCAGCGGGGTGCCCTGCTCGGCGTAGTTCTGGGCCGCGTCGTACACGTAGGCCTGCGGGGCGCCCTCCTGGGTGAAGTCGCGGGTGAAGCCGCCCTCCACGCCGTCGAGCAGCTGGTTCTTGATGCGGATGTTCGCGAACGTGCCGCGGATCATCACCTCGTGGTTGCCACGACGGGAGCCGTAGGAGTTGAAGTCCTTGCGCTGCACGCCGTTCTCCAGCAGGTAGCGGCCCGCCGGGGTGTCCGACTTGAAGGAGCCGGCCGGGGAGATGTGGTCCGTGGTCACGGAGTCGCCCAGCTTGAGCAGGACGCGGGCGCCGGAGATGTCCGACACGGGGTCCGGCTGCATGGTCATGCCCTCGAAGTACGGGGGCTTGCGCACGTAGGTGGACTTCTCGTCCCACTCGAAGGTGGAGCCCGAGGGGGTCTCCAGGGACTGCCAACGCTCGTCGCCGTCGAAGATCGTGGCGTACTGCGAGGTGAACATCTCCGTGTCGATCGACGCGTCGATGATCTTCTGGACCTCGGTCGGGTCCGGCCAGATGTCCTTGAGGAAGACGTCGTTGCCCTCGGTGTCCTGGCCCAGGGCCTCGTTCTCGAAGTCGAAGTCCATGGTCCCGGCCAGGGCGTAGGCGACCACCAGCGGCGGGGAGGCCAGGTAGTTCATCTTCACGTCCGGGTTGATGCGGCCCTCGAAGTTGCGGTTGCCGGAGAGCACCGCGGTCACGGACAGGTCGTTCTCCTGGATGGCCTCGGAGATCTCGGACTCCAGCGGGCCGGAGTTGCCGATGCAGGTGGTGCAGCCGTAGCCGACCACGTTGAAGCCGAGGTCGTTGAGGGACTCGCGCAGTCCGGACTTCTCGTAGTAGTCGGTCACCACACGGGAGCCCGGGGCCACGGAGGTCTTCACCCACGGCTTGGACTTCAGGCCCTTGGCGACCGCGTTGCGGGCCAGCACGCCGGCGGCCATCATCACGGACGGGTTGGACGTGTTGGTGCACGAGGTGATCGAGGCGATCGACACGGCGCCGTGGTCCAGCTGGAACTGACGGCCGTCCTCCATGGCCACGTCCACCAGCTTGGACGGGCGGCCCTTGACGGCCACGGCGGCGGTCTCACGGGGGGCGTCCGCGGCGGCGTCGGCGTCGTTCGGGCTGAGGTTCGGGGCGTCGGAGGCCGGGAAGCTCTCCTTGGATGCCTCGTCCACCGTGCCCAGCAGCTCCCCGCCCTGTGCGTAGTCGTGCAGGTCCTTGCGGAACTGGGCCTTGGAGTCGGTCAGCTCGATGCGGTCCTGGGGACGCTTCGGACCGGAGATGGAGGGCACCACGGTGGACAGGTCCAGCTCGAGGTACTCGGAGTAGGCGACCTCGGCGGAGGGGTCGTGCCACATCCCCTGCTCCTTGGTGTAGGCCTCCACGAGGGCGACCTGCTCCTCGGAGCGGCCGGTCAGACGCAGGTAGTCGAGCGTGACCTCGTCGATCGGGAACATGGCGGCGGTCGAGCCGAACTCGGGCGACATGTTGCCGATGGTGGCGCGGTTGGCCAGCGGCACGGAGCCGACGCCCTCGCCGTAGAACTCGACGAACTTGCCGACCACGCCGTGCTGACGGAGCATCTCGGTGATGGTCAGCACGACGTCGGTCGCGGTCGCGCCGGAGGGGATGCTGCCGGTCAGCTTGAAGCCCACGACGCGCGGGATCAGCATGGACACGGGCTGGCCGAGCATCGCGGCCTCGGCCTCGATGCCGCCGACGCCCCAGCCGAGCACGCCCAGGCCGTTGACCATGGTGGTGTGCGAGTCGGTGCCGACGCAGGAGTCCGGGTAGGCGCGCAGCACGCCGTCGACCTCGCGGGTCATCACGGTGCGGGCCAGGTTCTCGATGTTGACCTGGTGGACGATGCCCATGCCCGGGGGGACGACCTTGAAGTCGTCGAAGGCGGTCTGGCCCCAGCGCAGGAACTTGTAGCGCTCGCCGTTGCGCTCGTACTCGATCTCCATGTTCCGCTCGATGGCGGCGTCGTTGCCGAAGGAGTCGATCTGCACGGAGTGGTCGATCACGAGCTCGGCCGGGGAGAGCGGGTTCACGCGCTCCGGGTCGCCGCCCAGGTCCTGGATGGCCTCACGCATGGTGGCCAGGTCCACGACGCAGGGCACGCCGGTGAAGTCCTGCATGATCACGCGCGCCGGCGTGAACTGGATCTCGGTGTCCGGCTGGGCGTTCGGGTCCCAGGCGGCCAGGGCCTTGATCTGGTCGGCGGTCACGTTGGCGCCGTCCTCGGTGCGCAGCAGGTTCTCCAGCAGCACCTTCAGGGAGTAGGGCAGCTTCTGCGCCCCCTCGACCTTGTTCAGACGGAAAATTTCATACTCGGCGCCCTTGACGTCCAGGACGCCCTTGGAGCCGAAGCTGTCGACGGTGGTCACGAGAGGACTCCTCTTCCCGCCCGGTTTCCTCCGGGCGCTCGTCCAGTGGGGGGTGGTCACCCGCGGCCGCGGACCGCGCGCCGTCCGGGACGGGCGTCGTCTGCGTCACAGGTGCCGCACTGTGTCCCAGGGTACCGCGCCGGTCGCGTGTGACGCGGGCATGGCGCGCGGCGGCCCGCAGGCCGCGGCGCGGGCGCCGGATCAGATCTCGACGACGGCCGGGGCCGGTGCGCTCTGGGCGGCCGGCACCAGCACGGTGACCGACTCGAGGTGGTGGGTGTCCGGGTAGAGGTCGAACACGCGGGCGCGCTCCACCTCGTAGCCGCCGTCGCGCAGCCACGCCAGGTCGCGGGCGAACGAGGCGGGGTCGCACGAGACGTACACGATGCGGCCCGGCTCGAGCGCGAGGATGCGCTCGATCGCCCGCCGCCCCGCGCCGGCCCGCGGCGGGTCCAGGACGACGGTGTCCAGCGCGACACCGCCGAGGCCGCCGTCGGCCACGGGGCGCTCGGGGTACTTCAGCCAGCTGCCGAGCACCTTGTCCGTGGGGCCGTTGAGCACCGAGGCCTGCGGCTGCTCGTGCAGGTTGCGGCGGGCGTCCTTCGAGGCCTGACGGGAGGCCTCCACCGAGTACACGCGGCCCTCGGGTCCCACGGCGTCCGCCAGGTACGCGCTGAACAGGCCGGCGCCGCCGTAGAGGTCGGCCACGACCTGGCCCGGCTCGACTCGGGCGTCCTCGAGCACCGCGTCCACGAGGGTGGCCGGGGCGTGCTGGTGGACCTGCCAGAAGCCGTCACCCGTGACGCGGAAGCGCTTGGTGCCGCCGCGCTCGGACTCCACGGTCTCCTCGACCCAGGTCTTGCCGGTGATGCGCTCGACCTTGACCGGCTGGAACTGCTTCGGGCCGGGCAGGGCCAGGCCGGTGGAGACGTCCACGCCGCACGCGTTGGCGGCCTGGCGGATCCGGGTGCGCAGCCGGCCGAGCTTGACCTCGTCCGCCCGCGTCTGCGGGGTGGGCGTCACCAGCACGAGGGGGCGGGAGCCGGAGGCCGGCGTCGCGACGTCCACGCGGGCGGCTCCGGTGAAGTCCCAGTCCCACAGGGCGAGCGCGTCGAGGGCCGGCACGCCGAGCGGCATGTTGCGCACGGGCAGGAGGGTCGCCGAACGGTAGGCGTGCATCGCGATGTGCCCCTGGGGGGTCACCGCGAACGCGTTCCGGGTCCGCCAGCGCTGGCCGGTGGGCTCGTCCTCGGAGCCGGCGAAGCACACCTCCGGCTCCACCGCGAGGTCGGCGATGCGGTGCACCGTGTCCCGGAAGACCTGGGCCTTGAGCCGACGCTGGTGCGGGACCACGATGTGGCCGAACTCGGCGCCGCCCACGGGCGGGCGACCCGAGGCGTGGGCGCGCAGCATGTCCGCGAGCTTCCACTGGTGGATGCGGCGGAACTCGGAGGGCCGCAGCACCTCCACGACGTCGCCGCGCCAGAAGCGGGCCCCGTCCTCGGCCTCGGTCAGGGCCACCCGGACCTTCTCGCCGGGCACGGCGTGGCGCACGAAGACGACCCGCCCCTCGTGCCGGGCCACGCAGTGGCCGCCGTGGGCCATGGCCCCGACCTCCACCTCGATGGTCCTCCCGATCCCGGTGACGTCTGTGGACGTGTCGACGACTGCCATGTCTGGCTCCTCTCGCATCGCAGCGCGCTTCAGGTCTTGCCTTGAGCATCGACTGGTCAGATCGTCACCATCCTTGCAGACCGATGCGGCTGTGTCGCCTCGATCGTGGGCGCGCCGTCGGACGGCGTCATCCGCCGTTCGCCGGGGGCGCCGGGGCGGTCAAGCGCCTTGGCCCTCGTGGACCTGCCACGGCACCGAGCCCACCATCACGCCCGGCTCCCGCTGCAGCCGCCGCGTCTGACGGGTGGCGGTCCGGTTGTGCAGGAGCGTGCGCCAGCCCGGCCGGACCACGTACTCCGGGATGAACACCATGGTCAGGTCCCGCGGGGAACGGCGTCGGTGCTCGCGCACATGCCGCACCAGGGGGGCCACCGTGTCGCGGTAGGGCGAGGCGATCACGGTGAGCGACATCGGCAGGCAGGCACGCTCCCAGGCGTCGATCACCTCCAGGGTGGCGGCGCGCTCGGCGTCCACGACGACGGCCTCGAGGGAGGACGGCCGCGACGCGCGGGCGTAGGCCAGCGCACGCAGCGCCGGCCGGTCCAGCGTGGTCACGACGACCACCACGTGGACCCGCGAGGGCAGGGCCCGCGCGTCGTCCTGGGGGTCCGGTGCGAGCTCGCGGTCCACGTCCGCGTAGTGGCGGCGGATCCGCCCCATCACCAGCGAGCCGAGCACGATCGCCAGCAGCGCCACCCACGCGCCCTGCGTGAAGCGGGTGACCAGGACGACGACCCCCGCCAGCGCCGTGACCACCCAGGCCACCGCCGTGATGATCAGGCGCAGCCGGACGGCCGCGCGGGCCCGGGAGCCCGGTGTGTGCACGAGCCGGCGGCGCCACAGCCGCAGCATGCCGGCCTGCGCGAGCGTGAAGGCCAGCAGCACGCCGATGACGTAGAGCTGCACGAGCAGGGCGGTCCGGGCCTCGAAGAGCACCACGAGCGAGAGGGCCACGGCCCCCATCCCGAGGACGCTCCACGTGTGCACCAGCCGGTCGCTGCGGACCCTCAGCTGCCGGGGCAGGTAGCCGTCCTCGGCCACGCGCGCGGCCAGGGCGGGGAACGAGCGGAACGCCGACTTGGCCGCGAACAGCAGGAGCAGGGCGGTGGCCGCGATGGTGGCGATGGACAGGATGCTGCCCGGGCCGTACACGGTGTCCGCGAGCTGGGCGAGCACGGGGGCGGGGGCGCGGTCGGGCGTGACCTCGGCACCCGCGGCGTCCCGGAGGTTCTCCAGCTCCAGCCCGACGACGACGCCGGTGCGCTGGGCCAGGTGCATGACGCCCACGGTCAGCGCGCCGAGGGTGAGGGCCATCACGGTGAGCACCCACCGCACCGTGGGCACGGCCGGCCGGGCCATCAGGCGGGTGCTCGAGACCGGCACCTCGACGCCGGTGAGCAGCACCGATCCCGCGCTGAACGCTCGCAGGGCGAGCAGCGCCGTCGCCACGGTGCCGACGGTCCCGCCGACCCCGACGCCCTCCTGCGTCCACCCGGCCGTCGGCGCCGCGCCGAGCAGCCCACGGCCCTCCTGCCACAGGCCCGCCAGGACGAGCAGCGCGGTCAGGGCGATGAACACGCTCACGAGCACGGGCAGCACCCACCGGGACAGCCGCACCCCGCGGAGCGCGGCCAGCAGCACGCCCACGAGCGCGGCCGAGGCCACCAGCACGCGGCTGCCGACGGTGAGTCCGGGGGCCAGCGCCGCCACGAAGTGGGCGAAGGCGGCCACGGAGACCGCGGCGGTGAACACGAAGTCCAGCAGGAGCGCGGCCGAGGCGACGACGCCGGCCCTCGGGCCCAGCTTCGTGCCGGCCATGTGATAGATGCCGCCGTGCGGAACGGCGGCGACCGCGGCGCGGAAGGACACGACGATGAGCAGCATCACCGCGACGACGGCCCAGCCGACGGCGGGTCCGAGCGCGAGCGCGGACGTGCCGGCCGCGACCAGGGTGAGGATGACCTCGTCCGGGGCGTAGGCGAGGGAGGACAGGGCGTTCGACGACGTCACGGGCAGCGCCCGCCACCGGTTCATGCGGGGCTCGTCGGCGGCGTGCGACGTCACGGGGCGACCGAGGAGGCCGCGGCGCAGGAGGGAGGACAGCGTGGCCACCGCACCACGGTACCCCCGCCGGGCCCGGGCGCCGCGGCGACGCGGATGCTCCCGGACGTGCCCGCCGGATGCGAGGATGGAGCGCGCGTCGGCTCCCCGGCGCACGGAGCACCGCACGAGAGGCAGGGACGGGCATGGCCCACTACGTGATCGTCGGCGGCGGACGGGTGGGCACCCGGTTGGCGGCCGCGCTGGACGCGGCCGGTCACGGCGTCGCCCTCGTGGACCGCGACCCGCGGACCGTGGAGGGGCTGGCCCCCGGCTTCTCCGGCGAGCTCGTGGCCGGCGTGGGCTTCGACCGCTCCGCGCTGCTCGCCGCCGGCATCGACCGCGCGCAGGGCCTGGCGGCCGTGACCGCGGACGACAACACGAACATCATCGCCGCCCGCGTGGCCCGCGAGACCTTCCACGTGGACCACGTGGTGGCGCGCATCTACGACGCCGACCGGGCCCGGCTGTACCAGCGCCTCGGCATCCCCACGGTCGCCTCGATCCAGTGGACGGCCGACCAGGTGCTGCACCGGCTGCTGCCGGCCGGCACCGCCGATGCGGAGCACCGCGACGCCTCCGGCCGGTTGCTCGTGACCGAGCTGGTCCCCCACTCTTCGTGGTGGGGCCGTCGGCTGACCGACGTCGAGTCCACGGTGGGGATGCGCATCGCCTACCTCACCCGGCTCGGCGACGGCCAGCTGCCCCGGCCGGGCGACCGCCTGCAGGAGGGCGACGTGCTGCACGCCGTCTACCCGGTGGACCGCCGGGACCAGGTGGAGGCCGCCCTGCAGGGCGAGGCACGCGTGCCGGACGGCACGGACGAGGACGAGGAGGGACGGGCATGAGGGCCGTCATCGCCGGAGCCGGCGCCGTGGGCGCCTCCATCGCGCGGGAGCTGCACGCGCACGGCCACGAGGTGGTCGTCGTCGAGGCGCGCACGGACGCGGCCCGCAAGGCCGACGTCGGCGGCGCACGCCTCGTCCTCGGGGATGCGTGCGACCTGACCGTGCTCGAGCAGTGCGGCGCCCTGGAGGCGGACGTGCTCGTCGCGGCGACCGGCGACGACCGGGTCAACCTCGTGTGCTCCCTGCTGAGCCGCTCGGAGTTCGGCGTCGGCCGCACCGTGGCTCGCGTCAACAACCCGCTCAACGACTGGCTCTTCGACGAGTCGTGGGGCGTGGACGTGGCCGTGTCCACCCCCTCGATCATGACGGCGCTCGTGGAGGAGGCCGTGGAGACCGGGGACCTCGTGCGCCTGCTCAGACTGGAGGCCGGCGGCGCGGCGCTGTCCGAGTTCCGGGTCCCGGCGGAGCACTGGCTCGAGGGCCGGCGCATCGGCACCGTGTCCTGGCCGCAGGAGGCTCCGCTCGTGGCGGTCGTGCGCGACGGCGCCCCCCGGCAGGCGTCGGCGGACGAGGTCCTGGAGGTGGGCGACGAGCTCTTCTTCCTGGCCGCCGGCTCCGCCGAGCCGGCCCTGCGTCGCCTCCTCGTCGGCGAGGGCCGCGCTCAGGGACGCTCGGAGGCGGCGGAGTCCGCCGGCACGCCGTCGTCCTGACCGGGCGAGCTGACGGACCAGGCGAGCCAGAGCCCCAGGGCATAGAGCGGCAGGCCCATCACCAGGCGGGCCACCCCGAGCGCGGTGACGGCGTCCCCGAGGTAGAGGGGCACCTGCACCGCCAGGCGCAGCGCGAACACGGCCACGAGGATCCAGGTGGCCGCGGCGTAGGCGCGGCGCCGACGCCGGTGGGCCCGCCAGCGGGTGCCCTCGGCGCGCACGAGGCCGAGCACCAGGCCCGCCGCGGGCCAGCCCACGAGGACGGACACCGCGAACGCGAGGCCGTAGGCGGCGTTGGTGACGAAGCCCCACAGGTAGTAGTCGCGGGCCTGGCCGGTGGTCAGGGAGACCACGACGGACAGGACGACGACGGCGAGGCCGGCCAGCACCTGGACCGGCGACTGGCGCTGGACGAGGCGCGCGACGCCCAGCACGAGTGCGACCGCGACGGCCGCCACGCCGGAGGGCCACACCTGCTGGGTGGCGACGTAGCCGACCATGTAGACGAGGGTGGGCAGGGAGGCCTCGACGATGCCGCGCCAGCCACCGACGCTGCCCAGCGCGTCGAGGCGGCCGCGCTCGTCCAGGCGGGCTCGAGACGGCAGGGGGCCGGCCCCGTCCGGGGCGGCGGTGACGGGGCCACGCGGCTCGGTCATGGGCTCTCCTCTCGGGGCCGTGCTCAGAGCGTGGCCTCGGGCGCGTCGACCAGGTCGAACTCGGGGTTGTGCAGGGTGGGCACGCCATCCATCTGGGTGACGCGGCCGCGGACCGTCAGCCACTCCCCCGGCATGACGCCGGGCACGCGGCGCCGCCCGTGCCAGACCAGCTGCAGCGTCTCGGCGGGCGCCATGCTCCCGGGCGCGGGCAGGCGGTCGGCCAGGGCCGCGCGGAAGACGGTCGCCTCGTCCACGCCGGGCAGCGTGACGGAGGCGATGACGCCGCGGCGCTCGATGCGGCCCGCGGTGCCGGTCGGGTGGGCCGCGACGGCGGGGCTCACCGGGTCTCCGGACCGCGCTCGGGCAGCGCGGTGGCCTCCGGTGCCGTGCCGTCCCCCGGGCCGGCGGCGGTGTCCGCGAGCACGTCCCGGCCCTCGTCCGGGGCCGGGCGGCGACGCTGCAGCGGGCGCGCGTTGGGAGGCGGACGCAGGGGCAGCAGCTCGCGCGGCGGGAGCGGCTCGTCGCCCCGCACCACGACCAGGTCGGAGAACACCTGTTCCAGCGGCTCAGCGGCCTCCGGCTGGAAGGCGGCCTCGCCGTGGAACACACCGCGGACGAACCAGCGCGGACCGTCCACGCCCACGAACCGGGCGACGTTCCACCCCGGCGAGCCGTCCGGCAGCGCCGCCGGCACGCGCGTGAGGATCTCGATGCCGAAGCGGCCGGACTGCTCCTGCACGGTCGCATGGGCGGTGGTCGACAGGGAATCGTGCAGCTCGGCGCGCAGGTCGTCCCACAGACCCGTGCGGCGCGGGGCGCTGAACGCCTGGACCTGCAGCGCCGAGCGGCCGAGGCTGACGGTGGCGGCGACGATCCGCCTCGTCGCGTCCTCCACGTCGAGGCGCAGCTTCATGCCCTGGACCGCCCGCAGGCGCAGCGACCCCAGGTCGATCATGCCGACGGGATCCGGGCGGGTGGCGACGTCGTGCGGGCCGACGTCGACGGCCTCCGGCGCGGCGGCGATCTCGAGGTCGCGCTCCTCCAGCAGCTCGGCCGGCAGGCTGACCTGCTCGTGGCGCACGGTGCGGTTGCGTCCGAAGATCACGACGTCCTCCCAGGGGTGTTGTCGGCGGTGAAGCCGCCGGTCGAGCCGAAGCCGCCGGCCCCGCGCTCGGAGTCGGGCAGCGCGTCCACGGGCTCGAAGCGGGCCCGCACGACCGGCTGCAGCACGAGCTGGGCGATCCGGTCGCCGCGGCGCAGCACGATCGGCTCCGTCGGGTCCAGGTTGATCAGGGGCACCTTGATCTCGCCGCGGTAGCCGGCGTCGATGGTGCCGGGGGCGTTGACGACGCTCAGGCCGTGGCGGACCGCGAGGCCCGAGCGGGGGTGCACGAACCCCGCGTGGCCCTCCGGGATGGCCAGCGCCACGCCGGTCGGCACGAGGGCGCGCTCTCCCGGGGCCAGGGTCACGTCGACGGCGGTGCGCAGGTCCGCGCCCGCGTCGCCCGGCTGCGCGTAGGCGGGTGGGGCCAGGCCCGGATCGAGGGCGTGCAGGGGCACGGGCAGCTCGGCGGAGTCGGTCACGAGGCCCGACCCTACACGAGCACCCGTCGGCCCGGGGCCGCGTCGAGGCGGCCGGGCGGGCGCCCTCGCCGGTGCCGCGCGGCGGGACCGGAGTCCGGATGTGGGAAGCTGGGACCCATGCGTGATCCCCAGCAGCACCCCGTCGCCGATGCCTCCCGCCGCGCCCCCGGGGGCGCCGCGGCGGGACCCGATCCGGTCCTGTTCGAGGAGCGGTTGACGCCCTCCCCGGGGGTCTGGACCGTGGCGCTCATGCTGGCGGCGCTGACGATCCTCGTGTTCGCCCCGATCGACCTCGGGCTGGGCATCGCGGCCGCCGTCGTGTTCTTCGCCGTCGAGGTCCTGATCCTGGTGTCCACCACCCCGCGCATCGTGGTGCGCGAACGCACCCTCCAGGTGGGCCGCGCCAGCATCGAACGGCATCACGTCGGTCAGGTCACGGGGTATCGCGGCGAGGACGCCCGGGCCCAGCGCGGCCCGCTGCTGCACGGGCTGGCCTTCGTGAACGTGCGCGGCTGGATCGCGCCCGTCGTGCGGATCCAGCTGACCGACGAGCGCGACCGCACGCCCTACTGGCTGACCAGCACCCGGCGTCCGGAGGAGCTGGTCGCGGCCCTCGGCGGGACCATGGCCCGGCAGGAGGGGACGGCCGAGGACCGCTGACCGCCCCGGCGGCGGGGGCTCAGCCCTCGCAGTCGGTGCAGTAGATCAGGCCGTTCTTCTCACGCGCGGCCTGCGAGCGATGGCGGACGAGGAAGCAGGAGGCGCAGGTGAACTCATCCGACTGGGCGGGCAGCACCCGCACCATCAGCTCTTCACCCGAGAGGTCGGCGCCGGGCAGCTCGAACCCCTCGGCGGCCTCCGCCTCGTCCTCGTCCACGACGGCGGACTGGGTGTCCGTGCGCCGTGCCTTCAGCTCCTCGATGGAGTTCTGGCTCAGCTCTTCCTCGTTCTTGCGAGGGGCGTCGTAGTCAGTGGCCATGGGGTTTCACGCTCCGCTGGTGGGGGACGGCACCGGGACCGGTGCCGGCACTGCGCGGGCGGCGTCGTGGGCGGACCACGCATCACCGGCCTGCGCCGTTGCGCGTAGATTGTGCACCATGGCCGAACCCGTGCCAAATGTTGTCGGGCATGCTCGCCCAGGGCGGATTCGCGCGGGCGCTCGTCCCTCGCCCGGGCCGTGGTCTGTGGCCCGGCGGCTAGGATCGGGGCATGCCCGGCCGGGCGTCCACATGCCCGGTGACCAGAACACGATGTGGGAGGGACCACCGCCATGGCAGAGCTGCGACTGACCGGACCCACCGAGGACGGCGACGCGCTGCGCCTGTCGGGGCCGGAGGGTGAGGAGCACACGCTCGCCCTCTCCCCCTATCTGCGCCGGCTGGTCATCGAGGGCGCTGCGGCCGAGGACGGGCGACCGGCCGAGGACGGCCCCGCGGCCTGGCACGACATGACGGAGATGGACGCCCCCGGGGCGGACGACGAGGACGCCGAGGGACCGGTGGACGCGACGATGCACGCCGACGATGCCGCGGCGGAGGGCGAGCGGGCTCCCGAGGCGCCCTCCGGCCCGGCCCGGCCGGACGAGGACCTCGCGCTCACCCCGCGCATCGACCCGCGGCCCGTGGCCGACGACGAGACCGCGGACGGACCGACCCCGGCGCCGCTGACCGACCAGGAGTCCGTCAAGGCCGCCGCGACCCAGGAGGCCGTGCCCCTCACCCCCCGGGAGATCCAGCAGCGCATCCGTGCGGGCGCCTCCGTGGAGCAGGTGGCCCGGGAGAGTGGAAACGCCTTCTCGCGCATCCGCACCTACGGTCACCCCGTCCTGGCCGAGCGCGACTGGATCGCCCGGCAGGCCCGCGCCGTCGAGGTCTGGGTCGGCGGGCCCGACCTCTACTCGGACCTCGTCCAGGACGGCGGCCCCACGACGCTCGGGGAGCTCGCTGCGCACCGGCTCGCCGAGCTGGGCGTGGACGAGGCGAGCCTCGAGTGGGACGCGTGGCGCGAGGACCAGGCCGGCTGGACCGTGGCCGCCCGGTTCGCCGTGGCCGGCGCGAGGAGTCTGCCCACCCGCGAGGAGCCGCCGGCGGTCTGGACGTTCCGCCCGGCCGGACGCCACCTCGAACCCGAGAACGCCTGGGCCCGCGCCCTGTCCGAGGCGGAGGCCTGGGACCTGGTCCCCCGCGCCCCCGCGGCCGAACCGGTGACGGACGACGTGGACGCCGAGGACGCCGTGACCCCCGCGGGTGCGCACTCCCCGGCCGCCGACCGCGACGCCGATCTGCTGGAGATCCTGCGGGTGCGCCGGGGTCAGCGTGTGGGCGCGGACCTGGAGTCGGACGACGCGCTCGCGCACCTGATCGCTCGCGAGCACCAGGACCGGAGTCGGCGCGAGGCCGCCCAGGCGCCCGAGCGGCTCGCCCCGGTCGACGCCGAGGGGGCCCTGACGACCGCCGACGACGCCCCGGTCGTCGACGCGCCGGAACCGGCCGCCGAGACCGACCGCGCCGAGGACACTGCCGCAGACGTCGCGGACGCGGGTGTCGAGGACGAGGGGGCGGAGCCCGCGCCTCGCGAGCGTGCCGCGCGCCCTGCCATGCCGGCCGTCACGCCGCGCCCCCGGGCCCGCTCGGCCGCTCGCCGCGCGTCCGTGCCCAGCTGGGACGAGATCGTCTTCGGCCGCAAGGGCGACTGACCCCGGCCCGGCCCCGGCCGCGGGGCGGGCTCAGCGGTGCCAGGTGAGCAACGGGACCTCCCGCTCGGCGCGCGTGGGCGCGCCGTGCTGGCCCACCATCTCGAAGGCGTGCGGGGGCACCCGCCGGCCGTCGTAGAGGGCAAGATCCCCGTGCACGGCGACGAGCAGATCCCCGATGCGGGCACGGACCCGGTCCTCGACGACGGCGCCGAACCAGCCGGCGTCGACGGCCTCGTCCCGCGTGAGCACCCACGCGTGCGCCCCGTAGCGCTCGGCCCAGGCGCGCCGCACCCTCGCGCGCACGTCCGGACCCGCGTCGGACCGGAAGTGCAGCTGCACGAGGCGGGGCTCCCCCGCGGTGTGCGCGATCCCCTCGAGCAGCGCGGGGTCGGCGAGCTCCCCGGCCTCGTCCAGGGCGGCGTAGTCCACGCGGCGCGACGGCGGCACGTCGACCATGCCGTGGTCGCCGGTGGCGAGCACCACCGTCCCGGCGGGCACGCGGTCCACCAGGCGCCGCACCGCCGCGTCGATCTCCTCGAGGGCGTGCAGCCACCGGTCCGAGCCCACGCCGTCCCGGTGGCCGGCCTTGTCCAGCTCGTTGACGTAGAAGTAGACGAGCGTGGGCACGCGCGCGTCCTTCAGCACGCGTTCGACGGCCTGGGCGCGGGCGATCAGGGTGCGACCGGCCACGAACCGGCCGCCACGCAGCCCCGCCCGTGTCAGGGCCGAACGCTCGAAGGCGGGCAGCGAGACCGTGACGGCGTCCACGCCGGCCGCGGCGGCGCGCTCGAACACGGTGGGCTTCGGCTGCCACCCCACCGGGTCGGTGGCCTCGTCCCAGCCGCCCAGCTGGTTGATCACCACGTCCCGGTCCGGGTCGAGCACGTCGTAGCCGGCCACGCCATGCTCCCCGACGTCCAGCCCGGTCCCCAGGCTCGTGAGGGAGGCGGCCGTCGTGGTGGGCACGGCCACCTCGAGGACGCGGCCGCCGTCGGCCATCGCCGAGCGCAGCGTGGGGGCGTGGCCGCCGAAGCGCTTCAGCAGGGACCGTCCGAGGCCGTCCACCAGGGCGACGACCACGCGGCGACCCGCCGGGACCGCGAGCGCGTTCTCACAGTCCGGGACACCGAGGGCGGCCGCGGCGGAGGTCAGGACGGAGCGCAGGGCACGGTCGGCGGGGACCACGCCCGCGGGGGGGGCGGGCCCCGTCACGTGGTGGCCGCCAGGTGGGCGCGGCGCAGGGCCCGGGCGAAGGCCAGGGCGCCGTCGACGGCCCCCTGCCCGTCGGCGTCGGCGGCGACGCGGATCACGAGGTCCTCGCGGGTGGCGGTGCCGGTGTAGCCGTGGTCGAGGTCGCACTGGGGGTCGGCGCAGCCGGCGGGCTGCAGGTCCAGTCGCTGGCCTCCGGCCCACATCAGCCCGAGGGTCATCTCGGCCACGGGGTCGGACGGCCGGAAGCGGGCGGGGTCGGCGTGGCCGGTGGTCAGGACCACGGAGCCGAGGGCGCGGACCGGGACCATCTCGGTGGAGACCTGGGCGAGGACCGCCTGGCCGGCCGGGTCGGCGGCGTGGTCGTCGAGGTGGACGGCCAGCAGGGTGTCCCCGGCGAGCACGAGGGCCGTGATGTGCCGGTGGATCTCCTCGTAGTCGAAGTGCGTGTCCACGTGGACGAGGTGCGCGTCCGGGGTGCGGCCTTCGAGCTCGACGGCGATGGCGTGCGCCACGAGGTCCGGGTAGAAGCCGGCGCGGACGAGCGAGGCGTCGAGGCCGCCGCTGCCGTCCAGGGTGCGGGCCTCGCGCTGCCGGCCCTCGGCCTCGGGGGCGTCGGGGCGGTGGTCGGGACGGCCGGGCTCGTGACTCCTGCGGAACGGGCTCATGTCCCCCATGCTACGGGTCCGGTGCCGGGCCGTCCGGGCCCGCTGTGGACGGCCCGGTCAGCGGCCGCGCAGCGCGCGCCGGGCCGAGTCGGTTCGGCGGGCCGCGTTGGCGACGTGCACCTCGGCCTGCAGCACCGTCACGCCCTCGGGGGCGGCCAGCACGGGCGCGAAGCGCAGGCGGGCGACCTGCGGCAGGTCGTCCTTGAGGACGCTGACGCGGCCCACGAGGTCCTCCAGCGCGGCGAGGTCGACGGAGGGCACCCCGCCGGTGCCGCGCAGCTTCACGGCGGCGCGGGGGGCGCGGACCATGCGGGCCACGTCCCGGTCCGTGAGCGGGGGCACGCGGTGCACCCAGTCCCCCAGCAGGTCCGTGGCGTCGCCGGCGATGCCGAAGGAGACCACGGGGCCCAGCAGCGGGTCCTCGAGCGCCGTGAGCATGCAGGCCTGCCCGGCGGGGGCCATGGCCTGGACCTCGAGCTCGCGCACGCCGAACGGCGCGAGCAGACGGCGCATGTGCTCGACGTTGCGGCGCAGGGAGTCGGCGTCCACCACGTTCAGGCGGACGCCGCCCAGGTCGAGTCGGTGCCGCAGGTGGGGGTCCACGGCCTTGAGCGCCACGGGGAAGCCGAGCCGCTCGGCGGCCGCCACGGCCTCGTCGGCGGTCTCGAACCGGGCCGAGGGCAGCACGGTGATCCCGTAGTGGCCCAGCAGCGTCTCGGTCTCCTCGTCGGAGAGCCGGACGAGTTCGGTGCCCTCGGCACGCGCGGCGGCCGCCTCCACGAGCTCCTCGGCCTCGTGCGGGTGCAGGCCGGTCGGTTCGAGCGGCTCGCCGACCTCCTGGCGGCGCCAGTGGACGTAGTCCGCGAGCGCGCCGAGCACGGTCATGGCCTGCTGCGGCGACGGGTAGAAGGGCAGGCCGGGCTGCAGGGAGCCGGGCTCGGCGTCGTCACCCACGGGCCCGGTGGCGCCGAGCGTGGCGCCGCGGTAGCGCGGGGAGACGACGTCGGTCAGGCAGCCGAGCACGGGGATGCGGGCGTCCCGGGTCGCGTCCGCGAGGGCGTGGGCCAGCCGCTCCGGCTCGTCGTCCGCCTGGTGCAGGCCGAGGCGGGCCAGCACCACGACGGCGTCGGCCTGCTCGTGGCGGACGGCGTCCCGGACGGCGGAGACCAGCGTCTCGGCGGGCGGGGCGATGCCCTGTTCGCTGCCGACGAGGCCGACGGTGGCCGTGACCTCCAGCCCGGCCTCGGCCGCGGCGTCGCGGCCCAGCCGGTCCAGGGCGAGCGAGTCGGCCACGAGGACGACGCGGTGGCCCGTGGGCAGCGGCTGGCTGGCCACGGCCATGAGGATGTCGAGCATGGCCTCGTGCGTGTGGGCCTCGAGCACGCCGGTCTGGTCGAGCATCGAGTCCACGGCGCCCTCGGGGGCCTGGGTGGTGCGGGTCTCGTGGCCCGGGGGCAGGAAGCGCCCGGTGACGTCGGAGCGGACCACCACGACGGGCTTGGTGCGGGAGAGCCGCCGGGCGATGCGGGAGAACTTGCGCGGGTTGCCGAACGACTCGAGGTACACGCCGACGGCGGCGGTGTGGGGGTCCGCCTCGAAGAACTGCATGGCGTCGTTGCCCGAGACGTCCGCACGGTTGCCGGCGCTGATCGAGGTGGAGATCCCCACCCCGCGGCGCTTGACGCCGGCGGAGACCATGGCGCCGACGGCGCCGGACTGGCTGAACAGGCCGACGGGGCCGCGCTGGGCCAGGCCCGGGGACGGGGAGGCGTTGAGGCGGATCGCGGGGTCGGTGCGGACCAGGCCGGCCGAGGCCGGGCCGATCACACGCATGCCGTGGGCGCGGGCGCGGGAGACCAGGCGGCGCTGGGCCTCGAGCCCCTCGGCGCCGGCGTCGGCGTAGCCCGAGGTGAGGACCACGAGGCCCTGGGCCCCGGCCGCGGCGGCCTCGGGGATGAGGGCCTCGACCTCGTCGGCGGGCACGGCGACGACGACGAGGTCGACCGGCTCGCCGATGTCGGCCAGGGAGCGGTGGGCGGTGAGGCCCTGGACGTCCTCGGCGGCGCGGTTCACGGCGTGGACGGCTCCCGTGAAGCCCGCCTCGAGGACGTGGCGCAGCACGAGCGAGCCGACGGCCTGCGGATCGCGGGAGGCGCCGACGACGGCCACGGACGCGGGCTCGACCAGCTCGGCGACGCTGCGGGACTCGGCGCGGTGCTCGCGGGACTCGACGACGGCGCGCCACCGGGCGGTGGGGTCGATGGGGAACTCGACGGCCACGACGCCGTCCTCGAACCGGCGGGTCACCTCGAAGCCGGACTCCTGGAACACCGAGAGCATCTTGCGGTTCTCGGGCAGGACCTCGGCGGTGAAGCGGCGGATGCCGTTCTCGCGGGCGGCGACGGCCAGGTGCTCCATGAGGATGGAGCCCAGCCCGCGGCCCTGCGCGGCGTCGGAGATGTTGAAGGCGACCTCCGCGGCGTCGGAGTCCCCGTAGCGGTCGTAGCGGCCCACGCCCAGCAGGCGGCCGCCGCGGGTGATCACGAACGCCACCCGGTCCCGGTGGTCCACGTGGGTGAACCGGTCCAGGTCCTTGGCGCTCAGCTCGGACTTGTACGTGAAGTAGCGCAGGTAGATGGAGTTCTCGGACTGCCCGGCGTGCATGCGCTGCAGCTCGGCGGCGTCCTCGGGCGAGATGGGCCGCAGGTGGGCCGTCGCACCGTCACGGAGCACCACATCGGCCTCCCAGTGGGAGGGATATCCGCGGACGGCTTCGGTCTCACCCATAGGATCACTGTAGACAATCCCCGACGCCGTGAGGACTCCCCGACCACCATGATGGCCCGTTCATCCCGTTCCCGCCCCGCCGAGCAGGACGCCCCGCGCCCGCTGCCGCTGGAGCAGGAGAACATCGTCGACGTCGACGTCTCCGAGGAGATGGAGGCGTCCTTCCTCGAGTACGCCTACTCGGTGATCTACTCGCGCGCCCTGCCGGACGCGCGCGACGGCCTCAAGCCGGTGCAGCGGCGCATCCTCTACATGATGGCCCGCATGGGCCTGCGCCCGGACCGCGGCCACGTCAAGTCCGCCCGTGTGGTGGGCGAGGTGATGGGCAAGCTGCACCCCCACGGCGACGCCGCGATCTACGACGCGATGGTCCGCCTCGCCCAGCCGTTCTCCCTGCGCCTGCCCGTGGTGGACGGGCACGGCAACTTCGGCTCGCTCGACGACGGCCCCGCGGCCCCGCGCTACACGGAGGCCCGCATGGCCCCGGCCGCCCTGGCGCTCACCGCGGACCTCGACGAGGGCACCGTGGACTTCGTCCCCAACTACGACAACCAGCTCCAGCAGCCGGCCGTGCTGCCCGCCGCCTACCCCAACCTGCTCGTCAACGGCACCACCGGCATCGCCGTCGGCATGGCCACGAACATGGCCCCGCACAACCTGCGCGAGGTCGTGGCGGGCGCGCGCCACCTGCTCGCGGACCCCGAGGCGGACCTCGAGGCGATCATGGCCCACATCCCCGGCCCCGACCTCCCCTCGGGCGGCCGGATCGTGGGGCTCGACGGCGTCCGCGACGCCTACGCGACCGGCCGCGGCACGTTCCGCATGCGAGCCGCTGTCGCCGTGGAGCAGGTCTCCGCGCGTCGCACCGGCCTGGTCGTCACCGAGCTGCCGTACGGCGTGGGCCCCGAGAAGGTCATCGAGCGGATCAAGGCCGGCGTCGACGCGAAGAAGCTCAGCGGCATCGCCGACGTCGTGGACCTGACGGACCGCAAGAACGGGCTGCGCCTGCAGATCGAGCTCAAGTCCGGGTTCAATCCCCAGGCCGTGCTGGCCGCCCTGTACCGGCACACCCCGCTCGAGGAGACGTTCGGGATCAACAACGTCGCGCTCGTCGACGGCCAGCCGCAGACCCTGGGCCTGCTGCCCCTGCTGCGGGTCTACGTGGACCACCGTCTGGACGTGGTGCGGCGCCGCACGGGGCACCGCCTCGGCAAGCACCGCGATCGTCTCCACCTCGTCGAGGGCCTGCTGCTGGCGCTCGTGGACATCGACGAGGTCATCGAGATCATCCGTTCCTCGGACGACACCGCGGCCGCGCGCACCCGCCTCATGGGCGTCTTCGACCTCACCCAGGTGCAGGCCGATCACATCCTGGAGCTGCGGCTGCGCCAGCTGACGAAGTTCTCCCGCATCGAGCTGGAGGCCGAGCGCGACGAGCTGCAGGCCGCGATCGCCGAGCTCGAGGCGATCCTCGCCTCCGACGCGCGGCTGCGCGAGGTGGTCTCGTCCGAGCTGCAGGCCGCGGCCGACGAGCACGGCGACGACCGCCGCACGGTCCTGCTCGAGGCCGAGACCGCCGCGGCCCCCGCCGCCGGGCCCGCGCCGTCCGGGCCGACCCCCGCCGGCGCCGCGGAGGCCGGGGCGGACCTGATGGTCCCGGACACGGCGTGCTGGGCCCTGCTCTCCACCTCCGGACGCCTGCTGCGCACCGTGGACCGCACGCCGATCGCCCCGCAGGGCCGGCGCCGCAAGCACGACGCCTTCGCCTCCGTGGTCCCGACGACGGCCCGCGGCGAGATCGGGGCCCTCACCTCCGCCGGCGCGCTGCACCGCCTCCAGGCCGTCGACCTGCCGGTGGCCGGCGAGCCGTCCGCGGCCCCCGCGATGACCGCGGCCCTCCCCGCCGCGGAGCTGGTGCCCCTGGCCAAGGGCGAGACGCTCGTGGCCCTGGTCCCCCTGGACGCCGTCCTGGCACTGGGCACCGCCCACGGGGTCGTCAAGCGCGTCCGGCCGGAGTGGCCCCTGAACCGCCAGGTCGTCGACGCCGTCGCCCTGAAGGACGGCGACGCGGTGGTCGGCGCCGCCCCCGCTCCGGACGAGGCCGACCAGCTCGTCTTCCTCACCCGCACCGGCCAGCTGCTGCGCTACGCCGCCTCCGCCGTGCGCCCCCAGGGCCCGGCCGGCGGCGGTGTCGCGGGCATCCGGCTGGCCGCCGGGGACACGGTGCTCGCGTTCGGGGTGGCCCCCGCCGCCTCCCTCACCGAGACCGGTGCGGACGCCGCGGCCCACCCGCGGCCCGCCGTCGTGGTGACCGTGACGGACGGCGAGGCGGACGTGCTCGGCTCCGCCCCGGGCTCCGTCAAGGTCACCCCGCTCGGGGAGTATCCGGCCAAGGGCCGCGGCACCGGCGGCGTGCGCGCCCACCGGCTGCTCAAGGGCGAGAGCGGCCTCGAGCTCGGCTGGATCGGCGCTGCGCCCGCGCTCGCGGCCTCGCGGGCCGGGGTGGCCCGCGCGCTGCCGATCGAGTACGGGCGTCGGGACGGCTCGGGCGTGCCCGTGGACCAGCGCATCGAGGCCGTCGGTGCCGGCGCCTCCCCCGACCTCGTCTCGGCCCCGCCCGCCGAGGACGACGCCGTGGCCGTGTCCGCGGACTGACCCCGGTCCGGGGCGAGCCTGTTCGCCTCGGGCCGATCGACGCCCCGGATGGGCGCCCCGCCCGACCCCTCCGATACAGTGGGCTGTCGTCTCACCGCAGGTGAGCGCCCCCCTCCCCCGACCCCCCGCAGATTGGTCCTGGTGACGAACGTGTCCGGCAACGCCAGCTACGAGTACTCCCGCGCCGCCCTCCTGGCGGTCACCGAGGTGGAGGCCCCCGTCGAAGTCACCTCGCGGGACCTCGACGACCAGCTGGCGGAGGTGCTCACCCGCCTGCGCCTGCCCGGCTCCCTCCTGGAGCGGGTGGCCGGTGTGCGCAGCCGACGGAACTGGGACGAGACCGAGGACTTCCAGGAGGCCGCCGCCCGCGCCGGCGTCGCGGCCCTGGAGCAGGCCGGCGTCCCCCGGGAGCGGGTGGGCCTGCTCGTGAACACGTCGGTCACCCGGGCCACGCTCGAGCCCTCCGTGGCCGTGCGGATCCATCACCTCATGGGGCTGCCGACCTCGGCGACCAACTTCGACATCACGAACGCGTGCCTCGGGTTCGTCAACGGCCTCATGCTCGCCTCCACCCTCGTGGACGCCGGCCAGATCGACTACGCGGTCGTGGTCGCCGCCGAGGACGCCTCGAAGGTGCAGGCCGCCACCGTGGCCAACCTGCACGCCGAGACCACGCACCGCGGCAACTTCATGGAGCAGTTCGCGTCCCTGACGCTGGGCTCCGGGGCCGCCGCCGCCGTCGTCGGCCGCATCGAGGACCACCCGGACGCCCATCGGATCGTCCGCGGGATCACCCGCGCCGGCACCGACCACCACGGCCTGTGCGTGGGCGACCACCACGGCATGTACACCGACTCCACCGCCCTGCTCAAGGACGGTCTCGAGCTCGTGATGGACGCGTGGCACGACGTCCCGGCGGAGTGGGCGTGGCCGGAGGCCGACCGGTTCATCACCCACCAGGTCTCGCAGATGCACACCGACGCGATCGCGGAGTCCGCCCACCTGGACCCGGCGCGCATCCCGACGACGTTCCCCACGCTGGGCAACGTCGGCCCGGCGTCGCTGCCCATCACCCTCGTGCGGGAGATGGACGCCCTGGAGGACGGGGACACGGTGGTCTGCCTGGGCGTGGGCTCGGGCCTGAACACCGCGATGCTCGAGATCGAATGGTGAGCTGAAGGAGCCAGAGCCATGCCCCAGATCCCCGCCGCCCCCGCCGCCCTGCCGCCGGCCGACCGACTGCCCGGCTGGGACCCGGCGTGGTCCCGCCTCGTGGAGATCCGCTCCGCCGCGGACCCGGAGGGGACCGTGCGGACGCTGCACGTGGCGGACACCGGTCCCGTGCTCGCCGCGGCCGGGGCGGAGATCGTCGGCACGATCGTGGCGGTGCACGGCAACCCGACGTGGTCCTGGCTGTGGCGGTCCCTGCTCGCGGAGACCGTGCGCCGGGCACGCCGGGGCATGGCCGCGTGGCGCGTCGTGGCGCCGGACCAGCTGGACATGGGCTTCTCCGAGCGCCTCGCGCACGCGGGCTCCCCGTCCGCCGCGTCGATGGGCCGTGCCGGCGACACCTACCGCACGCTGGGCGGCCGCATCGCCGACCTGGACGCCCTGCTGGCGGCTCTCGGGCTGCGCGACCTGGCAGCCACCGGCCACCCGCTGATCACGCTCGGCCACGACTGGGGCGGTGTCGTGTCCCTCGGCTGGGCGGCGCGTCATCCGGAGCTGGTGGCCGGCGTCGCGACCCTGAACACCGCGGTCCACCAGCCCGAGGGGGCGCCGATCCCCGCCCCGCTGCAGGCCGCCCTCGCCGGGCCCGTCCTGCCGGCCTCCACCGTCACCACGGACGCCTTCCTCTCCGTGACGACCTCCCTCGCCACCCCGGCCCTCGACCGCGAGACGCGGGCCGCCTACCACCTGCCCTACGACACGGCGGCCCGACGCGGCGGCGTCGGCGGCTTCGTCGCGGACATCCCGGCCGACCCCGGCCACGGCAGCCATCCCGAACTGCAGCGGGTGGGCGAGGACCTCGCCGCCCTGGGCCGTACCGACGTGCCCGCCCTCATCCTGTGGGGCGCCGACGACCCGGTCTTCCTGGACCGCTACCTCGACGACCTCCGCGACCGCCTGCCCCACGCGCGCGTGCAGCGTTACGAGCGGGCGGGGCACCTGCTCGTGGACGACCGCGACATCACCGCGCCCCTGCTGCAGTGGGCCCAGCTGCTGCGCGGCGGCCAGCTCTCCGACCCCGCCTCGGGGCTGCCGGGCCCCGTCCCGCACGCCACCGCCGACGCGGCCGCCGACCCGGGCCTGGAGGTGGACCTCGGGGAGGAGCCCGGAGCCCGCGAGCCCGGCGTGGTCCGGCTCTGGGACCACCTGCGCGACTGGGGCGCCCCCGGCTCGGACCACCGCGAGTACACCGCGCTGGTGGACATGGCCGGCGCCCAGGCCGGCCGCTCGCTCGTGGGCACCGCCCGCCGCCCCGTGGCCGTCACCTGGGGTGAGCTGCAGGAGATGGTCTCGGCCATCGCGACCGGGCTGTGGGCCGCGGGCATGCGACCGGGCGACCGGGTCGCCATGCTCGTGCCGCCGGGTCGCGACCTGTCGGCGGCCCTGTACGCCGTGCTGCGCGTGGGCGCCGTCGCCGTGGTGGCGGACCAGGGCCTCGGGGTCAAGGGCATGACCCGGGCGATGAAGTCGGCCCGCCCCCGCTGGATCATCGGCCGCACCCCCGGTCTGACGCTGGCCCGCGCCCAGTCCTGGCCGGGCACCCGGATCTCCGTGACCGAGCCGGGCGCCGCCCAGCGCCGCCTGCTCGACGTCTCCGACTCGCTCTACGCGATGGTGGACCGCCACCGCGACCCGGCCACGGGCGACGCCGTCGACGAGTACGGCACCGTGCTGCCCGAGCCCGCCCTGGACGCGGACGCCGCGGTGCTGTTCACGTCCGGCTCCACGGGCCCGGCCAAGGGCGTCGTGTACACGCACGAGCGGCTGGGCCGCCTCGTGGCGCTGATCTCCCGCACCCTGGGCATCCGCCCGGGCGGCTCCCTGCTGGCCGGCTTCGCCCCGTTCGCGCTGCTCGGACCCGCCCTCGGCGCCGCGTCCGTCTCCCCGGACATGGATGTCACCCAGCCAGCCACCCTCACCGCGCAGAAGCTGGCCGACGCCGCGATCGCCGGGCAGTCGAGCGTGCTGTTCGCCTCCCCCGCCGCCCTGGCGAACGTGGTCGCGACCGCCGACGGCCTCGACGCGCCCCGGCGCGAGGCGCTCGACGCCGTGCGTCTCGTGCTCTCGGCCGGCGCCCCCGTGCACCCGCAGCTGATGCGTCAGGTCTCGGACCTGATGCCGAACGCCCGGGTCCACACGCCGTGGGGCATGACCGAGGGGCTGCTGCTCACGGACATCGACGGCGCCGAGGTGCAGCGCCTGCGCGCCGCCGACGACGAGGGCGTCTGCGTGGGCTCCGCGCTGCCCACGGTGTCCCTGGCCATCGCGCCGCTGCTCGAGGACGGCAGCGCCGAGGACGTCATCCTCGACCCCGCGCGGGGCCACGGCGTCCTCGGCGAGATCGTGGTCAGCGCCCCCCACCTGAAGGACCGCTACGACGCGCTCTGGCACACCGACCAGCAGAGCAAGCGCGACGGGCTGTGGCGGCGGGACGGCCGGGTATGGCACCGCACCGCCGACGTCGGCCACTTCGACGCCGAGGGCCGCGTCTGGCTCGAGGGTCGGCTCCAGCACGTGATCACCACGCCCGAGGGCCCGGTCGGTCCGGGTGGGCCCGAGAAGACCGTCGACGCGCTCGGGCCGGTGCGACGCAGCGCCGTCGTCGGCGTCGGGCCCCGGGGCACGCAGGCCGTGGTCGTCGTCGTGGAGGCGGCCGTGCCTGCCACGCGCCCGGCGCGGCGCCCGGGTCACCACCGGGACGGCCGGCCCAAGCAGGGCCTCGCCCCGACCGCGCTGGCCTCCGCCGTGCGCGCGGCCCTCGAGCCGCTGCCGGTGGCCGCGGTGCTCGTGGCCGATGAGATCCCCACGGACATCCGGCACAACTCCAAGATCGACCGCGCCCGGGTGGCCGACTGGGCGGAGGCCGTGCTCGCCGGCGGGAAGGTGGGTGCGCTGTGAGCGGCTTCGGCTACGACGTCGACCTCGACGCCGCCGGGATGCCCGACCTCGTCGAGCGCCTCGCGTCGCGCCGCGTCCTGGTGACCGGCGCCTCGGGGCTGCTGGGTGCGGGCGTCGCCCGGGTGCTCGCCGATGCCGGCAACGACGTGACCACCCTGCAGCGGCGTCCGTCGGGCGTGCCCGGTGCGCGGGACGTGCGCGGGTCCGTGACCGACCCGGCCGCCGTCGAGGAGGCCCTGACCGGCGCGGACACCGTGGTGCACGTGGCCGCGAAGGTGTCCGTGTCCGGCCCCGAGCACGAGTACGAGGCCGTGAACGTGGAGGGCACGCGCATCCTGTTGCACGCCGCACAGCGCCACGGCGTGCGACGCTTCGTCCACGTCTCCTCCCCCTCCGTGGCGCACGCCGGCGACTCCATCGTCGGCGAGGGCGCCGGAGCCGCCAGCCCCGAGCACGCGCGCGGACCCTACGCGCGCACGAAGGCGGCCGGCGAGCGACTGGCCCTGGCCGCCGACCGCGACGACTTCCGCGTCCTGGTGCTGCGCCCCCACCTGATGTGGGGGCCCGGGGACCTGCAGCTCACCGACCGGATCGTGCAGCGCGCGCGGGCCGGGCGAATGCCCGTGCTCGGCACGGGCGCTCCCCTGGTCGACACGCTGTACACGGCCAACGCCGTCGAGGCCGTGGTGGCGGCTGTGTCCGCGGCCGACGTGCACCACGGCGAGGCCCTCGTGGTCACCAACGGCGAGCCGCGACCGGTCGGCGAGCTGATCCGCCAGATCGCGCTGGCGGGCGGCGCCGCGGAGCCCGAACGCCGCGTCCCGGCGGGCCTGGCCCGGCGCGCCGGTGCCCTGATCGAGCGGGCGTGGGAGCGGGATCTGTTCGGGCTGCGGTCCCGGGGCGTGGGCTCCGACGACGGCGAGCCGCCGCTGACCGAGTTCCTCGCCGAGCAGCTCTCGACCGCCCACTGGTTCGACCAGCGTCGCACCCGTGAGGTCCTCGCGTGGACGCCGACCGTGAGCATCGACGAGGGCCTGCACCGCGTCGCGGCGTACTACCGCGACCGCTGACGCCCGCCGCGGCCGGAACGAGCGCCCGTCCCGAGCTTTCGTTCGGAAAACGGCGCGGGTCACGCCGCTTTCGTTCGGGAAACGGCGGCGGCCGCGCCGCCGTTTCCCGAACGAAAGCGGAGGGTCAGGCGTCGATGCGCTCGCGGTCCAGCTCGTCGGCGTGGGAGACGATGAAGTCCTTGCGCGGGGCCACCGCGGAACCCATGAGCAGGTCGAAGACGCGCTCGGCGGCCTCCACCTCGGCGATGTTCACGCGGCGGAGCATGCGGTGGCGCGGGTCCATGGTGGTCTCGGCCAGCTGGTCCGCGTCCATCTCGCCCAGACCCTTGTAGCGCTGGATCGGCTCGCGATACGAGCGGCCCTCCCGCTCCAGGCGGGCGAGCGTCGCGTGCAGCTCCTGCTCGGAGTACGTGTAGATGACCTCGCGTTCCTTGACGCCCCGGGTCACCGCCTCGATCCGGTGCAGCGGCGGGACGGCCGCGTACACGCGCCCGGCCTCGACCATGGGCCGCATGTAGCGGAAGAAGAGCGTCAGCAGGAGGGTGCGGATGTGGGCACCGTCCACGTCCGCGTCCGTCATCAGCACGACCTTGCCGTAGCGGGCCGCATCCAGGTCGAAGCTGCGCCCCGCACCACCCCCGACGACCTGGATCAGCGCCGCGCACTCGGCATTGGCCAGGATGTCCGAGACGGAGGCCTTCTGCACGTTCAGGATCTTGCCCCGGATCGGCAGCAGGGCCTGGAAGTCGGAGGACCGGGCCAGCTTGGCGGTGCCGAGCGCCGAGTCGCCCTCGACGATGAACAGCTCGGAGGAGGCGACGTCGTTGCTGCGGCAGTCCGCCAGCTTGGCCGGCATCGTCGAGGTCTCCAGGGCGTTCTTGCGCCGCTGGTTCTCCTTGTGGGTGCGCGCGGAGATGCGCGACTTCATCTCGGCGACGACCTTCTCCAGCAGCGTGTGCACCTGCTGCTTCTGGGCGCGGGCCGTGGAGGTGAGGCGGGCGGTCAGCTGCTTCTCCACCACTTGGGAGACGATCCGCCGCACCGCGGAGGTGCCGAGGATCTCCTTGGTCTGCCCCTCGAACTGCGGCTCGGCGAGCCGCACCGTCAGGACGGCGGTCATGCCGGCCAGCACGTCGTCCTTCTCCACCTTGTCCGACCCGGCCTTGAGCCGGCGCGCGTTGGCCTCCACCTGGGCCCGGAACACCTTCAGCAGTGCCGCCTCGAACCCGGACTGATGGGTGCCGCCCTTGGGCGTGGCGATGATGTTCACGAAGGACCGGAACACGGTGTCGTAGCCGACGTCCCAGCGCAGGGCGACGTCCACCTCGCACGTGCGCTGCACATCCTGCATGGAGGTGCGCCCGTCCTCGCCGAGCACCGGGACCCGCTCCTTGAAGGTGCCGGAGCCCTGGATCCGCCACACGTCCGTCACCGGGGTGGCGGGCGTGAGGTGCTCCACGAACTCGGAGATGCCGCCGTCGTACTGGAAGACCTCCTCGACCGGGCCGTCGGCGCCGGGCGTGCCGGGTCGGCGGCGCAGGTCCTTGACTGTGATCCGCAGGCCCGGGATCAGGTAGGCGGTCTGGCGCGCCCGCGCCTGGAGCTCCTCGGCGGAGAACGTCGCGTCCTTCACGAAGATCTGCTCGTCCGCCCAGTAGCGCACGCGCGTGCCGGTCTGCCCGCGCTTGGCCTTCCCGACGACGTCCAGCGGCGAGGCGTCCGTGGACGGCTCGAACGGGGCGTCTGGCGACGGGCGCGACCCGTCCTGGAAGCGGCCCGGCTCGCCGCGCCGGAACGACATCTGGTGGACCTTGCCGCCGCGCAGCACCTGCACGTCCAGGCGCGAGGACAGGGCATTGACCACCGACGCGCCCACGCCGTGCAGGCCACCCGAGGCGGCGTAGGAACCGCCGCCGAACTTGCCGCCGGCGTGGAGCTTGGTGAACACCACCTCGACACCGGACAGGCCGGTGCGCGGCTCCACGTCCACGGGGATGCCGCGCCCGTTGTCCTCGACCTCGACGGAGCCGTCCGGATGCAGGGTGATCTCGATCGACTGCCCGAAGCCGGCCAGAGCCTCGTCCACCGAGTTGTCGATGATCTCCCAGAGGCAGTGCATGAGGCCGCGGGAATCGGTGGAGCCGATGTACATGCCCGGCCGCTTGCGGACGGCCTCGAGCCCCTCCAGCACGGAGAGGTGGCGGGCGTTGTACTCGGTGTTCGCGGGCACGGGGCGGGCCTTTCGGTGGACGACGGCGGCCGGTCCAGCCTACTCCGCGGGCCGGACACGCCAGGGTTCGGGCCGGACGTCCCTGGGCAGCCCGGCCCGGCTGCTTGCGTACGCGGGTGGCGAAACGCGGGTGCGGGGCGGGCGCGCGGGGAAGTTCCCTGCCATCCTTGCTGTTCCATGGGACAAGAGGAGGACCGACCCGCCCCACCGGCGTCGTCGCCCTCCAGCCCCGAGAGACCCGAGGAGGACACCATGTCCATCACCGCCGTGGCCGAGCCGGCCGCCCTCACCCGTTCCGACCGCTGCGACCGCTGCGGCGCGCAGGCCTACGTCCGCGCCGTGCTGCACTCGGGCGGTGCCCTCCAGTTCTGCGCCCACCACGCCCGCGCCGTCGAGGACGCGCTGCGTCCCCAGGCCGCGCTGTGGCAGGACGAGACGGACCGCCTCACCGCCGGCGCCTGACGCGCCCGGCATGACGAAGGGCCGGACCCCCGCGGGGGTCCGGCCCTTCGTCATGCCGCTGCGACTCAGTCCAGGTAGTCCCGGAGCACCTGCGAGCGGGAGGGGTGACGCAGCTTGGACATGGTCTTCGACTCGATCTGGCGGATGCGCTCTCGTGTCACTCCGTAGACCTTGCCGATCTCGTCCAGCGTCTTGGGCTGGCCGTCGGTCAGGCCAAAGCGCATGGCGACGACACCGGCCTCGCGCTCGGAGAGCGTGTCCAGCACCGAGTGCAGCTGCTCCTGGAGCAGCGTGAAGGAGACGGCGTCCGCGGGCACGACGGCCTCGGAGTCCTCGATCAGGTCGCCGAACTCGGAGTCGCCGTCCTCGCCGAGCGGGGTGTGCAGGGAGATGGGCTCGCGGCCGTACTTCTGCACCTCGACGACCTTCTCCGGGGTCATGTCCAGCTCCTTGGCCAGCTCCTCCGGGGTGGGCTCGCGGCCGAGGTCCTGGAGCATCTGCCGCTGCACGCGGGCCAGCTTGTTGATGACCTCCACCATGTGCACCGGGATGCGGATGGTGCGGGCCTGGTCCGCCATGGCGCGGGTGATGGCCTGACGGATCCACCACGTGGCATACGTGGAGAACTTGAAGCCCTTGGTGTAGTCGAACTTCTCGACGGCGCGGATCAGGCCGAGGTTGCCCTCCTGGATGAGGTCCAGGAACAGCATGCCGCGACCGGTGTAGCGCTTGGCCAGGGAGACCACCAGACGCAGGTTGGCCTCGAGCAGGTGGTTCTTGGCCTTGCGCCCGTCCGCGATGATCAGCTGGATGTCCCGGCGCTCGCGGTAGTCGTCGGAGGCCTCGTGCTGCACGACGTGCTCGGCGTAGAGGCCGGCCTCGATGCGCATGGCCAGGTCCACCTCCTGCTCGGCGTTGAGCAGGGCGACCTTGCCGATCTGCTTCAGGTAGTCCTTCACCGGGTCCGCCGTGGCGCCCGCCACGACCACCTGCTGCACCGGGGCGTCGTCCTCGGAGTCGTCCATGACGAACGCGCCCTTGGACTGGGCCACCTTCTGGCCTGTGGCGGCCGTCGTGCCGGTCACGGCCTCCGCGTCCATCGCCGGACGCTCCGGAGCGTCCGAGCCGTCCGCGTCCTCATCATCAGAGTCTTCGGTGGCGGTCTCGTCCGCCACCACGTCCTCCTCGACGGCGTCCGCGGCCTCGGTGCGCTCGCGCGCCTGGACGAGCTCCTCGTCGTCCTCGGCCTGCTCGGCGGAGGCGGCGGACGCGGTGGCCTTCTTGCCCCCGGTCGTGGCGGTCTTCTTCGCGGCGGTGGTCTTGGCCGTGGCGGTGGTCTTGGCCGCGGTGGGCTTCCGGGTCGCCTTCTTCTTGGCCGTCGGCGTGGCAGCGGTCTTGGTCGCCGCCGACTTCGTCGCGGTCGTCCGCGTCGTGGCGCCCTTGGTCGTGGCGCTCTTCGTGGCTGCCGACTTCTTGGCTGCCGTGGAGCGGGTGCGCGTGGTCGTGGCCTCGGAGGCAGTGGTCTCCTTGCCGTCCTGCACACCGCTGGTCGTCGAAGTGGTCACTCGAGGCCTTTCCGTCTCGTCCGCGGCCACCCGCGGATCCTTGCAGTCCATAGACACGTGACCCTGTCAAGTCGCGGCCTCGGACGACCGACGTCGTCCGGGCCCGCCGACTGCAGGGTCCGTGAGTGCCAACGACGGCTGAGACCGATCTATTCCGCACCCGGGAAACGGGCTGCGGTCGGCCGTGCCGTCGTGAAGCCGCATCATTCTCTCATGGGCGGCCACCGTCGGGCCGCCACGCGGTGGCCGGGTCGGTCGCCCAGCCTGCGACGCACCCCGCGGCCACGATGCGTCGCAGGACGGAGACGAACGGGTCGCCGGGACTCAGCGCCGCCGCCGCGGTCAGGTGGGCGTCCGCGTCGGAGCCGTGGCCGCGGGCCCAGCCGACCCACCCGGCCAGCGCCAGGGCCTGCGCCGCCACAGCCGGCGTCGCGACGGGCACGAGCGCGCGCAGCCCCGCCCGCAGGGCGTCCAGCCGATCCCAGGCCGGCGCCCGGCCCGAGGCCGCGGTGAGGATCCGTTCCTCGTCCCCCGGATCCCCCGTGGCCGCGCCGGACGGCGCGGCGGCATGGAGCAGCAGGCCGTCGCGCCAGGCCGGACGCGTCAGCGGCGAGCCCAGCACGGCCGGTGCGGGCGCGCCGCGGTCACGAGCCGCGCCGGTCAGCACCGACTCCCACTGCGCCAGCCACGCGCGGCGTGCCGCGGGCGCGTCCTGCTCGGGAGGCCGCCACCGCGCGTCGTCGGCCCGGGCCGCCGCGGGACCGCGGCGCGGGACCGGGTCGGGCACTGCTGCACGGTCCCAGACCGAACCGCGGGTCATCAGGTGCAGGGACAGCGGCGCGGCTCGGGGGTCGAGCGGGCCCTCCTCGGCGACGCCGCTCCCCCACCAGGGGCGCGCCCGTCCCCGCGCGCACGTCCAGGCCGCGGTCAGGGGGCGACCCGCGGACGCCAGGGCGTCGTCGAGCGCCGCGGCCCAGCCGGGACGGGCGAGCGTGGCCCGGGCGCCGTCCGGCAGCGCGAGGCAGAGCGTCGCGTCCGCGGCTGCGTCCCGCCGGCACACCTCGGCCACGGCGCAGGCCCAGGCGCCGACGTCGACCTCCTCGGGAGGCAGGTCGACCCGCACCACGGCGCGCAGGCGCCCGTCGCGCAGGGTGAGGAGGACCAGGCTGCCCTCGGGCAACCGCCCGAGGGCGTGGCCGACGTAGGCGAGCAGGTCCTCCGGGCCGCGGGCCGGCAGGACGGGGACGTCGAGTGAGGTGGGGGCTTCCATGCCGCCACCCTGGCCGACCGGGCGCCCGCGGTGGGATCAGTCCCCGTCGCCGGTGGACGGACGGCCGGGTCCGTCCTCCTGTGCAGGAGCGGACCCGCCGCCGGCGTCCCGCGCGGCGAGGTACGCCTCGACGGCGGAGGCGAGTTCGTCGCCGTCGGGCAGGCCCTGCTCGGTCTCGAGCAACGACCGCTCCTGGTCCTCGGCGTTCTGGTCGTAGTTGCGCTCCAGGCCGGCGATCATCTGCTGGATCTCCCCGGACCCGGAGACCTGGCGCTCCAGCTCGGCCTCGATGTCCCGCGAGGCGTCTCGCAGGTCGTCCGAGGGCAGCATGAGCCCCATGGCGGCCCCCGCGTACTCGAGCGCGGCCACGGCCGCCTGGGGGAAGGACGCCTCGGCCACGTAGTGCGGCACATGGACGGTGTAGCCCGCCGTCGGCAGGTCCGCCTCCTCGGCGCGCAGCTCGAGCATCTGCAGCAGCCCCGCGACGATGTCCGCCTCCGGGCTCCAGGTGGACAGCCCCTCGACGGCGTCGGCGCGGGACCCGTGGGTCGTGACCCCGAGCCGCCGCGTGTGCGGCACGGGCAGCGGGGCCGCGTCGAGGAAGGTGAGCGAGTCCACCTCCCACTCCTGCGCGAGGCCGAGCACGGCCTCCGTCACCGCCTGCCACCGGAAGTCCGGCTCGGGGCCGGACAGCAGCAGGAAGGGGTGGCCGAGCAGGTCCTCGACCAGCTGCACCTCGAGCGCGGGCAGGCGCAGATCACGGTAGCGGTCCCGGTCGAACCGGAGCCGGGGACGCCGGGCGCGGTAGTCGAACATCGAGTCGACGTCGAAGGAGACGACGGTCCGATGGGTCAGGTGCTCGTGCAGCGCGGCCCGCACCTGCCGAGCGACCCGGCCCGCGTCCATGTGCCCGGTCAGGGCCACGAGCATGCCCAGGCCGGGGGGCACGGGCGCCCCCTCATGACGGGTGTACAGCGGCGCGGCGTCCTGCACGTCTCGTTCCCCTTCCGGTGGTCCGTCTGCGGGAGAGCCGTCCCCGCCGCCCGGATGGCGGCGGACGCGGATCCCTCCCTGTCCTCTGGCGTCAGTCAACCACGGCACGGCACCCTCCTATTCCGCGCCCGCGCGCCCTGGACGGGCGCGCGAGCCCTCTGGCTAGGATGACGCGGGACGGCCCGGCCCACCCCGCCGGGCGCATCCCCCACCCCCGGAAGAGAGGCCCGTCCGTGATCACCCTGGACCGCCCGACCCTGACCGCCCGCGCCCTGGAGGACTTGACCGCCTCCGCCCTCGTGGTGGGGGTGGGCACCGGCCCGGACGGCCCCGTGCTCCTGACGGACGCGCTGCCGGCCGAGGCGGCCACCGCCCTCGAGGCCTCGTTCGAGCTGCTGGGCGTGCGGGGCGCCGAGGACGAGGTCCATCGCCTGCCGGGCCTGGGCGGCGTGCCGGTGCCGCTGCTGGTCCTGGCCGGCGTCGGCGGTCTGGACGACGACGGCGAGGCCGCGGACGAGTCCCTGCGCCGCGCCGCCGGGGCTGCCGTGCGCTCCCTGGCCGGCACCGACGCCGTGGCCCTGGCCCTGCCGGCCGACACCCCGGCCCGACTGGCCGCCGTCGCCGAGGGCGCCGTCCTGGGCGCGTACGCCTTCACCGCCCAGAAGTCCGAGCGCGCCCGCGCCGAGACGGACACGTCCCGTCCCGTCCGCGAGGTCGAGGTCGTCACCCCGCTCGCCGCCGCGGACGCCGACCCCGTGCTGCGCCGGGCCGCCGTCGTGGGCGACGCGGTCTGCGCCGTGCGCGACCTGGTGAACACGGCCCCCTCGCACCTCTACCCGGCCACGTTCGCGGACGCCGTCGCGGAGGACCTCGCGGACTCGTCCGTGAGCGTGGACGTGTGGGACGAGGACCGCCTGCGCGCCGAGGGCTTCGGCGGCATCCTCGCGATCGGCCAGGGCTCCTCCCGCCCGCCGCGGCTCGTGCGCATCGAGCACGCGCCGGCCGACGCCGCCGCGCACATCGCGCTGGTGGGCAAGGGCATCACCTTCGACACGGGCGGCATCTCGCTGAAGCCCGCCGCCTCGATGATGACGATGAAGTCGGACATGGCCGGCGCCGCCACCGTCTTCGCCGTCGTGCGCGCCGCCGCGGCCCTGGACGTCCCTGTGAAGGTGACCGGCTGGCTGGCGCTGGCCGAGAACATGCCCTCGGGCACCGCCATCCGCCCGTCCGACGTCATCACGATGTACGGCGGCAAGACCGTGGAGGTCATGAACACGGACGCCGAGGGCCGCGTCGTCATGGCCGACGCCCTCGTGGCGGCCACCGACGAGCGACCCGACGCGGTGCTCGACGTGGCCACCCTCACCGGTGCCCAGCTGGTCGCCCTCGGCGTGCGCCACACGGGCGTCATGGGTGACGACGCGCTGCGCGACGAGGTCGTCGCCGCGGCCGACGCGGCCGGGGAGCTCGCGTGGGGCATGCCCCTGCCGGAGCAGCTGCGCGCCTCGCTCACTTCGCGCGTTGCGGACATCTCCAACATGGGCGACCGCTTCGGCGGCATGATGACCGCCGCCACCTTCCTGCGCGAATTCGTCGACGCCGGACGGTCGGAGGGCGACGCCGCCGCACGGACCCCCTGGGCCCACCTCGACATCGCCGGCCCCTCCTTCAACGAGTCGGCCGCGTACGGCTACACCCCGCAGGACGCCACCGGCGTGATGGTGCGGACCCTGGTGGGTCTCATCGAGGGGCGTGCCCGGTAAGGTTGGTCCCGATGTCCACCGCGTCCCCGGCCGCGCGGCCCGCCGCCGACGGCCGGGGGTGGCGGTGACGCACCACCACCACGATCCACCGACCCCAGCACCAAGGAGCAACACCGTGGCCGACAAGGCAACCGCTCAGGAATTCGACGTCCTCGTCCTCGGCGGTGGCTCCGCCGGGTACGCCGCAGCCCTGCGTTCCGTGCAGTACGGCAAGTCCGTCGCCCTCGTGGAGAAGTCCAAGGTCGGCGGCACCTGCCTGCACTGGGGCTGCATCCCCACGAAGGCCTACCTGCACGCCGCCGAGGTGGCCGATGAGACCCGCAACGCCGCCAAGTTCGGCGTCAACGCGACCCTCGAGTCCGTGGACATGGCGAAGGTGCGCGACTACAAGGACGGCATCGTCGCCGGCAAGCACAAGGGCCTGGCCGGCCTGCTGAAGATGCGCAAGGTCCAGGTCATCGAGGGCGAGGGCAAGCTCGTCTCGAAGAACGAGGTCGAGGTCGACGGCACCCGTTACACGGCGGAGAACATCGTGCTGGCCTCCGGCTCCGTGGCCAAGACCATGGGCCTGCCCATCTCCAAGAAGATCATGACCTCCACGGAGGCCCTCGAGCTGGACTACACCCCGAAGTCGGCCATCGTGCTCGGCGGCGGTGTCATCGGCTCCGAGTTCGCGTCCCTGTGGAACTCCTTCGGCGTCGACGTCACCATCATCGAGGGCCTGAAGACCCTGGTCCCCAACGAGGACCCGGCGATCATCAAGGTCCTCGAGCGCGAGTTCAAGAAGAAGGGCATCAAGACCAACCTGGGCACGTTCTTCGACAAGGTCGAGGAGACCGACTCGGGCGTCAAGGTGACCCTCGCGGACGGCAAGGAGTTCGAGGCCGAGGTCTGCCTCGTCGCCGTCGGCCGCGGCCCGAACACCGAGGGCCTCGGCTACGAGGAGCAGGGCGTCAAGATGGACCGCGGCTTCGTCCTCACCGACGAGCGTCTGCACACCGGCGTCGGCAACATCTACGCCGTGGGCGACATCGTTCCCGGTCTGCAGCTGGCGCACCGCGGCTTCCAGCAGGGCATCTTCGTGGCCGAGGAGATCGCCGGCAACAAGCCGATGGTCGTCGAGGACATCAACATCCCGAAGGTCACCTTCACCGAGCCGGAGATCATGTCCGTGGGCTACACCCAGCCCAAGGCGGAGGAGGAGTTCGGCAAGGACAACGTCGAGGTCGCCGAGTACAACCTGGCCGGCAACGGCAAGTCCTCGATCCTCGGCACCGGCGGCATCATCAAGATGATCCGCCAGAAGAACGGCCCGATCGTGGGCGTGCACGGCATCGGCAAGCGCATCGGCGAGCAGATCGGCGAGGCGCAGCTCATCGTGAACTGGGAGGCCTACCCCGAGGACGTCGCCCAGTTCGTGCACGCGCACCCCACGCAGAACGAGGCCCTGGGCGAGGCCGCCATGGCCCTGTTCGGCCACCCGCTGCACAGCTGACCCACCGCACTGACCATCCCGGGCCCGTGCGTCGGGCCCACCTCGCAACCCCGGGTGGGCGCCCCCGGCGCCCACCCCTCATGAGGAGCATCGGAACCATGTCTGAAACCGTGAACCTGCCCGCCCTGGGCGAATCCGTCACCGAGGGCACCGTGACCCGCTGGCTCAAGGCCGTCGGCGACGAGGTCGCCGTCGACGAGCCCCTGGTGGAGGTCTCCACCGACAAGGTCGACACCGAGATCCCGTCCCCCGTGGCCGGCGTGCTCGAGGAGATCCTGGTCGAGGAGGACGACACGGTCGAGGTCGGCGCCCCGCTGGCCACGATCGGCGACGGCTCCGGCGGCGGCTCCGCCGACGCGTCGGAGGACGACGCCGCGGCCGAGGAGCCCGCCGTCGAGGAGGCGCAGCAGGACGACGCCCAGCAGGAGCCCGCAGGCGAGCCGGCTCCGGAGGAGCGCGCCTCCACCGACCAGGGCTCGGACGGGGCCCCGTCGGCCGGCGGCGAGGCCTCCGAGGTCACCCTGCCCGCGCTGGGCGAGTCCGTGACCGAGGGCACCGTGACCCGCTGGCTGAAGTCCGTCGGCGACGAAGTCGAGGTCGACGAGCCGCTGCTCGAGGTCTCCACCGACAAGGTCGACACCGAGATCCCCTCCCCCGTGGCGGGCACCCTCCTGGAGATCCGTGCGGAGGAGGACGACACCGTCGAGGTGGGCGCCGTCCTCGCACTCGTCGGCTCCGGCTCCGCCGGCGGCGGCTCCGCCCCGTCGGAGGGCTCCTCCGGTCAGGACGAGGCGTCCGCCGAGGAGATCGAGGACAAGGCGACCGAGGCCGAGGCCCCCGAGGAGACCGAGGAGGCCGCCGAGGCCGCCGGCGCCGAGAAGTCGGAGAAGACGCCGGAGGCGTCTCCGTCCGAGGAGGCCTCCCGGCGCGAGTCCGCTGAGCGCGACTCCGCGCAGGCCGAGTCCGCCGAGGCGCCCTCCGCCACCGAGCCCGGCCAGGGCTACGTGACCCCGCTGGTGCGCCGCCTGGCCCACCAGAACAACGTGGACCTGTCCACGGTTCGCGGCACGGGCGTCGGCGGCCGCATCCGCAAGCAGGACGTGCTCGCCGCCGCGCTGGCCTCGCAGGCCGCCGCGGGCGGGTCCGAGGCTCCGGCCGAGCATGCCTCCGAGGCTGCCGCCCCGTCGTCCGCCCCGGCCGCTGCGTCCGCCCCGGCCGCGAGCTCCTCCGTGGACCCCTCGGTCCGCGGCGAGGTGGAGAAGGCGCCGCGCATCCGCCAGGTCATCGCCCAGCGCATGCGCGAGTCCCTCGACCTGTCCACCCAGCTGACCCAGGTGCACGAGGTGGACGTCACCCGCATCGTGCAGCTGCGCAAGAAGGCCAAGGCCTCCTTCCAGCAGCAGGCCGGCGTGAACCTGACGTACCTGCCGTTCATCACCAAGGCGGTCGCCGAGGCCCTCAAGCAGCACCCCAAGCTGAACGCGTCGTTCTCCGAGGACAACAAGGAGATCACCTACCACGCGTCCGAGGACATCGCGATCGCCGTGGACACGGAGAAGGGGCTGCTGGTGCCCGTCATCAAGGACGCCGGCTCCCTGAACCTGACGGGCCTCGCCCAGAAGATCGCCGACGTGGCCGAGCGCACCCGCACGAACAAGATCTCGCCGGACGAGCTCTCGGGCGGCACGTTCTCGATCACGAACATCGGCTCCGTGGGCGCGCTGTTCGACACGCCGATCATCAACCAGCCGCAGGTCGCGATCCTGGGCACCGGTGCGATCGTCAAGCGCCCCATGGTGGTGACCGACGCGGACGGCAACGACTCGATCGCCATCCGCCACATGATGTACCTGTCCCTGACCTACGACCACCGCCTGGTGGACGGGGCCGACGCGGGCCGCTTCCTGACGACGCTGCGTCAGCGTCTCGAGGGCGGCGAGTTCGCCAACGAGCTGGGTCTCTGACGGAAAGGGAGAAGGACTGTGGATATCCTGCACAGCATCCTGGTGGCCGTGCACATCGTGTCCGCCGCAGCGATCGTGGGCGGTTGGTTCGCGCACTTCCGCAACCCGACCGTCACCACCTCGCAGTGGTGGGGCTCCGTGGGCATGATCGTCTCCGGCGTGGTGCTTTTCGGCCTCGCCATGAGCGGGGAGCCGAACCACATGAAGCTGGGCGTCAAGTTCCTGATCGGCGTCATCGTCTTCGTGGCCGCCCTGATCGGCCGCCGCAAGTCCAACCGCGGGGAGGTCGTGCCCACGGGCCTGGCCCACGCGGTGGGCGGTCTGGGCCTGGTGAACATCCTGGTCGCCGTCCTCTGGCAGTGATCAGCCCAGGCGGCTGACGCCGCACCACGCCGCGGGCCCCGGGGAGCTTCTCCCCGGGGCCCGCGGCGTCCCCCCGTCTGGACCGCCGGCCTCCGGCGCTGGATCCGGGCCCGGGGTCAGCGCGGATCGACGGTCTCGACCCGCCACGTCCGACCCGCCGCGCCGCCGTCCCGCCCCTCGGGGCCCTCTCCGTGGCCGCTGCGCAGGACCAGCACGACCTCCTCGGCCGTCGCCTCCCGGTGGGCCGCCACGCGTCCGACGCGGTCCAGCACGGTGTGGGCCGACGTCCGGAGCACGGCGTCGACACGCAGCGCGTCGTCCCCGGCCCGCCGGGCGGGTCCGGCCTGCTCCACCGTCACCTCGAGGCCGGAGAAGGCGAACCCCTCGTCCGTCAGCCGGCGCAGCAGATCCCGGTCGTTCTCCCACGCCGGTCCCCCGGGCACGGCGTAGGCGTCCAGTCGCGCAGGCTCCGGGTCGATGAGCGCGGCCGTCCGGGCTTGGCCGACCGCGGCCAGCGCCTCGCCCACGTCGACGGCGTCCTCACCGGCGGCGTCCTCCCCGGGGGCACCCGCGTCCGGCACCCTCGCCGGCGTCCCGCTCTCCGGCGTCCCGTCCGCCGGGCGCGCCGCGTCCACCGAGGTGCCGGCCGGCACCGCGCCCGCCGGCTCCGGCTCCCCCTCCGTCGCGTCGCCCAGGGACGCCGGCCACCACAGCCCCACGGTGCCGCCGCCGACGGCCAGCGCGGTGGCCAGCCCGGCGGCCACGAGGACGCCCCGGCGTGGCGCCGCCCCCCGTCGGCGCACGAGCGCGCGCCGTCCCGGAGCCGCGCGTCGTCCCCGGCGTCGCCGCGTGGGCCCGGAGCCCGGCAGCACCGTGGGCAGCAGGTGCGCCACCTCGGCGGGGGCGGCCTCTCCCAGCGGGACCGGCTCGGGCCGGGCCGTCGCGTATACGGCGGCGGCGGCCTCTTCCGCACTCGGCCGCGCCGCCGGGTCCGGGGAGAGCGCCGCATCGAGCAGCAGCGCGAGCTCGGGGGACGCTTCGGGGACCAGGACGGGCAGCGGCGCCCGATGCCCGGCGGCGCCCGGCGCCCGACCGGTGAGCGCGTACCAGCCCAGGGCGGCCCACGCATGGACGTCACTCGGCGCCCCCACCGCCGGAGACGCCCCCGGTTCCGCCCCGGCCCCCTGCACCGCGGCGAGCGCCTCGGGGGCCGCGAAGCCCGGCGTCGCCCCGGCCCCCGACGCCCCGCCGACCACGCGGGCGACGCCGAGGTCGGCGAGGGCCGGGCTGCCGTCGACGCCGAACAGGACGTTCGCCGGGGACACGTCGCCGTGCACCACCCCCTCGCGGTGAAGGCACGCGAGAGCCTGCGCGATCGGGACGAGCACGGTGACGGCCTGCCCCGGGCTCAGGGGTCCGACCCGCTGCACCATGTCCTGCAGCGTGCCGGCCGCGCGGTGCTCGGTGAGGACCCCGAGGCCCCGGTCCGTCTCCACCACGCCGAGCACGCGCAGCAGATGGGGATGCGCGACCCGTCCGGCCTGCGCCTCCGCCGCCAGGGCGTCCGGCGCCGCGCCGGCGCGGGGCACCTTCAGGGCGGACCGGACGCCCCGGCCGTCCTCGACGAGCCAGACCTCCGCCTGGGCGCCCGCGCCGAGCAGCCGGACGGGTGCCCAGCCCGGGGCGCGCGGCGCAGCCGTGCCCGGCTCCGACGTCCTCTCCGGTTCCGTCTCCGGCCCGCCGCCGACGCGTCCGGCCGCGCCGCCGTCCGCCTCGTCCCAGTCCCGCATCCGGCTCCCCTCTCCGCCACGCCGTCCGTTCCATCCCAGGGTGCCGCATGTCCCCGGGCGTCACGGCGGTTGTCCACAGGTCCGGGCCCGAGGACTACAGTGGACGTCATGCCCGAGACCCTTCTGCCGCCCCTGCGCGTGCTCGGCCTGGCGCCCGACCTGGTGGACTACCACGCCGCCTGGGACGCCCAACGCGCCCTGCACGCGGACGTCGTCGCCGGCCGCTCCGACGGCGAGTTCCTCCTCCTGGAGCACGAAGCCGTCTACACGGCCGGTCGCCGCACCGAGGACGCCGAGCGCCCCACGGACGGCGCCCCCGTCGTGGACGTGGACCGCGGCGGCAAGATCACATGGCACGGCCCGGGCCAGCTGGTCGGCTACCCCGTGGTCCGACTGCGCGACCGTGCCCACGTCAAGGACTACGTCTGGTTCCTCGAGGAGCTGCTGATCCGCACCGCCGCCGAGTTCGGCGTCACGGCCGTCCGCGTGGACGGGCGGGCGGGCATCTGGGTCCTCGCGGACCGGGACGACGACGGCACGGCCCGCCCGGACCGCAAAGTCGGCGCCATCGGCCTGTCCATCCACGACGGCGTCTCCATGCACGGCTTCGCGCTGAACTGCTCCAACTCCCTGGCCCCCTACGAGGGGATCATCGCGTGCGGCATCACGGACGCCGCCACCACCACCCTGTCGGTCGAGACGGGCCGGACCATCACGCCGGCCGACGTCGTCCCGGTGCTCACCCGTCATCTGGACGAGCTCGGGCCGGCCTTCATCGCCGTCACCCCCACGGAAGGAATCCCCGCATGAGCCTCGCCCCCGAAGGACGCCGCCTGCTGCGCGTGGAGGCGCGCAACGCCGAGGTGCCCGTCGAGCGCAAGCCCGAGTGGATCAAGGCCAAGGTCCACATGGGCCCCGAGTACATCGGCCTGAAGAACAAGGTCAAGTCCGCCGGCCTGCACACCGTGTGCGAGGAGGCCGGCTGCCCCAACATCTTCGAGTGCTGGGAGGACCGCGAGGCCACGTTCCTCATCGGCGGCGACATCTGCACCCGCCGGTGTGACTTCTGCGACATCACCTCCGGCAAGCCGCGTCCCCTGGACATGGAGGAGCCGCAGAAGGTCGCCGAGAACATCCGCGAGATGGACCTGCGGTACGCCACCGTCACGGGCGTGGCCCGTGACGACCAGAAGGACGGCGCGGCGTGGCTCTACGCGGAGACCATCCGCCGCATCCACGCGCTCAACCCGGGGACCGGCGTCGAGATCCTGCCGCCGGACTTCGGCGCGGTGCCGGAGCTCGTCCAGCAGGTGTTCGACGCGCGGCCCGAGGTGTTCGCGCACAACCTGGAGACGGTGCCGCGCATCTTCAAGCGCATCCGCCCGGCCTTCACATACGAGAAGTCCCTCAAGGTGCTCACGATGGCCAAGGCCGACGGGCTCGTCACCAAGTCCAACCTCATCCTGGGCATGGGCGAGGAGGACCACGAGATCGACCAGGCCCTGGTGGACCTGCACGAGGCCGGCTGCGACATCATCACCATCACGCAGTACGTGCGGCCCTCGAAGCTGCACCACCCCATCGACCGCTGGGTGAAGCCGCAGGAGTTCGTCCAGTGGTCCCAGCGCGCCGAGGAGATCGGCTTCCAGGGCGTCATGGCGGGCCCGCTGGTGCGCTCGTCGTACCGCGCGGGCAAGCTCTACGCGCAGGCCATGCAGCGCCTCGGCCGGACCCTGCCGGAGAACCTGGCGCACCTGGCCGGGGAGAAGACCGCCCGCCAGGAGGCCTCCGCTGTCGTCGCCCAGATGTCCTGAGCCGCCCGACTAGACTGGATCCCGTCATGACGAAGAACAGCCAGCCCCCCGCATCCTCCTCCGGCTCCACCTCCGCCACGGTCAAGGAGGTCAAGGCCATGCAGCGCGAGCGTCGCCGCCACGAGAAGGAGCAGACGAAGGCCCAGCGCCGGGACAAGCGCGCCGCGAAGGGCCCGGGCGTGATCTCCCAGCTCAAGCAGGCCTACGCCATGACCAAGGCGCACGACCCCAAGGTCGGTCTGTGGATGCTGCTGGCCTTCCTGGCCGCCCTCGTCGTCGGCCTCGTCATCGGCCTGCTGCTGGACAACTGGATCACGTGGCTGCTCATCGCGATCCCGTTCGGTGTGCTCGCCGCCGTCGTCATCCTGAACCGGAAGGCGCGCCGCGCCGGGTTCGCCCAGCTCGAGGGCCGCCCCGGCGCCGCCGGCGCCGCGCTCTCCACGCTGGGCCGCGGCTGGATCGTGCCCGAGCAGCCGGCCGCCGTGAATCCGAAGACCCAGGACCTCGTCTACCGCGCCGTGGGCCGGCCGGGCGTGGTGCTGGTGACGGAGGGCCCCTCCCCCCGCGTCGCCGCGCTGGTGGTCAAGGAGGAGAAGGCCATGCGCCGCTTCCTGCCCGGCGTGCCCGTCACCGTGGTGGAGTCCGGCAACGGCCAGGGCCAGGTCCCGCTGCACGAGCTGCCCGGCACGCTCAAGGGCATGAAGAAGGCCCTCACGGCGCAGGAGGTCCAGGCCGTGGACAAGCGTCTGACCGCGCTCAACACCAACCGGCTGCCCATCCCCAAGGGCGTCGACCCGAACAAGGTGCGCCCGAGCCGGCGCGCCATGCGCGGCCGCTGAGCGCCGACGCACCCGCGCGAAAGGGGGGCGCCCCGCCGAGGATTCGGCGGGGCGCCCCCCTTTCGTCGTGTCCGGCCTCGCGTCGAGTCGGATCCGGCGTCGTCCGGCGCGGGCCGGTGCGCTCACATGCGGATCTCGACGGTGCCGGCGACCTTGTCGTGCATGCCGCGGCCGTCCGGGCCGACGACGACGGCCGGCAGCACGAGGCACAGCAGCGCCGTGCGCACCACCACGCGGTGCACGGGGGCGGTCCGGCCGCCGAGGCGCACCACCTGGGTGCGGCACACGGCCTTGCCCACGGTGGTGGCCAGCAGGGTGATGCCCAGGATGTGCATGGTGGCGAAGACCATCAGGGTGGCGATCGCGTCGGAGTCGAAGAGCAGCCAGGACACGCCCAGGGCCAGGAACCAGTCGATCACGAGGGCGACGGCGCGGCGGGCCGCAGTGGCCATCGAGGTCGGGCCGTGCTCGGGCAGGCCCAGCAGGTCCCCCGGCCAGCGGCCGCCGGCCAGGCCGCCGCCCGGACCGTCCACCCAGCCGGCGAGGTCGCGCCGGGTGATCAGCGGCTCGTCGCGGCGGGTCGGTTCGGGCTCTTGCGCGGGGTCGGGTGCTCTGCGTGCCACCGGCCCAGCCTACCGGCGCGGAACCGCGAGGCTCGCCGTGGGGCGTCACCGACGCCCACGGAGGCCGCCGGGCAAGTAGGGTGATGACACCCGCCACGCCAGCGCCGCCGTGCCGGACATGCCACCATCGTCACGACCACAGGAGCGCACCATGTTCACCTCCCCCGCGGACGTCCTCGCGTACATCAAGGATGAGGGGATCGAGTTCGTCGACGTCCGCTTCACCGACCTCCCCGGCATGCAGCACCACTTCAACGTGCCCGCCTCGAGCGTCGACGAGGACTTCTTCGTCACGGGCCAGCTCTTCGACGGCTCCTCGATCCGGGGCTTCGCCGGCATCGCCGAGTCCGACATGCAGCTCATCCCGGACGTCGCGACGGCCTTCGTGGACCCCTTCCGGGTCCGCAAGACCCTCACGATGAACTTCTCCATCGTGAACCCCCGCACCGGCGAGCCCTACCTGCGCGACCCGCGCGGCGTGGCCCAGCGCGCGGAGGCCTACCTGAGCTCCTCCGGCATCGCCGACACGGCGTTCTTCGCCCCCGAGGCCGAGTTCTTCATCTTCGAGGACGTCCGCTACGAGTCCTCCCCCCGCGGCTCGTTCTACGCCGTGGACTCGGACGAGGCCTGGTGGAACGCCTCCCGCGAGGACGAGGGCGGCAACCTGAGCCACAAGACCGGCCTCAAGGGCGGCTACTTCCCCGTCTCCCCCACGGACAAGCAGGCCGACCTGCGCGACGAGATCTGCTCGGTCCTGGCCGAGGTCGGCCTCGAGGTAGAGCGCTCCCACCACGAGGTGGGCGCCGCGGGCCAGGCGGAGATCAACTACCGCTTCAACACGCTGACCCACTCGGCGGACGACCTGCAGAAGTTCAAGTACGTCGTCAAGAACGTCGCCAACATGTTCGGCAAGTCCGCGACCTTCATGCCCAAGCCCGTCTTCGGCGACAACGGCTCCGGCATGCACTGCCACCAGTCCCTGTGGAACGGCGGCGAGCCGCTGTTCTTCGACGAGAAGGGCTACGCGAACCTCTCGGACACCGCCCGCTGGTACATCGGCGGCCTGCTGAAGCACGCCTCCGCGGTCCTGGCCTTCACCAACCCCACGGTGAACTCCTACCGCCGCCTGGTGCCGGGCTTCGAGGCCCCCGTGAACATGGTTTACTCGCAGGGCAACCGCTCGGCGGGCATCCGCATCCCGATCACCGGCTCCAACCCGAAGGCCAAGCGCATCGAGTTCCGCGCCCCGGACGCCTCGGGCAACCCGTACCTCGCGTTCGCCGCGCAGCTGATGGCCGGCCTGGACGGCATCCGCAACCGCATCGAGCCGGCCGAGCCGATCGACAAGGACCTCTACGAGCTGCCGGCCGAGGAGGCCGCCGACATCCAGAAGGCACCCGCCACCCTGGACGAGGCCCTGAACGCCCTCGAGGAGGACCACGAGTTCCTCCTGGCCGGCGACGTGTTCACCGAGGAGCTGATCGAGACCTGGATCGCGTACAAGCGCGAGATGGAGATCGCCCCGCTGGCCCTGCGCCCGAACCCCTACGAGTTCGAGCTGTACTACTCGGTCTGATCCGCCCGCCGCGGCCCCGACGACGGCCGTTCGTCTCCCACGCCGGAGGCGGGCGGCCGTCGTCGTGCCCGGCCGCGGAATAGTCCGGGGCCGGTGGGCGCTGGATCTGTGGAGACCTCCGCCCGGCCGGGCGGCCCGCAGACCAGGAGCACCATGACCGAGCACACCGCCCCCACCCCCCTGCCGCTGTCCCTGCTGGACCTCGCCCTCGTCCGCGACGGCGCCCCGATGGGCGAAGCCTTCGCCGAATCCGTGGAGCAGGCCCGCGTCGCCGAGGCCGCCGGCTTCCGGCGCGTCTGGTACGCGGAGCACCACAACATGCCCTCCATCGCCTCCTCCGCCACGGCCGTACTCATCGCGCACGTGGCCGCGCACACCGACTCGATCCGCCTCGGCTCCGGCGGCGTCATGCTGCCCAACCACTCGCCGCTGGTGATCGCCGAGCAGTTCGGCACCCTGGCCGAGCTGCACCCCGGCCGCATCGACCTGGGCCTGGGTCGCGCCCCCGGCACCGACCAGCGGACGCTGCAGGCGCTGCGCCGGGATCCGTCGGCGGCCGAGCGCTTCCCGCAGGACGTGCTCGAGCTGCAGGGCTACCTCACCGGCCAGAGCCTGATCCCCGGCATCGACGCCTACCCCGGCAAGGGCACCAACGTGCCGCTGTACATCCTCGGCTCCTCGGCGTTCGGCGCCCAGCTGGCCGCGCAGCTCGGCCTGGGCTACGCGTTCGCGAGCCACTTCGCACCGCAGATGCTCGAGCATGCGGCGCGCCTGTACCGGGAGCACTTCGAGCCCTCCGAGGCCCTCGCGGAGCCGCACTTCATCGCGGCGGCCAACGTGATCGCCGCGGACACCGAGGAGGTGGCCGAGCGGGAGTGGCAGGCCGCGCAGCGGGCGCGCATCCGGATGATGCTCGGCCGGGGCCGCACCCTCACCGACGACGAGGTCGAGATGCTGCTGCACTCCCCCGCCGGTCAGCAGGTGCTCGGGATGCTCGAGTGCACGGCCGTGGGCACCGGCCCGACGACGGCGGCGTGGCTGCACGACTTCGCGGCGCGGGTCCAGGCGGACGAGCTGATCATCACGACGGCGGCCCAGGACGCCGGCGTGCGGCGACGCACCCTGGAGCTGCTCGGGGAGCACGTCGTGCGCGCCTGAGCCGGCGCTCGCGACACCGGAGCACGGCCGGCCCGCCACCCCGTCGAGGTGGCGGGCCGGCGTCGTTCAGAGCCCGTAGAACCGGGTCTCGAACACCTGACGGGCCAGGCGGGTCACCCGCAGGTAGCGCTCCTCGAGCTCCCCGCCGGCCGTGCCCACCCCGCTGAGGCGGGCCACGGCCTCGAGGTCGCGCATGTTCGTGGGCAGCACGTCCGAGACCTTGCCCGTCCACAGCAGCAGGGCGGCGCGGATCCGGGTGGCCAGCAGCCACGCCTCCTCCAGCACGGCGACCTCGGCCTCGGGCAGCAGCCCGTGCCGGGCGATCGCCCGCAGGGCCGGCAGCGTGCCGGTGACCCGCAGGTCCTCGACCTCTCCCGCGTGGCGCAGCTGCAGGGACTGCACCAGCCACTCCACGTCCGAGAGCCCGCCGCGGCCGAGCTTGACGTGCCGGGAGGGGTCCGCGCCGCGGGGCAGGCGCTCGGCCTCCACACGGGCCTTGATGCGCCGGATCTCCCGCGCGTCCGCGGTGGTCAGGTCCCCGGCGTAGCGGACCCCGTCGGCCCACCGCCGGAAGTCGGTGGCCAGGTCGTCGTCGCCGGCCAGGGGCCGGGCGCGCAGCAGCGCCTGACGCTCCCACATCTCCGCCCAGCGCCCGTAGTACTCCCGGTACGAGTCCAGGGTGCGCACGAGCGGCCCCTGGCGCCCCTCGGGGCGCAGGTCGGCGTCCACCTCGAGCGGCCGCTCGCCGGGCAGCGGCGGGGTCGCGGGGCGGTGCAGCAGGGACATCAGCGTCCGCACGACCTCCTCGGCCTGCTCGCGCGCCCGCCCCTCGTCGACGCCGGGGCGTGGCCGGTGCACGAACAGGGCGTCCAGGTCCGAGCCGTAGGTGATCTCCCGGCCGCCCTGGCGGCCCATGGCCACCACGAGCACGTCGGTGAGCGGGTCGGCGTCCCCGACGACGGCGCGCGAGGCCACGCGCAGGGCGCCGACGACGGTGATCTGGTCGATGTCCGACAGGGCCCCGGTGACGGCCTCGAGGTCCAGCAGCCCCGAGATGTCCGCCAGGGCCACGCGCAGGGTCTCGCTGCGGCGCACCTGCCGCACATGGCGCACGGCCGCGGGGGCCTCCTCCGCGGCCACGCGGCGGTCGAGCCGCGCGTCGACCTGGCGCCAGAGCTGTATGGCGCCCCGGGGGTCGAGCTCCCGGTCGTCCCCCACCCAGGCCACGGCCTCGGGCGAGTGCTCGAGCAGGTCCCCCACGAACCGGGAGCCGGACAGGACCAGGCACAGCCGCCGGGCGGCGTCCGAGGAGTCGCGGAGCATCCGCAGATACCAGGCCGTGCCGCCCAGCGACTCGGAGAGCCGGCGGAAGGCGAGCAGGCCGCCGTCGGGGTCGGCGCCCCGCGCGAACCAGCCGAGCATGGCCGGCAGCAGCTGCCGCTGGACCGCGGCCCGGCGCGAGACGCCCTGCGTGAGGGCCTCGATGTGCCGCAGGGCGCCCTGCGGGTCGCGGTAGCCCAGCGCCGCCAGGCGGTCGCGGACGGCCTCCGCGGACAGCCGCACGTCCTCGGCGGACAGGGCGGCCGTCGTCGACAGCAGCGGCCGGTAGAACACGGTCTCGTGGAGACCGCGCACGGCGCGGCGCACGCGCGTGAACTCGGCCTGGAGGTCCTCGCCGGTGGCGGGGCCCCGGTCGGCGGCGCCGCGCATCGACCGGGCGACGACGCGGCGGGCCTCTTCCTTGACCGGCATCAGGTGGGTGCGCCGCAGGTGCACGAGCTGGATGCGGTGCTCGAGGGTGCGCAGCCACCGGTAGTGCTCGTCGAACGCCCGCGCGTCTCGCGTGGTGACGTAGGAGGCGGCGTGCAGCGCCCGCACCGCGTCGAGCGTGCCGCGCACCCGCAGCGACTCGTCCGCACGGCCGTGCACGAGCTGGAGCAGCTGGGCCGTGAACTCGACGTCGCGCAGGCCGCCGGGCCCGAGCTTGATCTCCCGCTCGCGCTCCGCGGGGGCGAGGGTGTCCAGGACCCGGGCGCGCATGGCCCGGACGGACTCGACGAACCCGTCGCGCGCGGAGGACTCCCACACCCGGGGCCAGATTTCCGCGATGTAGCGCTCGCCGAGCTGTGGCGAGCCCGCGATGGGGCGGGCCTTGAGCAGGGCCTGGAACTCCCAGCCGTGGGCCCAGCGGCGGTAGTACTCGGCGTGGGACTCCACGGTGCGGCTCAGGGCGCCGTCCTTGCCCTCGGGACGCAGGTTGGCGTCGACTTCCCACAGTCCCGGCTCGGGGGCCGCGCCCTGGATCACGCGGCCGATGCCCGCGGCCAGCTCGGCCGCGAGCGCGGCGGCGCGCGGCCCGTCCGGGACCTCGGCGTCGGGGTCCGCGCCGTCCGCGGCCTCGCGGACGGCGTGGGCGAACACGACGTCCACGTCTGAGACGTAGTTGAGTTCGCCGGCGCCGCACTTGCCCATGCCGATCACGGCGAGGTCCACGCGGTCCACCACGGGGCCCTCCCGCTCGGTGAGGACGGCCCGTGAGACGGCGAGCGCCGCGTCCACGGCGGCGCCGGCCAGGTCCGCGAGCCAGCGGCCCACCGAGGGCATGGCCGCCGTGGGCTCGGCGGAGTCGAGGTCGCGCAGGGCGATCGCGGCCAGCTGGCGGCGGTAGGCGCGGCGCAAGGCGACGGCGGCGTCCTTGCCGGTGACGGCCGCGAGGGGGCGGTCGGCGTCCGGGTCGGCGTCCACCGAGTCCAGGAGCAGGCGGCGCAGGGCGGCGGACGCATCACCCCAGGGCTCGCCGGCGGTCGGGTCGGGCTGGGCGAGGGCGGGCGCGGTGGCGGCGGCCGCGTCCGGGTCGAGGACGAGGTCCAGTTGCTCGGGACGGCGGATGAGGAACTCGCCGAGGGCCTCGGAGGCGCCGAGCAGCCGCAGCAGGCGGGCCGTCGTCTCGGGGTCCCGGAGGGCGTGGTGGACGCGGGGCTCGCGCTCGGCCAGGCGCACCCACAGCAGCAGGGCCCGGTCGGGATCGGCGGCGTGGCCGAGGAGCTCGACAAGGGGACGCACGTCCACGCCCTCGAACTCGGGCGAGGTGAGCAGCGTCTGCACGCGGCCGGCGTCGGCGACGCCGGCGTGCGCGAGGGTGCGGCGGTCCGGGGCGTCGGCGGTCGCCGCGTCGGGCAGGGCGGACACGGCCGGCGCCTCAGAGGCCGGAGAGGTAGCGCCGCAGCTCGTACGGCGTGACCTCCACCCGGTAGTCGTCCCACTCCTGGCGCTTGTTGCGCAGCAGGGCGTCGAAGACGTGCTCGCCCAGAACGGATGCCACGAACTCGGACTCCTCGGCGGCGCGCAGGGCGTCGTGCAGGGTGCCGGGCAGGGGGACGTGGCCGAGCACGCGCCGCTCGTGGGTGGTCAGCGCGCTGATGTCCTCGGCGGCGGACTCGGGCAGCTCGTAGCCCTCCTCGATGCCCTTGAGCCCGGCCGCGATCAGCAGGGCGTAGGCGAGGTACGGGTTGGCCGAGGCGTCGATGCCGCGGTACTCGATGCGGGCCGAGCCGGCCTTGTCCGGCTTGTACAGGGGCACGCGCACGAGGGCGGAGCGGTTGTTGTGCCCCCACGAGGTGTACGACGGGGCCTCTCCCCCGCCCCAGAGGCGCTTGTAGGAGTTCACGAACTGGTGGGTCACCGCGGTGATCTCCACGGAGTGGCGCAGCAGGCCCGCGATGAACCGGCGGCCCGTGACGGAGAGCCGGAACTCGTCCGCGGGGTCGTAGAACGCGTTCGCGTCACCCTCGAAGAGGGAGAAGTGGGTGTGCATGCCGGAGCCCGGGTGGTGGGAGAACGGCTTGGGCATGAACGTGGCGTAGGTGCCCTGGGCGGCGGCGACCTCCTTGACGACGGTCCGGAACGTCATCACGTTGTCCGCCGTCGTGAGCGCGTCCGCCGCGCGCAGGTCGATCTCGTTCTGGCCGGGGCCGTTCTCGTGGTGGCTGAACTCGACGGAGATGCCCATCCCCTCGAGGAGGCTGACGGCGTCGCGGCGGAAGTCGGCCGCGTCGGAGCCGGGCACGTTGTCGAAGTAGCCCGCGCGGTCCACGGGCACCGGCTCCCCGTCCGGGCCGGGCTGGTCCGACTGCAGGAGGTAGAACTCGATCTCCGGGTGGGTGAAGCACGTGAAGCCCCGGTCGGCGGCCCGGTCCAGCACGCGGCGCAGCACGTGCCGCGGGTCGGCGGGGGCGGGGCGGCCGTCCGGGGTGAGCACGTCGCAGAACATCCGGGAGCTCTGTCCCTGGTCGCCGCGCCACGGCAGGATCTGGAAGGTCGAGGGGTCGGGCTGCAGCAGCATGTCCGACTCGGAGATGCGGGTGTATCCGTCGATCGAGGAGCCGTCGAAGCCCAGGCCCTCCGTGAAGGCGTTCTCCACCTCGGCCGGAGACAGGGCCACCGACTTCAGGGTGCCGATCACGTCCGTGAACCAGAGCCGGACGAACCTGACGTCCCGGTCCTCGATGGTGCGGAGCACGTAGTCCTGCTGTCGATCCATGCCGCCACTCTAGACGCGCCGCGTAGACTCCGGCCCATGTCTGCTCCCCAGTCCCCCCGGCAGCCTGACGACACCGCCCCCTACGGTCCGCCCGCCCCGTCCCGGTACCGGACGGTCCACCTGCAGCGGGCCAAGGACGAGGGCCGGCGCTTCGCGATGCTCACCACCTACGACGCGATGACGGCGGCCCTGTTCGACGAGGCCGGCGTCGAGGTGCTGCTCGTGGGCGACTCGGTGGGCAACACCATGCTGGGCCACCCGACCACCCTGCCGGTCACCCTGGACCAGATGATCCTGTTCACCCAGGCCGTGGTGCGCGGTGCCGAGCGTGCCCTCGTGGTCGCGGACCTGCCCTTCGGCTCGTACGAGGCCTCCCCGCGGCAGGCCGTCGAGTCGGCCGTCCGCCTCGTGAAGGAGTCCGGCGCGCACGCCGTCAAGGTGGAGGGCGACGAGCGCTTCGCCGAGCACGTGGCCGCGATGACGGCCGCCGGCGTCGCGGTCATGGCCCACATCGGCTTCACCCCGCAGTCCGAGCACGTGCTCGGCGGCTACCGGGTGCAGGGCCGCGGCGCGGGGGCGGCCGAGCGGATGACCGTGTCGGCCCAGGCCCTCGAGGCCGCGGGGGCGTTCGCCGTCCTGATGGAGATGGTCCCCTCGGACGTCGCCGCCGCCGTCGACGCCGCACTGCGGGTGCCCACCGTGGGCATCGGCGCGGGCCCGGGCACCACGGGCCAGGTGCTCGTGTGGCAGGACATGCTCGGTCTACGCGAGGGACGGGTGCCCCGGTTCGTCCGTCAGTACGCCCGCCTGCACGAGGTCGTGGGTGAGGCGGTCCGGGCCTATCGCGCGGACGTGCTCGACGGCGCGTTCCCGGCCCCGGAGCACGGCTTCGAGGGCTGAACCCGCCCCCTGAGACGACCGGGCCCCCGTCCCGAGGGACGGGGGCCCGGTGTCGTCCGGTGCCGCGGTCAGGAGGCGTCGTCGACGGGACGGCTGTCCCAGTCGTCGTCGCGCGCGTCCTCGGCGTCGGCGGCCTCGTTGTTCGCCCGCACGCGGTCCATCGCGGCCTGGGCCTCCTCACGGGTGCCGAACGGGCCCAGCAGCTGGGACCAGTCCGACTGGGCGCCCACCTCCACCTGATGCGTGTTGACGTTGTACCAGAACTCGCTCGTCTCGGTCATGGGGGCCACAGTAGCCGGGCCGATAGGCTGGAGGACATGTCCCAGCGTCAGAACCCCGCCGCCCCGTCCAGCCACAACGGTCCCCGCCCCGCGGGCCCCACCGCACCGGAGCCCGGGTCGCTCGCCCCCGTCGGCACTCTGACGCCCGGGGCCCCGTCCCCCGCCCCGCCCGTGCCGGCCGCGATCCCGCGCCCCGAGTACGTCGGCAGGGCCACCCCGGACGAGGGCAACGCCTCGGACGTCTACGACGCCACCGGCGTCGAGCGGATCCGCGCCGCCGGCCGCCTGGCCGCGCAGGCCATGGAGCACACCGCCGCCCACATCCGCCCGGGCGTCACCACGGACGAGCTGGACCGGATCGCGCACGCCTTCCTCGTGGAGCGCGGCGCCTACCCGTCCTGCCTGGGCTACCGCGGCTTCCCGCGGTCCATCTGCACCTCGATCAACGAGGTCATCTGCCACGGCATCCCGGACGGCACCGTCCTGGAGGACGGGGACATCGTCAACCTGGACATCACCGCGTACCTGGACGGCGTCCACGGGGACCACAACCGCACCTACCTGGTCGGCGACGTGGACGAGGAGTCCCGGCTGCTCGTCGAGCGCACCGAGGAGGCCCTGCGCCGCGGCATCCGCGCCGTGAAGCCCGGCCGTCAGGTCAACGTGATCGGCCGCGCCATCGAGTCCTACGCCAAGCGCTTCGGCTACGGCGTGGTGCGCGACTTCATCGGCCACGGCGTGGGCGTGGACTTCCACTCCGGCCTCGTGATCCCCCACTACGACGCGGCCCCGGCCCACGACCGCCTGCTCGTGCCCGGCATGGTGTTCACCATCGAGCCGATGCTCACCCTCGGCACGATCGAGTGGGACCAGTGGGACGACGGCTGGACCGTGGTGACCCGCGACCGCCGTCGCACCGCGCAGTTCGAGCACACGATCGTGGTCACGGACGACGGCGCGGAGATTCTCACGCTGCCGTGACCCGGCACTAAGCTGGGGGCCGTGACGACGCACACCAGCACCGCCCAGCGCTCCTCCAAGTACCCCACGACGATCGGCATCGACGTCGGGGGGACCGGCATGAAGGGCGGCCTGGTCCGCCTCGGGTCGGGGCCGAAGGCCGGCACCCTGCGCGGGGACCGCTTCCGCATCCCCACGCCGCAGCCGGCCATGCCCGAGCCCGTGGCGGCGACCCTGGCGGCCATCACCGCCGAGCTCGACGGGCGCGAGAAGGCGCCGAAGCCCTCCGCCCCGCTGGGCGTGTGCTTCCCCTCGATCGTCAAGGACGGGGTGTGCCTGTCCGCGAACAACATCGACCACTCGTGGATCGGCACCGATCTGCGCGGCACGTTCGAGGAGCACCTGCGCCGCCCCGTGACCGTGGTCAACGACGCCGACGCGGCCGGCCTCGCGGAGGCCCGCTACGGGGCCGGGCGGGGCGTGCGCGGCCTGGTGCACGTGATCACGCTCGGCACCGGCATCGGCGGCGCGATGATCCACGACGGCGTGCTCGTCCCGAACTTCGAGGTCGGATCCCTGGAGCTCGACGGCGTGATGGCCGAGTCGCGGGCCTCCGCGAAGGCCCGGGAGCGCGATCAGCTCAGCTGGGCCGAGTACGCCGAGCGACTGCAGCGCTTCTTCTCCCACGTGGAGCGGATCTTCTCGCCCGACCTGTTCATCGTCGGCGGCGGCATCTCCAAGCGGCCGGACGACTACCTGCCGCTGCTGCGCCTGCGCACCCCGATCGTCCCGGCCCAGCTGCAGAACAACGCGGGCATCGTGGGCGCCGCCCTGGCCGCGCACGGCTCGCTCGCCGACGGCAACTGAGGGCGCAGACACCGAGGGCGGTTCCGGCTTCCCCTCCGGAACCGCCCTCGGCAGTCTTGCCGGGCCGACCGAGGTCGACCCGGGGATCACTGTAGCGCCTGGAGGCCGTGCGCACCACTGCAGCGTCGATCCCGGCCGCGCCGTCGCATCGGCCCAGGTCAGCGGGTGAACAGCCGCGGCTGCACGGCGGGACGGCCGCGGTCGTCCCCGTCACCGGCCCGGAGCTCCGCGATGGCCTCCTCGAAGTCGTCGAGGGACTCGAAGTCCCGGTAGACGGAGGCGAAGCGCAGGAAGGCCACCTGGTCGAGACGGCGCAGCGGATCGAGGATGGCCAGGCCGACGTCGTGGGCGTCCACCTCGGCGTTGCCCGTGGCACGGACCGTCTCCTCGACCTCCTGGGCGAGCATGGCCAGGTCGTCGCTCGTCACCGGCCGCCCCTGGCACGCCTTCCGGACGCCGTTGATCACCTTGGAGCGGTCGAACGGCTCCGCCACCCCGGAGCGCTTGACGACGGTCAGGGCGGTGGTCTCCATGGTGGTGAACCGCTTCCCGCAGGCCTGACACTGCCGACGCCGACGGATGGCGGAGCCGTCGTCGAGGGAGCGCGAGTCGACCACGCGCGAGTCCTCATGACGGCAGAACGGGCAGTGCATCAGCTCTCTCCTCCTGGGCGGGGCACTCCCATGCTACGTCCGCTCAGCCGAGGCAGGCCGGACCCAGCAGGATCTTGAGGTCCCCGAACAGCGCCGGGTTCGGGCTCACCCGGAACTGCGGGCCCAGCTGGAACTCCTGCGTGGCACGCTGGCCCACCAGGGACAGCCGCACCTCCGAGGAGCCCTCGTGGGTGCGCAGCACGTCCGCCAGCTGGCCCATGACCTGCTCCGTGGCCTTGAACGCGGGCAGCGTGATCCGCACGGGGCCGCCGGGGCCGTCCGAGAGCTCCGGGATGGTCAGCTCCATCGCCGACAGGGACACCGACCCGTCGTCCCGGCGCTGCACCCTGCCCTTGACGGCGACGACGAGGTCCTCGGCCAGCATCATCGCGATGGGCGCGTACACCTGGCCGAAGAACATGACGTCCATCGAGCCGCCGAGGTCCTCGATCTCGCAGCGCGCGTACGCGTTGCCCGAGGACTTGGCGATGCGGCGCTCGAGCGTGGTGACCAGGCCCGCGATGGTGACGATCGCGCCGTCCGCGGGCCCGTCGTCGTCGAGCACGCGGGTGATCTGGACGTCGGCGTGCTGGGCCAGGACGCCGTCGAGGCCCTGCAGCGGATGGTCGGACACGTACAGGCCCAGCATCTCGCGCTCGAACGCGAGCTTCTCCTTCTTGGCCCACTCCGGCAGGTCCGGGACGGCGACGCCGTCCGCGGCGTCGGAGTCGTCCTCGTCGCCGCCGCCGAGCGCGAACAGGTCGAAGGTGAACTCGCCGTGATCCTCCTTGCGCTTCTGCGCCACGGTGGCGTCCACGGCCTCCTCGTGCACGGCCAGCAGGGCGCGGCGGGCGTAGCCGAGGGAGTCGAAGGCGCCGGCCTTGATCATGGACTCGATGGTGCGCTTGTTGCACACCACGAGCGGCACCTTCGCCAGGAAGTCGCCGAAGCCCGTGTACGAGCCCTTGTCCTCGCGCGCCTGGACCATGCCCTTGACCACGTTGGCGCCCACGTTGCGGACGGCGCCCATGCCGAAGCGGATGTCCCGGCCGACGGGGGTGAAGGTCAGGTGGGACTCGTTCACGTCCGGGGGCAGCACCGTGATGCCCATGTGGCGGCACTCGTTGAGGTACATGGCCAGCTTGTCCTTGTCGTCGCCCACCGAGGTGAGCAGCGCCGCCATGTACTCCGCCGGGTAGTGCGCCTTGAGGTAGGCCGTCCAGTAGGAGACCAGGCCGTAGGCGGCCGAGTGCGCCTTGTTGAACGCGTAGTCCGAGAAGGGCAGCAGGATGTCCCACAGGGCCTTCACCGCGGCCTCCGAGTAGCCGCGGTCCAGCATGCCCTGGTGGAACGCCTCGTACTGCTTGTCCAGCTCCGACTTCTTCTTCTTGCCCATCGCGCGGCGCAGGATGTCGGCCTGGCCGAGCGAGTAGCCCGCCACCTTCTGGGCGATCGCCATGACCTGCTCCTGATACACGATCAGGCCGTAGGTGGTGTCCAGGATCTCCCGCAGCGGCTCCTCCAGCTCCGGGTGGATCGGGGTGATCTCCTGCTGCCCGTTCTTGCGCAGCGCGTAGTTGGTGTGCGAGTTCGCGCCCATGGGGCCGGGGCGGTACAGGGCGATGGTCGCCGAGATGTCCTCGAAGTTGTCCGGGCGCATCATCTTCAGCAGCGAGCGCATGGGGCCGCCGTCGAGCTGGAACACGCCGAGGGTGTCGCCGCGGGCCAGCAGCTCGTAGGCCGCCGGGTCGTCCACGTCGAGGGTCTCCAGGTCCAGGTCCACGCCCTGGTTCGCCTTCACGTTCTCGAGCGCGTCCGAGATGATCGTGAGGTTGCGCAGCCCCAGGAAGTCCATCTTGATCAGGCCCAGGGACTCCGCCATCGGGTAGTCGAACTGGGTGATGACCTGGCCGTCCTGGAGACGACGCATGATCGGGATGACGTCGATCACCGGCACCGAGGACATGATCACGCCGGCCGCGTGCACGCCCCACTGCCGCTTCAGACCCTCGAGACCCTTGGCGGTCTCGAAGACCTCCTTCGCCACCGGGTCCGTGGCGATCAGCTCGCGGAAGGGCGCGGCCTCCCCGTAGCGCGGGGCCGCGGGGTCCTCGATGTCCTTGAGCGGGATGTCCTTGGCCATCACCGCCGGCGGCAGCGCCTTGGTGAGGGACTCGCCCATCGAGAACGGCTGGTCCATCACGCGGGCCGAGTCCTTCAGGGCCTGCTTGGTCTTGATGGTGCCGTACGTGACGATCATGGTGACGCGCTCGTCGCCGTACTTGCGGGTGACGTAGTCGATCACCTCGGAGCGACGGCGGTCGTCGAAGTCGACGTCGAAGTCGGGCATGGACACGCGGTCCGGGTTGAGGAACCGCTCGAAGATCAGCCCGTGCTTGAGCGGGTCCAGGTCCGTGATGCGCAGCGCGTACGCCACCATCGATCCGGCGCCCGAGCCACGGCCCGGGCCCACCCGGATGCCGTTCTCCTTGGCCCAGTTGATGAAGTCGGCCACGACGAGGAAGTACCCGGGGAAGCCCATCGAGATGATGACGTCCAGCTCGTAGTCCGCCTGCTTGCGCACGTGGTCCGGCACGCCGTCCGGGTAGCGGTAGGCCAGACCGGAGGCGACCTCCTTGATGAGCCAGCTGGTCTCGTCCTCGCCCTCCGGCGTGGGGAAGACCGGCATGTAGTTGGCCTTCGTGTCGAACTCGACCTCGCACCGCTCGGCGATGAGCAGCGTGTTGTCGCAGGCCTCGGGCAGCTCCGCGAAGAGCTCGCGCATCTGCCGCGGGGACTTCAGGTAGTACTCGGTGCCGGAGAACGCGAAGCGGGAGCCGCCCTGGTCGTAGCTGGGCTCGTTGAGCTTCGAGCCCGACTGCAGGGCCAGCAGCGCCTCGTGCGCCTTGGCGTCGTGCTCGTGGGTGTAGTGCAGGTCGTTCGTGGCCACGAACGGCAGGCCCAGGTCCTTGGCGAGCCGGCGCAGGTCCGTCATCACCCGGCGCTCGATGTCGAGGCCGTGGTGCATGATCTCGCAGTAGTAGTTGTCCTTGCCGAAGATGTCCCGGAAGTCCGAGGCCGCCTGCATCGCCTCCCGGTACTGGCCCAGGCGCAGGCGCGTCTGCACCTCGCCGGAGGGGCAGCCCGTGGTGGCGATCAGGCCCTTCGAGTACTGGCTCAGCAGCTCCCGGTCCAGCCGCGGCCACTTGGCGTACACCGAGTCCAGCGAGGCGATCGAGCCCATCCGGAACAGGTTGTGCATCCCCTCGGTGGTCTCGCTCAGCAGCGTCATGTGCGTGTACGCACCGCCGCCGGACACGTCGTCCCCCCGCTGGTGGGGCTCGCCCCAGCGGGTCTTCTCCTTGTCCGTGCGGTGCTGATGCCCGGGGGCCACGTAGGCCTCGAGCCCGATGATCGGCTTGACGCCCGCCGCCTTCGCCTTGGACCAGAAGTCGTAGGCGCCGAAGAGGTAGCCGTGGTCCGTGATGGCCAGCGAGTCCATGCCCAGCCGCTGAGCCTCGGCGAACAGGTCGTCCAGCTTCGCGGCGCCGTCGAGCATGGAGTACTCGGTGTGCGTGTGCAGGTGGACGAAGCCGCCGTCCTTCACGGCGTCGGCGCGGGCGTCGGCGGACACGGTCATGCGGGGTGGGCCTTTCGACGGGGAGGACAGCGGGGCCGCACCAGCCTACTCGTGGTGCCCGGGCGGCGGGGCCGGACCGGGACGGGGGTCACGTCGACGGTGCAGGCTCAGTCCTCGTCGCCGCGCAGCGCCGCCAGGGCGTGGGCGAGGTCCTCCGGATACGGGGAGGTGATCGTCACCGGCTCCCCCGTGACCGGGTGCGGGAACGCCAGCCGGTGGGCGTGCAGCCACTGGCGGGTCAGCCCGAGCTCGGCCGCCAGGCGCGGATCCGCCCCGTACGTGAGGTCGCCGACGCACGGGTGGCGCAGCGCCGAGGTGTGCACGCGGATCTGGTGGGTGCGCCCGGTCTCCAGGTGGACCTCGAGCAGGGTGGCCCGGCCGAACACCTCGAGCGTCGCGTAGTGGGTCACGGACGGCCGGCCGTCGTCGAGCACCGCGAACTTCCAGTGGTGGCCGGGATGCCGCCCGATGGGCGCATCCACGGTGCCGCTCAGCGGGTCCGGGATGCCCTGGACCACGGCGTGGTAGACCTTCTCCGGCACGCGCTCGCGGAACTGGTCCTTCATGGCCGTGTAGGCGCGCTCGGTCTTGGCCACGACCATGACCCCGGTGGTGCCGACGTCGAGCCGGTGCACGATCCCCTGGCGCTCGGGGGCGCCCGAGGTGGTGATGTCGTAGCCGAGGGCGGCCAGGGCGCCCACCACGGTGGGCCCGACCCAGCCGGGCGAGGGGTGCGCGGCCACGCCGGTGGGCTTGTCCACGGCCACCAGGTCCTCGTCCTCGTACAGGATGCTCAGCGCGTCCACGCGCTCTGCCCTCACTTCCAGGGGGTCGGGGTCGTCGGGGACGTCGACGGCGAGGGTCTCCCCCGCCACGGCCTTCGCGGACTTGGCCAGGACGCGGTCCCTGCGGCCGGAGCGCGACTCGGCCCGCACCAGGCCCCGGGAGAACCAGTCCGCCAGCAGCGAGCGGGAGACGCCGAACGCGTCGGCGAGCACCGCGTCGACCCGTCGGCCCGCCTCGGCTTCGGCGACCTGGAGCCGCTCGGTGAGTCCCGGTCTCATGCCCATGTCCTCACGCCTCCCGTGTGCCGTCCAGGCGGCGGCCGGTCATCACGAGCAGGGCGACGCCGATGACGGAGCAGACGATGAACGAGTCCGCCACGTTGAAGATCGCGAAATGCGGGACGGAGATCATGTCGACCACGTGGCCGCGCCCGAACGCCGGGGGCCGGAACAGCCGGTCCGTGAGGTTGCCGAGCACGCCGCCGGCGAGCCCGCCCAGCGCCAGGGCCCACGGCGTCGAGCGCACGCGGGCGATCCCCACGAGGGCGGCCACCGCCACCACGGCTTGGATGACGGTGAACACCCAGGTGTGGTCCTCGCCGATGGAGAACGCCGCGCCCGGGTTCAGGATGTAGTGCCATCGCAGCACCCCGGGGATCACCGCGACGGAGTCCCCCAGCTGCATCGTGCTCTCGACCGCGTACTTGGTCAGCTGGTCGAGGGCGTAGGCCAGCACCGCCACGACGAGGGCGGTGAGCACGGCTCGCCGGCCCGCGCGAGGGGATCGCGGGGCCGGCGTGGCGTCGACGGCTCGGCTCACGCCGTGGGCGTGGGGGGCTCGACGCGCTTCTGGGCGCGGATCTCGCGCAGCTGGCCCTCGATGTAGGAGGTGAGGCGGCTGCGGTAGTCGGTCTCGAAGCTGCGCAGCTGCTCGACCTCGCCCTCCAGGCCGGCCCTCTCCTCGGCCAGGGCCTCGAGCGTGCGGGCCTTCTGCTCCTCGGCGTCGCTGACGAGCCGGGCCGCGGTGGCCTCGGCCTCGGCGACGAGCTCGGTGCTGCGCTGCTCGCCTGCGGCGACGTGCTCGTCATGCAGACGCTGGGCCATGGCCAGGACGCCGGCGGCGGAGGTCGCGGCCGCGTCGGCGGCCTCGGGGGCGGCGGCCGGGGCCGGCTCCTCGACGGGGGACGGCGTCTCGGCGGCCTCCGGGGTGTCTGCAACCGGGGCGGCGCCGCCGGCGCGCAGCTCCGCATTCTCGGACTCGAGCTGCTCGTTGAGGGCGATCAGGCGCTTGAACTCCGCCACGATCTCGTCGAGGAAGTCATCCACCTCGGTCTGGTCGTAGCCCTCGCGGAACTTCGTGGGCTGGAACTGCTTGTTGACCACGTCTTCCCAGGACAGCGCCATGGAACCGTCTCGCTCTCTGCTCGATGCTCGGGGACTGCCGGGCGGCCCGGCGCGTCGGCGGTCGGCGCGCCGGTGAGTGGCGACGCCGACCCTGCCGCGAAGACTACCACCGGGGCCGGGAGCCGCCCCGGGCCGCGGGTCAGGCCACGCCGGCCAGGCTCAGCACCAGGACCCGCAGCAGCACGACGCCGAGGAACACGATGAGGAAGGCCACGTCCAGGCCGATGCCGCCCAGGTTCACCGGCGGCACGGCACGACGCACGGGGCGCAGCAATGGATCGGTGGCCCCGTACACGCCGCTGGCCAGCACGAGGGCCGCCCCGGTGGGGCGCCAGTGGCGGGCGAACGACTGGGTGACGTCCAGGACGATCCGCACGGTCAGCGCCGCGAGCACCACCGTCAGGGCGATGTAGGCGAGGGCGAGGAGCAGCTGCATGGGCACCTCAGTCGCCGTCGAACGGGGAGTCGGCCACGCCGGACTCGCCCTGTTCGGCGCCGACGACGTCCACGGTGGCCGGGGTCAGCAGGAACACCTTGCTGGTGATGCGGGAGATCGAGCCGTGCAGGCCGAAGACGAGGCCGGCCGCGAAGTCCACGAGGCGCTTGGCCTCGTTCTCACCGAGGTCGGTCACGTTCATGATCACGGGGACGCCGGAGCGGAAGGACTCGCCGATCGCCTTCGCGTCGTTGTAGGAGCGGGGGTGGACGGTGGACAGGGTGTGCACGGAGGCTCCTTCGGCAGACGACGCTGCGGCTCGCTTGATGGGGGTCACCGGGGCCCGGTAGCCCGGGTCGACCGGCTCGGGACGCGCCGGACGCCGGGGTTCGACGGGCTCGGCCGCGGTGGAGCCGGACGGGGTCACGGGCTCCGGCCGCTCGGCCGGCTCGGGATCGCGGACCGCAGCCGGGCGGACGGCCTCCATGTGGGGGTCGGTGTCCGGCTCCGCGGGGCGGCGCGCCTCGACGACCTCGTGTCGGGGCGCGGCCTCCCGCTCGGCGGCACGCGGCTGCTCGTCGTACTCGTCGCCGTCGGCCAGGCCGAGGTAGATCATCGTCTTCTTCAGGGCGCCAGCCATGAGTCTTCCTTCACCACGTCCTCCGGCCCCGGGGGCCGCCGTCGTTCGTCGTCGGTGCGCGTGCGTCCGCACGGTCCTGTCGCGTCCCGCCGGGACGCGCGGGGTCAACGTTAGCCCACCGCGTCCCGCGCCCCCAGAACGTCGGAGCCGATGCGCACCTGTGTCGCCCCGGCGCGCACGGCCGCCTCGAGGTCCGCGCTCATCCCCATGGACAGTGCAGTGGCCTCCGGATGCGTCTGCCGCAGGTGCGCGCCGAGTGCGGCGAGGCGGCGGAACGCGTCCTCCGGGTCCAGGCCGCGCGGTGCCACGCACATCAGCCCGCCCAGCCGTAGGCCCGGCAGGCCTGCGATGGCGTCCGTGAGGGCGGGGACGTCCTCGGGGCGGGCGCCGCCGCGCGGGCCGATACCCTCGGGGCGGTCCTCGTCGGCGCGGTCGTCGACGTCCACCTGCACGAGGCACTCCAGGTCGGGGATCGCGGCCTCGGGCTCGCGCTCGCGCCGCAGCAGGAGCGCTCGCGAGAGCGCCTCGGCCAGTTCGGGTCGGTCCACCGACTCCACCACGGACGCGTAGCGCACCACGTACTTGGCCTTGTTGGTCTGCAGCTGGCCCACGAAGTGCCAGCGCGGGGCGTCCGCCCCCAGGGCCGCGGCGACGGCCTCGGCCTTGGGCCGGGCCTCCTGGTCGCGGTTCTCCCCCACGTCGGTCACGCCGAGGGCGGCGAGGCGCACGACGTCCTCGGCGGGGTGGGTCTTGGTCACGACGACGAGCGCGGGCTCCGCCTCGCGCCCGGCGTCCCGCGCGGCGTCGGCGAGGCGGGCGCGCACCGCGGCGAGCGCGTCGGCGATCTCCCGGGTGCGGGGGTCCGTCGGGGTCGGCCCGGCGGTGGCGGGGGCGGTCATGCCTCTCCTCTCGGGGTGGTGGCGTCGGGGTCGGCGCGCCAGACGAGGCCGGCGAACCTGCCCTCACCGGGCGCCCGGCGGTGCGAGAACAGGCGTTCGTCCTCGCGCGTGCACACGTCGATCGTCGCGGTGGCCACCCCGCGGGCGCGGAGGACCTGTGCGGCGCCGGCAGGCAGGTCGAGGGCGGGGGTGCCCCAGGACGTGGTGGCCGCGGTCGCCGGGAGGCGGGCGGCGGCCTCGGCGCGCATGGCGGCGGGCACCTCGTAGCAGCGGCCGCACACGCCGGGGCCGATCCAGGCGCGCAGGCCGGGACCGGTCCGGTCGGTCTCCGGGCGCAGGGAGAGCAGCCGATCGACGGTCGCCTCCAGGACGCCGTCCAGCAGCCCGCGCCGCCCGGCGTGGGCCACGGCGGTCGCGCCGGTCGTCTCGTCGACGACGACCACGGGGAGGCAGTCGGCCACCATGACGGCCAGCGGACGGGACCCGTCGCGGCTCACGGCGGCGTCGGCCACGGGGGCCGGGGCACCGCCGCGCCCGGGCCCGTCCGCCCACACGACGTCGGCCGAGTGCACCTGGTCCAGATAGAGCGTGGCGCCCTCGGGGACCCCCATCATGCGCTCCAGGGCGCGACGGGCGGCGCTGACGCGAGCGGGCCCCTCGGCCTCGTCCGGCGGGACCACGTGCAGCGCGAGGTTGCCGGCGGCCACGGACGTCCAGGCCACGTGCACGGCGCCCGTCGCCGTGCGGACGGTCTCGCGGTGCACGAAGGGGCCGGCGGGGACCCGTGCGGTCCCGGCCGGCCCCCCCGCGGCCGTCACTTGAGGAAGTCCGGGACGTCCAGGTCCGAGGACCCGGCGCCGAGGTCCGGCTCCACCACGGTGGGCAGGTCCTGCTGGCGGCGCGGCTGCTGCTCCTGCGGGGCCAGCGGCACGGTGCCGCGCACGGCGGGGCGCTCGGCCTGCTGCGGCTGGGCGGGGACGGGCTGCGGCTGCGCGGGGGCCGCGGCCCGCTGCGGGGCCGCCTGCTGCTGCGCGGCCTGCGGGGCGGCCGGGGCGGAGGTGACGTCCACCTTGTCGAAGCCCGCGGCGATCACGGTCACGCGCACCTCGTCGCCGAGGGCGTCGTCGATGACCGCGCCGAAGATGATGTTGGCCTCCGGGTGGGCGACCTCCTGGACGAGGCGCGCGGCCTCGTTGATCTCGAAGAGGCCGAGGTCGGAGCCGCCCTGGATGGAGAGCAGCACGCCGTACGCGCCGTCGATGGAGGCCTCGAGCAGCGGCGAGGCGATCGCCAGCTCGGCCGCCTTGACGGCGCGGTCCTCGCCCTGCGCGTGGCCGATGCCCATGAGCGCGGAGCCCGCGCCCTGCATCACGGACTTCACGTCCGCGAAGTCGAGGTTGATCAGGCCCGGGGTGGTGATCAGGTCGGTGATGCCCTGGACGCCGGAGAGGAGCACCTGGTCCGCCTGCCGGAAGGCGTCCATGACCGAGACGTTGCGGTCCGAGATGGACAGCAGGCGGTCGTTCGGGATCACGATGAGGGTGTCGACCTCGTCCCGCAGGGCGTCGATGCCCGCCTCGGCGGAGCCGGCGCGACGGCGGCCCTCGAACGTGAACGGACGGGTCACGACGCCGATGGTCAGGGCGCCGAGCGAGCGCGCGATGCGGGCCACGACGGGCGCCCCGCCCGTGCCGGTGCCGCCGCCCTCGCCCGCGGTCACGAACACCATGTCCGCGCCCCGCAGGACCTCCTCGATCTCCTCCGCGTGGTCCTCGGCGGCCTGGCGGCCCACCTCGGGGTTCGCGCCCGCGCCGAGTCCACGGGTGAGCTCGCGGCCCACGTCCAGCTTCACGTCCGCGTCCGACATCAGCAGCGCCTGGGCGTCCGTGTTGATGGCGATGAACTCCACGCCGCGGAGCCCCACCTCGATCATGCGGTTCACGGCGTTCACGCCGCCGCCGCCGATGCCGACGACCTTGATGACGGCCAGGTAGTTCTGGGGTGCAGCCACGGTGTTGGTTCCCTTTGTTCGAGATCTCGAGAGGTCAGCGCGAGGCACATCGCCCCGGTGATCGGCGGCCACCCGGGGTGGACACCTTCAAGCACAGCGTGAAGCGAGCCTCGCGCGCGTTCGGATCCACCGTACTGGGAGGCCCGCGTCACGTGCAAAAGAAAACGGCGTTTCCACGCGGAAAAGGCGGCCTCCGCATCAACCTTCACGTGAGGCTCCAAGGACCAGCCGCCGCGGTGCTGGCACCCCGACGCGCGCGAGACCCCGCGCCCCGACCTTCACCTTCACGTTCTACTGGAGACTCCTGCGGCCCCGGTTCAGCGCGTGATCGGCCGCGTGGGCACGGAGATGTCGATCTCGGCGACGCCAGCCTCCGCGGACCCGTGCCGCTCATCCGCCAGGAACGCCTCGGCCACGGACCCCTTGAGGCCGGCGTCCTGCGCGTCGCCCCAGACCAGGGTCACCCCGCCCTCGAGCGCCAGACGGACCTGGCCCGGGCCCCGGGAGTCGGCCGTCTCGACACGATCGGCCACGGACTCCGGCAGGGCGGCCAGCACCTCGGCCACCTCGGCGCGCTCCTCCTGCACCCGCTGCGCCAGCTCCTCCGAGAACGCGGGGAGGTCCTCGCCCTCGAGCCGCTCCTCCGGCACTCCCGTCAGGACGGTGCCGTCCGCGAGCAGCAGCTGCACGCCGTCGCCGCCGTCCCGCCGGGCCCGCGCCTCGTGCTCCCGGACCACGACCTCCAGGCCGGTGGGCAGGCGGGGCACGGTCTGGACCTCGGCCACTCCGGGCAGACCGCCGGCCAGCTCGCCCACACGGCCGGCGCCGACGCGGGACAGCGGCACGCCGTACACGGGCGCCAGGCGCTCCTGGACGTCGGTGGCGGAGACATGGCGGGTGCCGGTGACCTCGACGCGGTCCACCGCGAGCACGGGCGAGAAGAACACGACCCAGCCCAGGGCGGTCAGCACCGCGAGCACCGCGGCCGCCACACCCCAGCGCGTGGCGCGGCGCCGGCGCGCGGTGCGGCCCGGGAATCGGACGACGGTGGAGGCGTCGGCCCCGGCCGGTGCGACCGGCGGCGTCCCGCGGCCGAGCCTCACGGGTGGGCGACGCCGGGCGCCGCGTCCCGGCCGAGCTCGGCCAGCAGGTCCGGACCCAGGGCGGTGACGTCCCCCGCGCCCATCGTCAGGACGACGTCGCCGGCCGTGGCGCCCGCCGCGAGCGAGCGCACCGCCTCGGCGCGGTCCTCGGCGACGACACGGTCCTCGGCGGCGCCCGTGGTGAGGCGAGAGGCGATGAGGGACGAGTCGACGCCGGGCATCGGCTCCTCCCGAGCCGCGTACACGGGCAGCACGCGCACCGCGTCCGCCCCGGAGAGGGCGGCGGCGAACTCGGCGGCGAAGTCCCGGGTGCGGGAGAACAGGTGGGGCTGGAACAGGACGTGCACGCGGGCGTCGCCGGCCACGGCACGGCCGGCGGAGACCGCGGCGGCCACCTCCGTGGGATGGTGCGCGTAGTCGTCGAAGACCCGCACGCCGCGCGCGGCGCCGCGGAACTCGAAGCGGCGGGCCGTGCCCCGGAAGGCCTCCACGCCCCGCACGGCGGCCTCGAAGGCCATGCCCGCCCGGACGGCGGCCAGGACCACGGCGGCGGCGTTCAGCGCGTTGTGCCGGCCGGGCACCTGCAGGTGCAGGGTGCGCTCCGGGCCGCCCGCCATCCGGAACGTGGCGCGCTGGCCCACTCCGGTCTCGCCCGGCTCCACCGCGAGGTCGGTGACCAGCAGGTCCGGCGCCACGCCGTCACGGGGCGCCGAGCCGTAGGTCACGACGTCGGCGGCCGCGTGCTCCCGTGCCCAGGCGGCCAGGTCCGCCGCGCCGGCGTCGTCGAGGCAGGCCACGAGGACCCCGCCCTGGGCGGCGGCCGGCAGCCCGCCCGCGAAGTCCCGGAAGACCTGGTGCACCGCCTCCTCGGTCCCGTAGTGGTCCAGGTGGTCGGCCTCCACGGTCGTGACGATCCCGATCGTGCTCGGGTAGTTCACCAGGGTGCCGTCGGACTCGTCGGCCTCCGCGATGAACCACTCGCCCTGTCCCGCCCGGGCGTTGGTGCCGAGCCCGGCGACGGCGGCGCCGACCGCGAACGTGGGGTCCCAGCCGGCGTCGGAGAAGGCCATGGCCGCCATGGAGGACGTGGTGGTCTTCCCGTGCGTGCCGGCGACGGCCAGCACCCGGTGGCCGCGCATGGCCAGGGCAAGGCCCTCGGAACGGTGCAGCACGCGCAGTCCGCGCGCCACGGCGGCGTCGTGCTCCGGGTTGCCCGGCCCCGCGATCGAGGAGGCGATCACCGTGGTGACGTCCCGGCCGAGGTGCGCCGCGTCGTAGCCGACCGTGATCCGGGCGCCGCCCGCGGCGAGCTCGCGCATCACGGGCAGGTCCTTCGCGTCGGAGCCGGACACCGCGACGCCTTGCTCCTGCAGGATGCGGGCGACCCCCGACACGCCGACGCCGCCGATCCCCAGCAGGTGCACGCGGCCCAGGTCGGCGAAGCGGCCCTCGGCCGCGGGACGGGTGCTCTCGTCTCGGCTCATCGCCGGGCTCCTTCCTGGGCGGCCGAGCGCACGAGGCCGGCCATGGTGACGTCCGCGTCCCGGACGCCGAAGCGGGCGGCCGCCTCCCCCATGCGCGCGAGACGCTCGGGGTCGGTCGCCAGCGGGATCAGCTGACGCTGCACCCATGCGCGCCCGAAGGCGTCGTCACGGACGAGCAGCGCGCCCTCCGCCTCCACCACGGGGCGGGCGTTGAGCGCCTGCTCGCCGTTGCCGATGGGCAGGGGGACGTAGACGGCGGGCAGGCCGACCGCGGACACCTCGCAGACCGTGCCGGCGCCCGAGCGGGCGACGATCAGGTCGGCGGCGGCGTAGGCCTGCTCCATGCCCGCCAGGTACTCCCGCTGGACGTAGCCGTCCCGGACCAGCAGGCTGCCGTCGTCCTCGGTGAGGGCCTTGTCCCGACCGGTCAGGTGGAACACCTGCAGACCGGCGTCCAGGAGGTCGCCCAGCGCGGCGCGCACGGTGCGGTTCACGGCCAGCGCACCCGAGCTGCCGCCGGTCACCACGACGGTGGTCCGGTCCGGGTCCAGGCCGAGGGCCTCACGGGCGGCACGGCGGGCGGCCGCCCGGTCCAGGCCGGAGATCTCGGGGCGCATCGGCATGCCCACCCAGCGGGCACCGCGGAGGCGGGTGTCCGGCAGGGCGGTGCCGACGTGCGCGGCCCGCAGGGCGCCGATGCGGTTGGCCAGGCCGGGGCGGGCGTTGGCCTCGTGGACCACCACGGGCACACCGGCCCGGAACGCGGCGAGGTACACGGGCGTGGCGACGTAGCCGCCCACGCCCACGACGACGTCGGCGCGCCGGTCCCGCAGGATCCGGGCCGCCGTGGCGACCGCGGCGCGCATGCGGGCCGGGAAGCGGACGACGTCCATCGACGGGCGGCGCGGCATCGGGACCCGGTCGATCAGGTCGAGCTCGTAGCCCGCCTCGGGGACGAGACGCGTCTCCATGCCGGAGGCGGTGCCGACCATGGTGCACTCGACGGGACCGCCGCCGTCGCCCTCCAGGGCGCGGGCGATCGCGAGCATCGGGGAGATGTGGCCGGCGGTGCCGCCGCCGGCCAGCACCACCCGCAGGGGTCCGGAGGGATGAGAGGTCTGCGTCATCGGGGCTCCTGGAGGGCGGGGGTGGGGATCACGGGGAGGGGGTCGGTGTCCGGCTCGTCCGCCTGCGGGCGGGCGTCCGGCTGCGCGGCACGGCGGCGCTCGTGACGGGCGAAGGCCAGCACGATGCCGACCGCGCTCAAGGACAGGGTGAGCGCGGAACCACCATAGGAGATGAAGGGCAGGGGGACGCCCACCACGGGGATGACCCCGGAGACCATCGCGATGTTGACGGACGCCTGACCCACCAGCCAGGCCAGGATCCCCCACGTGGACAGGCGGATGAACGTGGACGTGGTCCCGGCGGCGACGCGGTAGATGCCGATCGCCAGGCCGAGGTAGGCCAGCAGCACCACCAGCGTGCCCACGAGCCCGAGCTCCTCGCCGAGGATGGTGAAGATGAAGTCGTTCTCGGCCTCCGGGATGTAGCTCCACTTCTGGCGGGACTGGCCGAGGCCCGCGCCCCACCAGCCGCCCGAGGCCAGGGCGTACATCCCGTGCGCCGGCTGGAAGCAGGGGTCGGTGGCGTCCGAGCAGTCCCCCATCCAGGCCTGCACCCGGACCATGCGGTGCGGGGCGAGGAGGGTCAGGGCCAGGATGCCCAGCACGCTCAGCGCCAGGAAGGTGAGGAAGACCCCCCAGTGGGTGCCGGCCACATACAGCACCGTGGCCAGCACGATCGCGAGGATGATCGCGGTCCCGAGGTCGCTGCCCGCCATCACCAGGCCCAGCAGCAGCAGGCCGCCGGGCAGCACCGGGATCAGGGCGTGCCGCACCTGGGTGACGAGGCGGTGCTTGCGCTCCAGGACCGCCGCCGCCCACAGGGCCAGGGCGAGCTTGGCGGCCTCGGAGGGCTGCATCCGGAACCCGCCGATGCCCAGCCAGTTGCGATTGCCGCCCACGGTGACGCCGAGCGGGGAGAACGCGACCAGCGCGAGCAGGATCACGGCCACGCCGAACGCCGGCCAGGCGAGCGCCTTGAAGACGCGCACCGGCAGGCGCGAGAACACGAGCAGGGCCGCCACGCCCGCCACCGCCCAGGCGCTCTGGCGCAGGAACAGCGCGTACGAGCCGCCGCCGGTGCCGATCGCCTCGACGGAGGACGAGGAGAGCACCATCACGAGCCCCAGCACGGTGAGCAGGGCGGTGCAGCCGCTGATGAGCAGGACCGACAGGTCGAGGGCGCGGCGACCCTCGAGGACCCGCCACATCCGGTGCAGGAGCCGCTCCCGGTGCTCGGGGGCGTCGTCGTCCGCGCGGGGGCGGACCGGGCGGAGCTCGATCGGGGACATGGCCCTCCTCACGGGGGAAGCGAGACGGTCGGGTGGGCGGCGGGTCAGTCGGTGTCGGGGGCGGCGTCGTCGTGCACGTCCCAGCCGTGCTCGCGCATCAGCCCGGCGACGGCCTCGATGAATGCGTCGCCGCGGGCCGCGTAGGAGCGGAACTGGTCCATCGACGCCGCGGCGGGCGCCATGAGCACGGTGTCACCGGGGCGGGCCAGGCCGTCGGCCACGCGCACCGCCTCGGCCATCACGGCCGCGCCGTCGGCGGGGCCGGTGCCGTCGGCCGCGGCGAGGGGGGCGTGGACGGGGACGTCCGGGGCGTGCGCGGCCAGGGCAGCGCGCAGGGCCGAGGTGTCCCTGCCCAGGAGCACCACCGCCCGGAGCCGGTGGGCGTGCGCGGCCACCAGCTCGTGATAGGTCACGCCCTTGGGCAGGCCGCCGGCCAGCCACACCACGGAGCTGAACGCCGCCAGCGACGCGTCCGCGGCGTGCGGGTTCGTCGCCTTGGAGTCGTTGACCCACATGATGTCGCGGGAGGTGGCCACGAGCTGGATGCGGTGCTCCCCGCGGTCGTAGGAGCGCAGGCCCTCGGCCACGGCCGCGGGGCTCACCCCGACGGCCCGGGTCAGCGCCGCCGCGGCGGCCGCGTTGGCCATGGTGTGGCGCGGCGCCACCGGGCCCAGGTCGGCGCGCTCGGCCAGGGCGATCGCCTCGTGGCGCCGGTTGTCCAGGAACGCACGGTCCACGAGGATCCCGTCCACGACGCCGATGTCGGACAGGCCCGGGGTGTCCGTGGTGAAGCCGATCGCGCGGCAGCCCTCCTGGACGTCCGCGCGCTCCACGAGGGTGCGGGTCACCGGGTCCTGCTCGTTGAACACGCAGGCCACCCGCGTGTTCGCGTACACCTTGCCCTTGGCGGCGGCGTACTCCTCCATCGAGCCGTGCCAGTCCACGTGGTCCTCGGCCAGGTTCAGCACCGCCGATGACGCCGGGGCCAGGCCGTGCGTCCAGTGCAGCTGGAAGCTGGAGAGCTCGAGGGCGAGCACGTCGAAGCCCTGCGGGTCGCGGATCGCGTCGAGCACGGGGGTGCCGACGTTGCCGCAGGCCACCGCCCGACGGCCGTCCGCCCGCAGGATGGCCTCGACCATCGTCACGGTCGTCGTCTTGCCGTTCGTGCCCGTCAGGCACACCCAGTCGGCGGTCTTCCGGCCGGCGCGCTCGCGCAGCCGCCAGGCCAGTTCGACGTCGGACCAGATCGGCAGGCCCGCCGCGTGGGCGGCCATCAGCAGCGGCTGGTCCGGCCGCCAGCCCGGGGAGGTCACGACGAGGTCCGCGGCGGCGCCGTCGACCTCGGGCAGCACCTGCGTGGCCGCCCGGTCGAGCAGGACCTCGCGGACCCCCACGATCCGCAGGGTCTCGGCGCGCGCCCGGTTCTCCGGCCCGTCGTCGCCGTCCACCACCACGACGGCGGCGCCCAGCTCGGCCAGGGTGTCGGCCACGGAGAAGCCGGTGACGCCCAGGCCCGTGACGACGACACGCAGGCCGGCCCACCCCGGAGCGTCCCAGGACGTGAGGTCGGCGGTGCGGGCGGTGTCGGCGCGGGGCCGGCGCACCGGTGCGGGCGCGGCGGCGGACGCGGGGCCGGTCACGGGGTCACCCCCGCGAGGCCGCCCTGGCGGATGAGCCAGTCGCCATAGAAGATCGCGAGCCCCACGGTGACGCACATCAGGGACAGCAGCCAGAAGCGGACCACGACGGTCACCTCGGCCCAGCCCTTGAGCTCGAAGTGGTGCTGCAGCGGCGCCATGAGGAACACGCGCTTGCCGCCGGAGACCTTGAACCAGCCCACTTGGATGATGACGGAGAGCGTGATCGCGACCATGAGGCCGGCCAGCACGGCCACCAGGATCTCGGTGCGCGTGAAGATCGCGAAGCCGGCCAGGGCGCCGCCCAGGCCCAGGGAGCCGGTGTCCCCCATGAAGATCTTGGCCGGGGAGGTGTTCCACCAGAGGAAGCCCAGCAGGCTGCCCGTGAGGATCGCCGCGAGCAGGGCGAGGTCCATGGGGTCGCGGACCTCGTAGCAGCCGCGGGTGCCCTCGAGCGCGCAGGACTGGCTCGACTGGAAGAGCGATATCAGGACGTAGGCGCCCGTGATCATGGCGGTGGCGCCCGTGGCGAGCCCGTCGAGGCCATCCGTGAGGTTCACGGCATTCGTGGTGGCGGTGGTGATGAGGTTCGACCAGATCACGAACAGGATGACGCCGCTCGCGGGTCCGGCGAAGGCCAGGTCGAGCCACGGGATGTCCCGGGCGAAGGAGATCGCCGTCGAGGCGGGGGTCAGGCCCCGCTCGTCCGGGAAGTTCAGGGCGAGGACCGCGAAGGCGGTGCCGATCAGGGCCTGGAGGATGATCTTGCCGCGTGGCGTCAGGCCGAGCGAGCGCTGCTTCGTGATCTTCGTGAAGTCGTCCACGAAGCCGACGAAGGCCATGCCCACCGTGAGCAGCAGCAGGATCAGGCCGGAGGCCGTGGGCCCGCCGAAGTCGACGCCGAGCACCGCGAGCAGCCCGTGGGTGATCAGGTACGCCAGCACCAGGGAGCCGATGATGACCGCGCCGCCCATCGTGGGCGTGCCGCGCTTGGTCTTGTGGGTGGTCGGGCCGTCGTCGCGGACGAACTGGCCGTATCCGCGCTTGACGAGGAACCGGATGAACAGCGGGGTGCCGGCGGCCGAGAGGACCAGGCCGAGCACGCCGCCGATGAGCAGTCCGATCACGGTCGGGACTCCTTCGGGGAGGCGGAGGGGGCGGCGACGGCATCGGCCGTGGCGAGGCGCTCGCCGAGGGCCGCGAGCCCGACGCCGTTGGAGGACTTGACGAGGACGAGGTCGCCGGGGCGCAGGTGCTCGGCGAGGAACGCCTCGGCCTGCGCGGCGTCGTCGACGAAGTGCGCCTCCTCGCCCCAGCTGCCCTCGTTGAGCGCGCCGATGTAGAGCGGCCGGGCTCCGGCGCCCACCACCAGCAGCTGGGCGATGTTCAGGCGCACCACGGACTCGCCCACGAGGGTGTGCTCACGGACGCGGGCATCGCCGAGCTCGAGCATCTCCCCCAGGACGGCCCAGGTGCGGCGGCCGCTGGAGCGGCCGAGGGTGGCCAGCGTCCGGAGCGCGGCGCGCATGGACTCGGGGTTGGCGTTGTACGCGTCGTTGATGATCGTGACGCCGTCCGCGCGGTCGGTGCGCTCCATCCGGAAGCGGCTGGCGGGCCCGAGCCCGTCGAGACCACGGGCGATCTCGGCCGGGTCCATGCCGGCGGCGTGGGCGGCCGCGGCGGCGGCCAGCACGTTGTGCACGTGGTGCAGGCCGGTCAGTCCGGAGGCGACCGGATGCCGCACGGCGGCCTCATCCGTCCCGACCTGCAGGTCGAAGACGGGGCGCTCCTGGTCGTCGGATCGCACGTCCCGTGCGGCGACGAGTCCCGACGCGCGGCTGGCGGCCACGTCCTCGGCCGCGCGGGCGACGCCCCGCTCGTCCGCGGTGAACCAGGTGATCGGGGCGGCTGTCCGTGCCGCCATGCCGGCGACACGCTCGTCGTCGAGGTTGAGGACGGCGACGCCGTCGGGGCCGAGGGCCTCCACGAGCTCGCCCTTGGTGCGCGCGATGTTCGCCACGCCGCCGAAGCTGCCCGCATGGGCGGTGCCCACCATGAGCACGACGCCGATGTCCGGGCGCACGATGTCGCAGAGGTACGCGATGTTGCCGACGTGGTCCGCGCCCATCTCGACCACGAGGAAGCGCGTGTCCAGCTCCGCCCGGAACACCGTGAGCGGCACGCCGACCTCGCCGTTGTACGAGCCGACCGGTGCGACGGTGGGGCCCTGGGTGGCCAGCAGCGCGGCGAGCAGGTCCTTGGTGGTGGTCTTGCCGGCCGAGCCGGTGATGCCGATGACGGTGGTCGGGGAGTGCTCCCGGACGCGGCGCACGACCTCCCGGGCGAGCGCGCCCATCGCGAGCACGGCGTCCTCCACGATGATCGCCGGGTGCGCGGCGCCGTCGGGGGCGTGCGTGGCGCGCTCGGCGAGCACAGCGGCGGCGCCGGCGCCCAGCGCGGCGTCGATGAAGTCGTGGCCGTCGGCGCGCTCCCCCGGCTTCGCCACGTAGAGCGTGCCCTCGGCGGTGACCTCCCGCGAGTCGGGGGTGACGTGCACCAGCACGGTGGCGGGGTCGAGGGTGGCCGAGAGCGTGCCGGACACGGCCTCGGCGATCTGGGCTGCGGTGAGAGCGATCATGACTCGATGACCTTACCCTCGCGGACTGGGCCGGAGACCGAGGCGGAGGCCACAGCGGCACCGGCGGCCAGGGCCTCGCGCAGGGCCACCCGATCGTCCAGCGGGACGAGCTCGCCGTCGTAGTCCATCGTGGTCTCGTGCCCGCGGCCGGCCAGGAGGATGCCGTCCTGCGGCCCCGCCAGCTCCACGGCGCGGCGGATGGCCGCGGCACGGTCGGCCACCTCCTCGATCACGACCGTGCGGCCCTCCTCCCGCGCGATGCGGTCGGCCTCGGCCCGGGCGCCGGCGAGGATGTGGGCACGGATCGGGGCCGGGTCCTCCGAGTGGGGGGTGTCGTCGGTGACGATCACCACATCCGCCGCCCGGGCCGCGATCGCGCCCATCACGGGCCGCTTGTCACGGTCACGGTCACCGGCGGAGCCGAACACGATCAGGGTGCGGCCGCGCGTCCCGGCCGCCGCCCGGGCGTCGGCGAGGGAGCGCAGCGCCTGGACCATGCCGTCCGGGTTGTGCGCGAAGTCGACGACGGCGTCCGGCTCGCGGCCCACGACCTCCATCCGTCCCGGGACGGCGGCGGCCAGAGGGCCCTCGCCCGCGGGCACGTCCAGGACGGCGGCGAGCGCGTCCAGGTGCTCCTCCCCCACGGCGTGCAGCACGAGCAGGACCGCGAGGGCCGCGTTGGCCACGTTGAAGCGGCCCGGCAGACCGACGGAGGCCCGCAGCTCCCGGCCCGTGGCCGCGTGGCGCAGCGTGAAGCGATGGCCGAGGCCGTCCGGCGCGAGCTCGGCGACCTCCCAGTCCGCCCGGAGGCCGGGGTCGTGTTCGGCCAGGGCGCCCGGCGTCGGCGCGGCCGGCCCGAGGGCGAGCGTGGTGACGGGAGCGCCGGCGGCCCGGGCCATGGCGACGCCCCAGCGGGGCCCCTCGCCGCCGTCGAGCGTGATGACGGCGTGGTCGGTGCGGGCGGGGTCGAACAGACCGGCCTTGGCCGCGAAGTACTCCTGCATCGAGCCGTGCATGTCCAGGTGGTCCTGGGTCAGGTTGGTGAACCCGGCCACCGCGTAGCGCAGGCCGGCGATCCGCTGGTACGCCACGGCGTGGGAGGAGACCTCCATGACGGCGGTGTCCACCTCCTCCTCGCGCATGAGCGCCATGAGGGCGTGCAGCTGGGTGGCCTCGGGCGTGGTGAGCGTGGAGGGGACCTCCCGCTCCCCCGCGCGGATCAGGATCGTGCCCACGATGCCCGACCGGCGCCCCAGGGCCTCGAGCAGGGCGGCGGCGAGGAAGCTCGTGGTGGTCTTGCCGTTGGTGCCGGTCACGCCGAGCAGGCGCGGGCCGGCGTCGCCCCCGCCGCCGTAGACGCGGGCCGCCACGGTGCCGGCGGCGGTGCGCACGGCGTCGACCTCGAGCACCGGGACGTCGGCCAGGCCCTGCTCCGCCAAGAGCGCGCGGCCCGCCGCGTCCGTCAGGACGCCGACGGCGCCGGCCTCCAGCGCCGTGGCCGCGAACGCGGCACCGTGGGCGTGCGCCCCCGGGACGGCGACGTAGAGGTCGCCCGGGCGCACGACACGCGAGTCGAGGCTGACCCCCGTGACGCCGTCGGCCGGGGCCGCGCCGTGGACGTGGGCCGCGATCCCCGCCTCGGCCAGCGCCTGTGCGAGGGCGGGCCAGGGCGTGGCGGGGGTGTGGGAGGGCCGGAAGGCGGCGTCCTGCTGGGCCGGGGTCAGCGGCGCAGGGGGGTCGCTCGGGGTGGTCATGGGGGTGCTCCTGGGGTGCTCGGGGCCGGCGGCGTGGGTCACCACGGCCGGTCCTGTGGATCGTCCACGAAGACGCGGTAGTCGTTCGGCTCGGCTCCGGTGGCGGGCACGTCCGCCTGGCGGAGCATGTACTCCATGATCGTGGCGGCCGCGACGGACACGTCCCGGGAGCCCTGCTTGGACGGCGGCCGATGCATGGACACGGACACCACGAAGCGGGGGTCGTCGAGCGGGGCGACGGCGGTGAAGCCGAGGTTGTAGCCGTCGTACGTGCCGGTGTCGCTCGCAGCCTCGGCGGTGGAGGACTTGCCGCCCACGCGATACCCGGGGATCGCGGCGGCCTTGCTGGTGCCCTGCGTCACGACGGTCTCCATCATGCGGAGCATCTGCGCCGCCGTCTCCTCGGAGACCACGCGGTGGGGCTCCGCGGACGACTCCCAGCGCTTCTCCGCGCCGTCGCCGTCCACCGTGGCGTCGATCAGCCGGGCCGGGATCAGCACGCCGCCGTTGGCGAGGGCCTGATACATCTGGGCGGTGTGCAGGGTGGTCTGGGTGTAGCCCTGGCCGAAGGCCGTGGTCAGGCGCTGGCGGCCGTCCCACTGTTCGGGCGGGACGAGGACGCTGCCCGCCTGCTGCGGCAGGCCGAGGTCGATGGGCTGGCCGACCCCGAAGGAGCGCATGTACTCGTAGCGCTGCTCGTCCGTGATCTTCTCGGCGATCTGCACCGTGCCCGTGTTGTAGGAGCGCGCGTAGATGCCTGCGACGGTCATGTCGAACGTCGGGTGCGGGGAGAAGTCCCGGATGGTCTGCCCGTCGAAGTCCTGGCTGCTGGGGACGGTGAAGCCGTCCGTGGCGGTGACCTTCCCGGCGTCGACGGCGGCCGCGATCGGCAGCGCCTTGCCCGTGGAGCCCGGCTCGTACGGGGTGCTCATCACGGTGGAGGTGCGGAAGTTCCCCTCGGTGGCGTCGGGGTCGGCGGGGTCCACCGTGGTGGAGTCCGCCATGACGATCACGTCGCCCGTCTTCACGTCCATCACGACGGCGTTCGCCCACTCCGCGTCGTACTCGGCGGCGAGGGCGCCGAGGGTCTCCTGCGCGAACCACTGGGCGTCCTTGTCCACGGTCAGGCGCAGGTCGGCGCCGTCCACGGCCGGAACCTCCTCGAGCGGGGCGTTGGGGATGCGGATGCCGTCTGCGCCCACCTCGAACGTGCGGGTGCCCGGGGTGCCGGTCATGACGTCGTCCTGGCTGAGCTCGAGGCCCTCGAGGGCGGTGCCGTCACCGCCCATGAAGCCGATGATGCTGCCGGCGACCGACCCGTTCGGGTAGGTGCGGCGGTCCACCGCCTCGGAGAGCAGGCCCGGCACGTTGAGCGCCATGGCCTTGTCCCGGACCTCCGGGGTCACGGAGCGACGCACCACGGCGTACGGGCGGGAGCCGATGGTGGCCTCGCGCACCTCCTCCTCCGTCATGCCGAGCACCTCGGCCAGGCTGGCCAGGCGGGAGTCCACGTCCACGAGCACGGTCTCCCGGGCCTCGCGGTCCCATTCGTTGAAGTCCTTGACGAGGCGCTGGTCCACGACGATGTCGTAGCGGCGCACGCTGGCGGCCAGCACGTCGCCGTCGCGGTCCAGGATGGACCCGCGCTGCGGCAGGGTCTCCTGGTGGGTCAGGCGCTGGTCCATGGCCGCCGCGGCCTGCCCCGTGGGGTCGATGCCCTGCACGTAGACGAGCCGCAGTGCGAGCCCGCCGAGCAGGACGAAGACGAGCAGGAGAAGGATGCGGGTGCGCACGGCGGGGTGCCCGGGAGCGGGCCCGACCGTCGATCCGCCGCGGGGAAGGTGCGAGGCGGGACGGTCGATCAACGGTCGGCGGCGTCCTGGTCGGGGGCGGCGGAGGCGTCCTCGCCGCCGAGGGTGCGCGGTCCCTCGATCTCGTCCTGGCCGTCGCCGGCCGTCCCCTGGCGGACCGCGTCCGCGTCCGCCGGCGGCGCGACGTAGGTGGCGGAGATGTCGCCGTCCTGGGCCGCCTGGGCCTCGCCGCTGAACTGGCCCGTGCCCGCGTCCACGGAGGCGGTGCCGGCGGGGGCGACCATCCCGAGGGCGTCGGCGCGCGCGGCCAGGTTCTGCGGCGCCTCGAGGTGGCCCACCTGTTCGGCCAGCCGCTCATTGGTCTCGGTGACGGCCTGCTGCTCCTGGCGCAGGTCCAGGAGGGCGTACTGCCGGTTGGACATCGTGATGTTCATGACGAGCACCGCCGCGAGCGCGGCGAGCACCACGAGGACGCACAGCACGGTCACGCCGGAGCGGGATCGGGGCAGCGGGGCGGGCACCACCGAGAGCGGCGTGCGCTCCTGCGGAGTCGGCCGCGCAGGGGCGACGGGGGTCGACCCGGGGCGCAGCGACTCTGCGATCCGTGCGTGTGCGGCCATGCTCATCTCCTCGTGCAGCGTCATGCCGTGGTCCTGGACGTCCTGATCTTCTCAACCGCACGCACTCTCGCGGAGGAGGCGCGACGGTTCTCGGAGATCTCTTCTTCGGTGGGCTTCTCGGTGCCGCGGGTGAGCACCCGCACCACGGGTTCGTGCTCCTCCAGCACCACTGGGAACCCCGGGGGCGCCGTGGACGTGGCCCACGCGCTCAGGTGCCGCTTCGTGATGCGGTCTTCGAGGGAGTGGTAGCTCATCACCACGAGGCGCCCGCCCACGTGGAGGGCGTCGAGGATGGCGGGCACGGCGGCGTCGAGGATGTCGAGCTCCTCGTTCACGGCGATGCGCAGGGCCTGGAAGGTGCGCTTGGCCGGGTGCCCGCCGGTGGCCCCCGCGGCGACGGGGACGGCCGAGCGGATCACCTCGACGAGGCGGCCGGTGGTCTCGATGGGGGCCTCGGCGCGGGCCCGGACGATGGCCCGTGCGATGGGGCCGGCGAAGCGCTCCTCACCGTCGCGACGGATGATCCGGCGCAGCTCCTGCTCGTCCAGCTCCGCCACGAGCGTCGCGGCGGAGCGCTCGGCGGTGTCGTCCATGCGCATGTCCAGCGGAGCGTCGTAGGAGTAGGCGAAGCCACGCTCCCGGTCGTCCAGCTGGTAGGAGGACACGCCGAGGTCGTAGAGCGCGGCGTCGACCTTCGTGACGCCCGCGGCGGCCATGGCCTCGGGCACCCGGTCGTAGGTGCCGTGGAAGGGGATCAGACGGTCGGCGAGGGGGCCGAGGCGCTCGGCGGCCATGGCCTGGGCGTGGGCGTCGCGGTCGATGCCGATGACGCGCAGCTGGGGGAACCGCGCCAGCAGGGCCTCGGTGTGCCCGCCCATGCCCAGCGTGCCGTCGACGGCGACGGGCGTGCGGCCGGCCTCGAGCGCGGCCTGGACGGCGGGGGCGAGGAGGTCGACGACGCGGTCCCGCATCACGGGCAGGTGGCGGTCCTCGGGGCGCGGCTGGCCTGCGTCCACTCTCGACCTCCTGCTCACATCGCGGTCCTGGCGGACCTCAGGCGGGATCCCCATCCGTCCGCCGCCGCGCCTGGCCCAGGGGAAGACGGGTCAGGTGCGGCGGCGTCGGCTGGAGGTCTCGCTCGAGGTCGGGTGGTCACGGTCAGAAGACGCCGGGCAGGACGTCCTCGTCGGTCTCGGAGAAGGCGGCTTCCTGCTCGGCGAGGTAGGTGTTCCAGGACTCCGAGTCCCAGATCTCCACTCGCGTCCCCGCGCCGATCACGGTCACGTCCCGGTCCAGCCCCGCGTACTGCCGCAGCGGCGCCGGCACGGTCACCCGACCCTGCTTGTCCGGGACCTCGTCCGACGCCCCCGAGAGGAAGACGCGGATGTAGTCACGGGCCTGGCGGGAGGACAGTGGAGCCGACCTCATCTGCTCGTGGACCCGCTCGAACTCACGAGCGCTGAACACGTAGATGCAGCGCTCCTGACCCCGGGTCAGGACCAGCCCCTCCGCCAGCTCCTCGCGGAACTTGGCGGGGAGGATCAGCCGGGACTTCTCGTCGAGCCGGGGAGTGTACGTGCCCAAGAACACGGCACACCCCCTGGCTCGTCGAGCGGTCCCTCCCGACCAAGGTCGGGACCCATGCTCTCTCCTTTCCTCCACATTACCCCACTTCCCTCCACCCTCAACCCCGGAACGCGGGTCACGGCGCCACGGGCGTGTCGAGGCCCCCGGGTCCGGCGCGCCATCCCGCGGATCCCGGGACCGGTGTCGTCGTGGAGGGAAGTGGAGGACCGGTGGGCCCCGGTGGAGGGCCGCGGCGACGACGGAGCCTCGGGCAGCGGAAAGGCCCCGATCCGGAGCGGATCGGGGCCTGGAGTGGAGGATAGTGGGGGCCCGGCGGGCCAGGCGCTCAGTCGCCTCCGGCGCGCCGCTCGTCCCAGCGCCGCTCGAGGCGGCCCATGAAGTCGCCGCTCCCCTGCCGCCGCTGTGCGCCCGACCGGCGGGCCTCCGGGCCCGAGGCCCCGGAGGCGACAGCGCGGGGCCGCGTGGTCAGCAGGAAGATGCCGGCCCCGATGACGACGACGCCGAGCACGCCCAGGAGGATCGCGTGGTGGGCGACCCCGAGGACCACGACGAGCAGCCCGACCACGGCGAGGACGGCCCCGGCCACGACGCGACCCACGGGCAGCCGATGCCGCCCCGTGTCCGCCATCTGGGTGGCCAGCCGGGGGTCCTCGGTGCGCAGCTGCTGCTCCAGCTGGTCCAGCATCCGCTGCTCATGCTCTGAGAGGGGCATGGCGACTCCTTCGAACGCGGCCTCCGACACCTCCGGGACCGGGAGGGGACGCCCGCGCGTCCGACTTGCCCTCCAGGATAGGACCTGCCGCCCCACCCTAGCCAGGTGGCGACGTCGCCGGCCCCGGAACCCCTCACTCCCGATCCGGGCCTCCGGGGCCCGGCCGCGGCGCGTCCCGGCGGGCGTCGGCGCGGGCCTCGCGTCGTCCCAGCAGCGACGCCGGCCGCACGGCCGCCGTCGGGAAGCGCCGGGCGACGGCGTCCAGGGCGGCCTCGGCACCGGCCCAGTCGCCCTCCTCCGACGCCTCGTCCTCCGTCCCCCAGGCGGGACCGCCGAAGAGCGCCTCCTGGGCCGGAGGCTGATCGGCCTCGCCCCCGAGGCGCTCGGCGCGCACGCCCACGAGCCGGATCGGATGCGGCCGTTCGGCGTGCAGCTCGCGGACGAGCCGCCGCGCCGGGCCGAGGAGGTCGTGGCCCGTGGCGGTCGGCCGGGCGAGGCGGGCGGTGCGGCTGCGGACCGACCCGTCCGGCGCCTTGAGGCGGACCGTGACCGCGCCGGCGGTGACCCCCTCCGCGCGCAGCCGGGCCGCGACCCGGTGACACAGGCGCAGGACCTCCGGGTCGACGCCCGCGACGTCGACGGGGTCGACGTCGAAGGTGTGGTCCGCGCCGATGCTGCGGGCCGCCGGGCGCGGGGCGACGGGGCGCGGGTCGATGCCCCGGGCGAGCGACGCCCACTCCCGGCCGGCGGCCCCGAACGACGCCTCCAGCCGCGCGGGGTCCACCCGGGCGAGGTCGCCGATGGTCGCCACCCCCCGCCGGGCGAGCCGCTCGGCCGCCTTGGGGCCCACGCCCCACAGCCGGCCCACGGGCAGCGGATGGAGGAAGTCCAGGGTGCGCTCCGGCGGCACGATCAGCAGGCCGTCTGGCTTGGCCGCGGTGGACGCCGTCTTGGCCACGAACTTCACGGCCGAGCCGCCCACGGTGCACGGCAGCCCCAGCTCGGAGCGGACGCGCTCCCGGATCAGGTGGCCGATGTGCTCGGGCGGGCCGAGCCGGCGGCGGGCGCCGGCGACGTCGAGGAACGCCTCGTCCACGCTGAGCTGCTCCATCACGGGGGTCACGTCCGCGAACACGGCCATCACCTCGGCGGAGACGGCCCGGTAGAGCTGCTGGCGCGGCGGGATGACCACGAGCGGCGGGCACAGGGCGCGGGCGTGCGCCAGGGGCATCGCCGAGCGGATCCCGTAGGCCCGCGCCGCATACGAGGCGGAGAGCACCACGGACCGGCCGCTCGGGGCGGCGACGGCGGCGGGACGCCCCTCGAGGTCGGGCCGTTCGCGCAGCTCGACGGACAGGAAGAACGCGTCCATGTCCACGTGCAGGATCGTCGCCTCATCGCGGGGTGCAGCGGGCGCGGTCTCGGACATGGACCGAGCCTATCCGGGACCGGCGAGCCGCCGCGCGGCGCGGCTAGGGTGGGGCCATGCCCGCCGACGTCGCCGTCCCCCGCCCCCGTCCCGCCGACCAGGACCGCTTCCGCGCCGCTGTCGCCGACGCCCTCGACCGCCTGCTGGCGGAGCACCGCGAACGCGCCCGGGACGTCCACCCGCTGACGGCGCCCCTCGTGGACGCGATCGCGGACCTGACCGCGGGCGGCAAGCGCCTGCGCGCCGTCCTGGCCTGGCTCGGCTGGCGGGCGGCCGGCGGCGAGGCGGAGGACCCCCGCATCGCCGAGGCGGGCGCGGCGTTCGAGCTGTTCCAGGCCGCGGCGCTGATCCACGACGACATCCTGGACCGCTCGGACACCCGCCGCGGGATGCCCAGCGTGCACCGCCGCTTCGAGTCCCTCCACCGGGAGGCGGGCTGGCGCCACGCCGCGGAGCACTTCGGCGTCTCCGCCGCGATCCTCGCCGGCGACGTCGCCCTGGGGATGAGCGAGACGGCCTTCGCGCGCGTCCTCGCCGGCACGCCCCGGGAGGACCGGGCGCGGGCCGAGCTCGAGCGGATGCGCTTCGGCGTGATGGCGGGTCAGTACCTCGACGTGGTGGCCGAGATGGCCCCGGCGGCGCGCGACGCCCGCGAGGCCGAGGCGGCCGCCGAGGCGGTGGTGGAGCACAAGTCGGCGCGCTATTCGGCGGTGCACCCGCTCGCCCTCGGGGGGCTGCTGGCGGGGGCGGACGACGGGCTGGTGACCGCGTTCGCCCGGGTGTCGCTGCCGTTCGGCATGGCCTTCCAGTACCGCGACGACCTGCTCGGCGTGTTCGGCGATCCGGCGACCACGGGCAAGCCCGCGGGCGACGACCTGCGGGAGGGGAAGCAGACGGTGCTCATCGCCCGCGCCGTCGAGCTGCTCGCCCCGGACGAGGCCGCCGCGCTCGACGCGGACCTCGGCGACCCGGACCTCGGCGCGGACCGGGTGGCCCACTGGCAGGCCGTCCTCGAGGCGTGCGGCGCACGCCGGGCCGTCGAAGAGCGGGTCGCGGCGCTCTCGCACGAGGCGGCCGGGGCCGTGGCGGGCCTGCTCGCGCACGGCGTCCCCGAGGACGTGAGCGCCGAGCTCACGCGGCTGATCGACGCCTACACGTCGCGCCGCCACTGAGCGGCACGGACCCCGCGGGCGGATGACCGCCCGCGGGGCCGGCTCACCAGGCCAGGGCCTGGGCGCGGCGCCGGATCTCGGTCTTCCGGCCGTCCCGGAGTGCGTCGATGGGCCGGCCGGGCAACGACTCGTCCTCGGTGAACAGCCAACGGAGGGCCTCCTCGTCGGAGAAGCCGGCGTCGGCCAGCAGCACGAGCGTGCCCTGCAGGGAGTCGAGCACGCCGGTCTCGGTGAGGAACAGGGCCGGCACGGACCGCACCGCGGGCTCGGGACGACGCACGGCCAGCAGGCGGCGATCATGCACGAGGTTGTGGACGCGGGTCACGCGCTGGTCGAGGTGTTCCGCCACGTCGGGCACGGAGAGCCACTCGCCCACGAGGGCGTCGAGCTCGGCGGGGATCGCGTCAGCGGGGACCGGGGTGTCGGAGGAAGTGGTGCTCACGGGCGCCAGCCTACGTGGCCGCCGACGGGCCCGGCCCACCGCGCCCCGGACGGCATGGATCTCGGTATGGTCACGAAGATCACATTCCGATAACATCGCCGAGGCTCCACGGCCGGGCGCCGACGTCGTCGGTCGACCGCGGGGGGCCACGGGTCCCGCCCGTCACTTCCCCGTCGTGTTCCATCCGTCCGATCCGATGCCGAGGTCTGCCGTGTCCCACACCCCGTCCGCTCCCGCCGCCTGCGCTCCGTCCTGACCGGCGGCGCGGTGCCCCTGCTGCTGCTCACCGGTCTGCCCGCCCAGGCCCACGCCCAGGAGGCTGCGGTGCACACCGTGCGCCCGGGCGACACCCTCACCCGGATCTCGGCCGCCCGCGGCGTCTCCGTCGCCGACCTGCTGCGGTTCAACGGCCTGGGCCTGGAGACCGTGCTCTACCCGGGTGACGAGCTCCGCCTGACCGGCGCGGCGGCCCCGGCCCCGGCCGTCGGGACCTACACGGTGCAGCCGAACGACGGGTGGTGGATCATCGCCCGCCGCACCGGCGTCTCCGCCGCGCAGCTGCAGCGGCTCAACGGCATGAGCGCGTCGAGCATGCTCCACCCGGGCATGGTCCTGACCACGCAGCGCACGGCCGCCGCACCGAAGACCCCCGCGTCGACCGCCCCCGCGCCGGCCTCGAAGGCCCCGGCGGCCGCCGGCGAGACGGTCCGGTACACCGTGGTCTCCGGCGACTCCCTCTGGGGGATCTCCCAGCGGTTCGAGGTCTCCATCCCCCGTCTGCGCGAGCTCAACGGCCTGACGCGGGCCTCGACGCTACACCCCGGCGACGTGCTCGTGATCTCCGACGGCACCCTCGAGGTGGAGCCGGTCTCCGCCGTCCAGGCGGTCGGCGACACCTTCCTCGGCCGCACCGACGCGCCGCACGTCACGGCCTCGGCGAACGAGAACCTGCGCCTGCTGCGCTCCGTCCCGCAGCCCACCCCCGAGCAGATGCAGCAGATCGTCCGCGAGACCGCCGAGCGGATGGGCGTGGACCCCCGCCTGGCCCTGGGCCACGCGTACACCGAGTCCCGCTTCCGCATGGCCTCGGTCTCCCCCGGCAACGCCGTGGGGGCGATGCAGGTCATCCCGATCACGGGCGAGTTCGCCTCGGAGCTGGTGGGCCGCGAGCTGAACCTGCTGGACCCCTACGACAACGCGGTGGCCGGCGTCGCGTTCATCAAGTACGTGCAGGACCGCACCCCCACACTCGATGAGGGCATCGGGGCCTACTACCAGGGCCTCGGCGGGGTGCTGGACAGCGGCCTGAACCCGGAGGCACGGGACTACGTGGCCAAGGTGCGCGCCGCCATGGCGATGTTCTGATCCGCCGGCGGCGGACCGCCCCGAGGGGGTCCGCCGCCTGTCCTACCCTGGGACGATGAGCAGCGCACGCCGGGACCCCCTCGTGGGGGACATCGTCGACGGCCGCTACCGAGTCGTCGAGCGGCTGGCCCGGGGCGGCATGTCCACCGTCTACCTGGCCGTGGACGAGCGTCTCGACCGCGAGGTGGCGCTCAAGGTCATGCACCCGCACCTGGCGGAGGACCCCGTCCTCGTCGGCCGGTTCGAGCAGGAGGCCAAGACGGCGGCGCGGCTGTCCCATCCGCACGTCGTCGCGGTCCTGGACCAGGGCCACACCGAGGCCGAGGACGGCGACGTGCTGGCCTACCTCGTGATGGAGCACGTGCCCGGCCGCACGCTGCGCACCGTCATCCGGGACCGTGCACCGCTCTCACCCCGGGAGGCGCTGCGGTTCCTGCGTCCGCTCGTCGACGGCCTGGCCGCCGCGCACCGCGCCGGGCTGGTGCACCGGGACGTGAAGCCCGAGAACGTGCTCGTCCGCGACGACGGGCGGGTGACGGTCGCGGACTTCGGCCTGTCCCGTGCCGCCACGGCCCACACCCTGGCCGGGCAGGCCGTCGTGGGCACGCCCGCCTACCTCGCCCCCGAGCACATCGCCGGGGCGCCCGCCGACGCCCGCTCCGACGTGTACGCCGTGGGCATCATCCTGTTCGAGCTGCTCACGGGCCGCCAGCCGTACACCGCGGCGACCGCGTTGCAGGTCGCCTACCGGCATGTCCACGAGCGGGTCCCCGTGCCGTCCACGCTGCACCCCGGGCTCCCCGAGGATCTCGACGACCTCGTGCTGTGGTGCACCGAGCCGGACCCGGCCGACCGGCCCGCCGGTGCCGGCGAGCTCCTGCACCGCATCGACGCCGTGGCGGCGGGCCTGGACCCCGACGAACCGGACCGCCACCCCGCCGAGGGCCCGGATGCGGAGCCGGCGGTGGGCGCCCCCGCCGCCGATGGCCCCGAGGACGCAGCCCCGGACGGGAACCTGGAGACCCGGGCCCTCGACGCCGGCGACCACCACGCGACGCGCCTGCTCCCCGCCCTGGCCGAGTCCGACCTCGACGCGGACATGACCGACGTCATCGACACCCGTGCGGCGACGCGCGGGGCCGACCGGCGGCCCGCCGCGCATCCGGCGGAGCCGATCGGCCCGCTCGGGCTCGACCCCGCTCCGGCGGACCGGCATCCGGGGCGCGAGTCCCCGCGGCGGCTGCGTCGGGCGGCCCGCCGCCCCGCCCTCGACCTCGGCCAGGGCACCGGCCGGACCGCCGCGATCGGCGCGGCCGTGACCCTGCTGCTCACCGGCGTCGCCCTGCTGCTGGGCTGGACGCTGGGCTCCGGCGGCCTCGGAGTCGGAGGTGTGGCGGTGGTCCCCGACCTCGACGGGCTGGCCCGGGAGGCGGCGGAGGAACGGCTGACCGCCGCGGGCTTCACCGCGGCGGTCACGGCCCGGCACGACGAACTCCGCACGGAGGGCACGGTCGTCGCCAGCTCGCCCGCGGCCGGGGAGCCGGCAGGGCGCGGCACCCCCGTCGAGCTCACCGTCTCCGCCGGCCCCGCGCCGGTGCCGGTGCCGGACCTGACCGGCGTCGTGATCCGGCGGGCCCACGGCGTGGCCCGGGACGCCCGATTCACCGTGGAGGTCGCGGAGCGCCGCACCGATCCCGCAGTGCCGGCCGGGGCCGTGATCGAGCAGCACCCGGCCCCCGGCGAGCAGGCGACGCCGGGCACCGCGGTCCGCGTGGTGCTCTCCGAAGGCCGCGCCGTGCGCCCGGTGCCGGACGTGACCGGGCAGGATCCGGAGATGGCGGGCACGACGCTGGCGGACGACGGCTGGGACGCCCGCGTGCATCGCCTGCCGCTGCCGCTCTCCGGCCGGGGCGAGTCCCGGGTCCTGCACCAGTCCCCCGCCGCCGGGACCGCCCTGCCCGAGGGCACCGCGGTCCACGTCTGGGTCGGCTGAGCCGGGGCGTGCCCGGCCGCGCGGTCAGGCCCGCGGCGCGCGGCGCTCGGGGTGGGAGAGGGCCTCGGTGACCTTGAACGCCATCTCCAGGGACTGCTGGTGGTTCAGCCGCGGGTCGCACAGCGTCTCGTAGCGGGCGTCGAAGTCGGCCTCGTTGATCGGGTCGGAGCCGCCCAGGCACTCGGCGACGTCGTCGCCGGTCAGCTCGACGTGCATGCCGCCCGGGTGCGTGCCGAGCTCGCGGTGCACCTCGAAGAAGCCGCTGACCTCGTCCATCACGTCCTCGAACCGGCGGGTCTTGTAGCCGTTGGCCGCGGTCACGGTGTTGCCGTGCATGGGGTCGGTGACCCACACCGGCTCCAGCCCCGCGTCCCGGACGCCCTCGACGATGCCGGGGAGCACGTCCCGGATCCGCTCCGCGCCCATGCGGGTGATGAAGGTCAGGCGGCCCGGCTCGCGCTCCGGGTCCAGCCGCTCGGCGAGCTCGAGCGCGTCCGCGACCGTGGTGGTCGGGCCGAGCTTCACGCCGATCGGGTTGCGGACCCGGGAGAGGAAGTCGACGTGGGCGCCGTCCACCTGGCGGGTGCGCTCGCCGATCCACAGGAAGTGGGCGCTCGTGGCGTAGGGGTCGCCGCTGCGCGAGTCCACGCGGGTCAGGGCGCGTTCGTAGTCGAGCAGGAGCGCCTCGTGGGCCGAGTAGAACTCGGTGCGGCGCATGGCCTCGAAGTCCACGCCCGCGGCGTTCATGAAGCGGACCGCGCGGTCGATCTCGGCGGCCATCTCCTCGTACTGGGCGTAGGCCGGGTTGGCCATGAAGCCCTGGTTCCACTGGTGCACGCTGCGCAGATCGGCGAAGCCGCCCTGGGTGAAGGCGCGGACCAGGTTCAGGGTGGAGGCGGAGGTGTGGTAGGCCTGCACCATCCGTCGGGCGTCGTGCCGGCGGGCCTGCTCGGTGAACTCGTAGCCGTTCACGATCTCGCCGCGGAAGCTGGGCAGCGTGACGCCGTCGCGGGTCTCCGTGTCCGAGGACCGCGGCTTCGCGAACTGGCCGGCGATCCGGCCCATCTTCACGACCGGCATGGAGGCGCCGTAGGTCAGCACCGCGGCCATCTGCAGGATGGTCTTCACCCGGGCGCTGATCCGGTTGGCGGTGGACCCGGCGAACGTCTCGGCGCAGTCGCCGCCCTGCAGGAGGAACGCGCGGCCCTGGGCGACGTCGGCCAGACGGGCGCGCAGCAGGTCGACCTCGCCCGCGAAGACGAGCGGGGGCAGGGCGCTCAGCTCGGCGACGGCGGCGCGGTGATCGGCCTCGTCCGCCCAGGACGGCGCCTGCGCGATCGGCAGCGAGCGCCAGTGGTCCAGGCCGGGGATGTCGGCGGCGCCCTCCGAGATGGCGGTGCCGAAGGCCAGGATCTTCTCGCGGGGGTCTTCAGTCATGTGCACCAGGCTAGGGGCCGCGTGCCGCGCCCCGGTCTGAGCGTCCCCGGATGACGACGCGCGGGCCCCGCTCAGTCGCGGGCGCGTGGCGGAGCGGCCGTACGGCCCGCCTTCACGTCCGCCGCGTAGGTGTCCACGTACTCCTGGCCCGACAGGCGCCGGATGGCCTCCATGATCTCGTCCGTCACCTCCCGCAGCACCCGGGGGTCGCCGACGGCCTCGGCACGGTCGGAGAAGTCCAGCGGCTCACCGAAGATCATGCCCAGGCGCCGGATCCGCGGCAGCACATGGCCGATCGGCTGGACCTGGTCCGTGCCGATCATCGCGATGGGCACCACGGGCGCGCCCGAGGCCAGCGCGAGCTTGGCCACGCCGATCTTGCCGCGGTGCAGCCGCCCGTCCGGGCTGCGGGTGCCCTCCGGGTAGATCCCGAGCAGCCGGCCCTCCCGCAGCGCCTCGAGGCCCGCGTCCAGCGAGCGCAGGGACGCCTCTCCGCCGGAGCGGTCCATGGGCAGCTGGTTCGCCGCCTCGAAGAACCGGCGGGTGACCCAGCCCTTCACGCCCGGGCCGGTGAAGTACTCACGCTTGGCCAGGAAGTGCACCTGGCGGTCGAGCATGGCCGGCATGAACACCGAGTCCGAGACGGACAGGTGGTTGCTGGCCAGGATCGCCGGGCCCTCGGCCGGCACGTTCCCGAGGCCCTTCACCCAGGGGCGGAACAGCAGGCGGGTGGCCGGAGCCACGGCGAACGTCTTGGCGGACCAGTAGAACGTGGACACGAGGGCCTTCCGGTCGGGGCGGTCGGGTGCCTGCCCATCGTATGGTCCGCCTGCCTTACCCTGGCACCATGCCCCGCCCCGTCGCCGTCGCCCCCGAAGACCTCCCCCTGCGCCTCATGCCCGCCGCTCCCGCCCGGCGCGACCACTGCGTCGTGCTCCTGCACGGGTTCACCTCGACTCCGGCCTCCGTCCGCGCCTGGGCCGAGGGGCTCGCGGCAGGCGGCTCCCCCGTGAGCGTGCCCCTGCTGCCGGGGCACGGCACCCGGTGGGAGGACCTCGCCGCCACCGGTGCGGACGAGATCCGCGCCGCCGTCCGGGCCGTCGTGGACCTCGAGCTCGCCCGACACGGCCGCGTGGTCATGGCGGGCATCTCGATGGGCGGCGCCCTCGCGCTCGACGCCGCCGCCCACCGACCCGTGGCCGGGGTGCTCGTGGTGAACCCCGCGCTGCGCTTCGCCAGCCCGCTCGCCCCCTTCGCCCCGCTGCTGGCCCCGTTCGTCCCCACGGTCGCCCCGATCGCGGACGACATCGCGGACCCGACGGCGCGCGAGCGCGCCTACCCCCGCACGCCGGTGGCCGGCGTCGCCGCCCTCGGCCGCATCCAGCGGGCCGCCCGCCGCGCCCTGCCGCGGATCACCGCTCCCGTGACGGTCTACCGGTCCGCCCGCGACGCCGTCGTGCCCGCCTCGAGCCACCGGACCCTGGTGCGGGGCCTGCGCCAGGCCCCCGTGGAGGTGGTGGGACTGCCCCGCAGCCGCCACGTCGCCACGCTCGACCACGACCTGCCGCTGCTGATCGACCACGGCCGGAGCGCGGTCGCCGCCATGACGACGCACTGAGTCGCGCCCGGACCCTGCCGCTGCCGGTTGTAGAGTGTGCGTGACACGACTCACACATACTTCCGTTCCGCCGACCATCGGTCGGCGGGACCGACCCGACGCCCGAGGAGTCCCATGCACGAGATCAGCGAGCCGTACCACCACCCCCGCCTGTCCCCGGAGGCGAACATCACGGACTTCCTGGAACGCCAGGCCACGGAGCGTCCCGACCACGGCCTCTTCGCGGTGCCCGACGCGCAGGACCAGTGGACGGACGTCTCCGCCCGGGACGCCCGCGAACGCGTGCGGGCCCTGGCCAAGGGGCTCATCGCCGCCGGGATCCAGCCCGGGGAGACGGTCGGTCTCCTGGCCTCCACCCGCCTGGAGTGGACACTGGTCGACTTCGCCATCTGGTATGCCGGCGCGGTCACCGTGCCCGTGTACGAGACCTCCTCCGTCAGCCAGGTGTCCTGGATCATCGAGGACTCGGACGTGCGCGCCGTCGTGACCGGGAACGAGGACCTCGCCAAGACGGTGCGGGACGCGGTGCAGCGCGAGGGCCTGCCGGAGCTGATCGGCCTGTGGACGATGGACCCGGCCGACGGCGCCCCCGGCTCCGGCCTCGAGGCGCTCGTCGCCCTGGGCGCGGACGTCACCGATGAGGAGCTCGAGACGCGCCGGTCCTCCGCCGGCCTGGCCGACCTGGCGACCATCATCTACACCTCCGGCACCACGGGCCGGCCCAAGGGCTGCGAGCTCACGCACGAGAACTTCGCGGAGCTCGTCAACCAGACCCTGTCCTCCTCGCTCGGCGACGTCGTCCGCGAGGACACCTCCACCGTGCTGTTCATCCCCCTGGCGCACGTGTTCGCGCGCTTCGTCTCGGTGCTCACCGTCGCCGCGGGCGCACGCTGCGGGCACGTCTCGGACATCAAGCGGCTCTCGGTCTCGCTGCAGACCTTCCAGCCGAGCTTCGTGCTGGCCGTGCCGCGCGTGTTCGAGAAGATCTACAACGCGGCGCTGCTCAACGCGCAGAGCGGCGGCAAGGAGAAGATCTTCCGCCGTGGCGCGGACGTGGCGATCCGCTGGTCCCGGGCGCTGGACTCGGGCCAGATGACGGCGCCCCTGCGGCTGCAGCGCGCGTTCTACTCCGCGCTGGTCTACCGCCGGATCCGGACGGCCATGGGCGGCCGGCTCGCGTACGCGGTCTCCGGCGGCGGCCCCCTCTCCACCGACCTGGCGCACTTCTTCCGCGGCGTGGGCGTGACCATCCTCGAGGGCTACGGCCTCACCGAGACGACGGCCCCCATCACCGTGGGCCGGCCGGACCGGCTGAAGATCGGCACGGTCGGACACCCCCTCGGCGGCAACCAGGTGCGGATCGCCGAGGACGGCGAGATCCTCACGCGCGGCACGTCGCTGATGCGCGGCTACCACAACCGGCCGGAGGCGAACGAGGAGGCCTTCGAAGACGGCTGGTTCCGCACCGGCGACCTCGGGGCCCTGGACGACGACGGCTTCCTCACGATCACCGGCCGCAAGAAGGAGCTGCTGGTGACGGCCGGCGGCAAGAACGTGGCACCGGCGATGCTCGAGGACGCGATCCGCAGCGACGCGCTCGTCTCCCAGGTGATGGTGGTCGGCGACGGCAAGCCCTTCATCGCGGCGATCGTCACCCTCGACACCGACACCCTGCCCGCGTGGCTCGCCGCGAACGGGCTGCCGAAGGACCTCGACGTCGCTGCGGCCGCACGCGAGGACGCGGTGCGCCGTCACATCCAGGAGGCCGTGGACAAGGCCAACAGCCTGGTCTCGCGCGCCGAGGGGATCCGGGAGTTCCGCATCCTCGACCGCGACTTCTCCCTGGAGGAGGGCCATGTGACCCCGTCCCTGAAGATGCGCCGGTCGGCGATCATGAAGGACTTCGCCGCGCAGATCGCGGACATCTACGGGGAGCCCGCCCCGCAGAACTGAACGCCCCTCGACGACGGCGCCCGGCCCCCGCGGCCGGGCCTCGTCGTCCCCGCGGGTCCGGTCAGAGCAGACCGGAGTCCGGCACGTCCAGGCCCAGCAGCGCGTTCTCGACGACCTCGGTGAGGGCCGGGTGGGGCCAGTACTGGCCCCGCGCGAGCCGGTGGGCGTCGATGCCGAACGCCATGCCGGTCACGAGCGGCTGGATGAGGTTCGCGGCCTCGTGCCCCAGGATGTGCCCGCCCAGGATCCGTCCGGTGGCCTTCTCCGCGACGACGGTGCACACACCCTCGGTGTCCTCCATGGCCCAGCCGTAGGCGACGTCCCCGAAGGGCTGGGTCTTCACCGTGATCGCGTCCGCGCCGTAGTCGGCGAGCGCCTGCTCCACCGTGAGCCCGACGGAGGCCGCCTGCGGGTGGGTGAACACGGCCGCCGGCACGGGGCCGAGCGTGTTGGCGCGGAGGTCGTCCGGATGCTCCAGGTTGTGCGCGACGACGCGGGCCTCGTGGTTGGCCACGTGCTTGAGCTGCCACGTGTTGGCGACGTCCCCGAGCACGTAGACCCCCTCCACCGGCGCGCCGTCGGAGAGTGCGCGCTGGTGCTCGTCGCTGGCCAGGATGCCGTCGTCGGTGACGTCCAGTCCCGCGGCGGCGGGGTCGAGGCGGTCCGTGTTCGGCGTCCGGCCGACCGCGATCAGCACCGCGTCCGCCTCGATGGCCTCCTCCACGATGCCGGTCTGCTCCTGGCCCTCCGCGCGATCCAGGCGCACCCGGACCCAGCCGTCCGCGGCCCGCTCGGCGTCCTCGACCGGTTCGATCCCGGCCGGGGTCCACCCCGTGCGCAGGTCCCACCGCCGGGCCGCGATCTTCGTGAACGTCGTGGACACGGACATGTCGTGCTGCTTGAGCAGCCGGTGGCCGCGGTTGACCTGGACGACCTCGGTGCCCAGCCCGGCGAAGACGGACGCGAACTCGCAGGCGATGAACCCGCCGCCCACCACGAGCAGCCGCCGCGGCAGCCGATCCAGTCGCATGACGGTGTCCGAGGTGTGCACCGACGGCAGGTCCAGGCCCGGGATCTCCGGGAGGGTGGGCCGCGACCCCGCGGCGACCACGACCTGGTCCGCCGTGATCTCCCGACCCGAGGCGGTGCGCACGCGGCGGGGACCGACGAAGCGCACCTCCTCCTGGATCACGCTCGTGTAGTCCAGATCATCCCGGCGGTGGCGCAGCCCGTCCCGGCTGATGCCGTCGATGCGCGTGAAGATGCGGTCCCGGATGGCCGGGAAGTCGGCGCCCGTGAACTCCAGCCCCACCCCGAGGCTCCGGGCCTCGGGCGGCAGCGCCGCCAGGCTGGCCGGGTAGGCGTACATCTTGGTGGGGATGCAGCCGACGTTCAGGCAGGTGCCGCCGAACGGGCCGGAGTCGGCGATCACGACGCTCCGGCCCTTCCAGTGTTCGCTGACCAGGGAGTTCCCCGATCCGGATCCGATGATGAGCAGGTCGTGGTGTTCCGCAGTGGTGGCCATGCCTCCCAGGATAGGCACGGGCCCGGACGCGGTGGCGTCCGGGCCCGTGGGGCGGCCCGCCGGCGGCGGGCTCACGCGGGGCTCACTCGATCACGAGCAGCAGGTCTCCGCCGTTGACGGGCGTGATGCCCTCCGTGACCACGCGGCGCACGGTGCCCGCGACCTGGGCCGTGATCGCGGCCTCCATCTTCATCGCCTCGATCGTGGCCACCGCCTGGCCGACCTCGACGGCGTCGCCCTCGGCCACCTGGACGGTGACCGAGCCCGCGAACGGGGCGGCGACGTGGCCGGGGGTGCCGGGGTCCGCCTTCTCCGCGGTCCGCACGGTGGACTCGATCGAGCGGTCGCGGACGGTCATCTGGCGCAGCTGGCCGTTCAGGGTGACCATCACGGTGCGCATGCCCTTCTCGTCCGGCTCGGAGACGGACATGAGGGTGGCGAGCAGCCGCACACCGCGTCCGAGCGAGATGACGTGCTCGCGCCCGGGGACGAGGCCGTAGAGGAAGTCGCGGGTGTGCAGGGTGACGGTGTCCCCGAACTCCTCGCGGTGCGCCTCGAACTCCTTCGTGGGGCCGGGGAAGAGCAGGCGGTTCAGCACCCCGCGGCGGGTCTGTCCGGCCTCGCCGAGGGCGCTCGAGTCCTCCGCGGAGATCTCCACCATGCCCGCGCCCTCGCGGCGACCCTGGAGGGCCTTGGTCCGGAAGGGCTCCGGCCAGCCGCCGGGCGGGTCGCCGAGCTCGCCGCGCAGGAAGCCGATCACGGAGTCCGGGATGTCGAACTCCTGCGGACGCTCCGCGAACTCCTTCGGGTCCACGCCGGAGCCGACCAGCTGCAGCGCCAGATCGCCCACCACCTTGGAGGACGGGGTGACCTTGACGAGGTGGCCGAGCAGGTCGTCGGCCGCGGCGTACATCGACTCGATGGCCTCGAACCGCTCCCCCAGGCCGAGCGCGATCGCCTGCGTGCGCAGGTTGGACAGCTGGCCGCCCGGGATCTCGTGGTGGTACACGCGGCCGGTCGGGGCGGGCAGCCCCGCCTCGAAGGGCGCGTACGCCGAGCGGACGGACTCCCAGTAGGGCTCCATCGCGGTGGCGGCCTCGAGGCCGAGACCGGTGTCCCGCTCCGTGTGCTCGAGCGCCGCCACCAGGGCGGACAGCGGCACCTGGCTGGTGGTGCCCGCCATGGACGCGGTGGCCGCGTCGACGGCGTCCACGCCGGCCTCCGCCGCTGCGAGCAGGGTGGCCAGCTGACCGCCGGCGGTGTCGTGCGTGTGCAGGTGCACGGGCAGGTCGAACTCGGCGCGCAGGGCGGTGACCAGCTCGCGCGCCGCGGCGGGCCGCAGCAGGCCCGCCATGTCCTTGATCGCCAGGACGTGGGCGCCGGCGTCGACCATCCGGCGGGCGAGGCCCAGGTAGTAGTCGAGCGTGTAGAGCGTCTCCTTCGGGTCCGTCATGTTGCCCGTGTAGCACAGGGCCGCCTCGGCCACGGCGGTGCCCGTGGCACGCACCGCCTCGATGGCCGGGGTGATCTGCTCGACGTCGTTGAGGGCGTCGAAGATGCGGAACACGTCGACGCCGGACGCCGCGGCCTCGGCCACGAACGCGTCCGTCACCTCGGTGGGGTACGGCGTGTATCCCACCGTGTTGCGGCCGCGCAGCAGCATCTGGATCGGGATGTTCGGCAGCTCCGCGCGCAGCAGCTCGAGGCGCTGCCACGGGTCCTCGTGGAGGAAGCGCAGCGCGACGTCGTACGTCGCCCCGCCCCAGGCCTCCACCGAGAGCAGCCCCGGCAGGGTGTGCGCGACGGCGGGGGCGGCGGCCAGCAGGTCGCGCGTGCGGACGCGGGTGGCCAGCAGGGACTGGTGGGCGTCGCGGAACGTGGTGTCCGTGACGGCCAGCGCGGTCTGCTCACGCAGGGTGCGGGCGAAGCCCTCGGGGCCCTGCTCCAGCAGCACCTGACGCCAGCCGCGCGGGGGCACCGCGTCCTCGTTCCGGCTCGGGCCGTCGAAGGGCGAGCGGTCCGGCTCCTGGTGCTTGTCGCCCGGGTGCTCGGGGAGGCGGTCGCGAGGGTCGATGCCCTCGACGCGCGGGCCGTGCGGCTGGTTGACGGTGACGTCCACGAGATACTGCAGGGCCTTGGATCCGCGGTCCTGGGAGCGGTTCACCGTGGCCAGCTCGGGGTGCTTGTCGATGAAGTCCGTGGCGACGTCGCCGCTGAGGAACTGCGGGTCGTCCATCACGTTCATCAGGAACGGGATGTTGGTGGCCACGCCGCGCACGCGGAACTCTGCCAGGGCGCGGCGCACGCGGCGCACCGCCGTGGCGTAGTCGCGTCCGCGGCAGGTGAGCTTGACCAGCATGGAGTCGAAGTGGGGGCTGATCTCCGCACCGGCGTAGATGGTGCCGCCGTCGAGGCGCACACCGGAGCCGCCGGCCGAGCGGTAGGCGGTGATGGTGCCGGTGTCCGGGCGGAAGCCGTTGGCCGGGTCCTCGGTGGTGATGCGGCACTGGATGGCGAAGCCGCGGACCTGGAGGGCGTCCTGGGTGATGCCCAGCTCGGGCAGGGTGGCGCCGGCGGCGATGCGCAGCTGCGCGCTCACCAGGTCCACGTCCGTGACCTCCTCAGTCACGGTGTGCTCCACCTGGATGCGGGGGTTCATCTCGATGAACACGTGCTGGCCCGCACGCTCGCCCGCCGTGTCCACGAGGAACTCGACGGTGCCCGCGTTGACGTACCCCATCTCCTTGGCGAAGGCGACGGCGTCCCGGTGCAGGGCCTGCCGGATCTCCTCGTCCAGGTTCGGGGCCGGGGCCATCTCGATGACCTTCTGGTGGCGGCGCTGGAGCGAGCAGTCCCGCTCGAAGAGGTGCACGACGTTGCCCTCGCCGTCGGCGAGGATCTGGACCTCGATGTGCCGCGGCCGCAGGACGGCCTGCTCGAGGAACACGGTGGGGTCGCCGAAGGCGGTGTCCGCCTCGCGCATCGCGGCCTCGAGGGAGCCGCGCAGGTCCTCGCGGCGCTCGACGCGGCGCATGCCGCGGCCGCCGCCGCCGGCGACGGCCTTGACGAAGATGGGGAAGCCGATCTCCTCGGCCTGCTCCAGGAGCCACTCGACGTCGGCGCTCGGGTCCGAGGAGGCCAGGGTGGGGATGCCCGCGCGCTTGGCCGCGCGCAGGGCCTCGACCTTGTTGCCGGTCAGCTCGAGGACGTCGGCGGGCGGGCCGACGAAGGTGATCCCGTTCTCGGCCGCGGCGCGGGCCAGGCCGGCGTTCTCCGACAGGAAGCCGTAGCCCGGGTAGATCGCGTCGGCCCCGGCGTCCTTGGCCACGCGGATGATCTCGTCCACGTCGAGGTAGGCGCGCACGGGGTGGCCCTCGTCGCCGATGCGGTAGGCCTCGTCCGCCTTCTGGCGGTGGATCGAATTGCGGTCCTCGTAGGGGAAGACGGCGACGGTGCGGGCGCCCAGCTCGTAGCAGGCGCGGAAGGCGCGGACGGCGATCTCGCCGCGGTTGGCCACCAAGACCTTGGAGAAGACGGCGCCGGCTCCGGTCGACCCGGCCGCGTCCTCTGGAGGGGTGAAGTTCTCGACAGGTGCGGTCATGGTTGGCAGTGTGTCACACCGCGCCGGAGTTCCGCCTCATGTCGCGCACAGTCACCGTTGCGAGACGAAAGATGACTGGCTCGGCCCTCCGGGGCGCCCGCGGTGGAGGGTCAGGCGGAGCGGCGGGCCCGACGCCGCCCGGCCAGCTCGTCCCCCGGCTCGGGGGCGCCCACCACGCTCTCGCGCGGCAGCTCGGCGAGGCTGCCCTCGACCTCGCGCCACACGCGGCCGACGGCGATCCCGAAGACGCCCTGGCCGCCCTGGACGAGGTCCACGACCTCGTCTGCCGAGGTGCACTCGTACACCGAGGCGCCGTCGCTCATCAGGGTGATCTGCGCCAGGTCCTCGACACCCCGCTCGCGCAGGTGGCCCACGGCGGTGCGGATCTGCTGGAGCGAGACGCCGGTGTCCAGGAGGCGCTTGACCACCTTGAGGACGAGGATGTCGCGGAACGAGTACAGCCGCTGGGAGCCGGAGCCGGAGGCGCTGCGGACCGTGGGGGCCACGAGATCCGTGCGGGCCCAGTAGTCGAGCTGGCGATAGGTGATGCCGGCGGCCTTGCACGCGGTGGGACCGCGGAAGCCGACGTCGTCGCCCTGGGTCCTGCCCTCGTCGAAGAGCGTGCCCTGGGCGCCGAGCGCGGGGGGCCGGCCAGGACCTGCAGTGGGTGTCACGGGGAACCTCCTGGTGCGGGGCCCCCGGTGCGGGGAGGGGGACGCGACCGTCGTGTGCCGCCGGTGACCGTGGCGGCGCTCCCCGGTGACCGTGGGGAGGGCGACGGAGGCGCTCCGGGTGGCGGGGCCCTCTTCCCCTCGAAGGTACGCGCGGGTCCGGGGACGGTCAACGAAGCCGGCGGCGAGACCGCGCCGTGTCGCGCCGGCTCCGCTCAGGCGAAGTCCTCGGGGCGCACCGTGTCCAGGAAGTCGCGGAAGTCCTCGACGGCGCGCTCCTGGCCGGCGTCCTCCTCCCCCGTCCGCGCCGGCATGCCGGCGTCCGCGAGCACGGCGGGGCTGCCGAGCACGGGGGCGTCGGCGCGCAGGGCGACCACGACGGCGTCCGACGCGCGGGCGTCGACCCGGGCGCCGGTGGAGAGCACGAGCTCGGCGTGCACGACCTCGTCGCGGACCTCGGTGAGCCGCACCCGCACGACCTCGGCGCCCAGGGCGTCCACGGCGGCCAGGAGCAGCTCATGGGTGAGGGGCCGGGGCGCGCGGACGCCCTCGAGCGCGAGCGCGGCGGCGGCGGCCTCGGGCGCGCCCACCCACAGCGGGATCATCGTGCGGCCGGGCGGATCCACCAGCAGGATCACGTGGTGCTGTTCGGGCAGCTCGACGCGCACGCCGAGCACGGAGAGCGGCACGTCGCCGGCGTCGTCGGCGGGCACGGGGCGCGGCTCAGTCATCCCACTGCTCCAGCCCCACGGCCACGAGGGCCGCATGCAGCCGCAGGCTGGCCTGCGCGATCTCGCGTGCCGAGCGGGCCACGCGGGGGCGGGTGCCGGCGTCGCGGCGGGCCTGCAGCGGGGCGACGGCGCGCTCCACCAGGCCCAGTTCGCGGTCGGCCGCGGCCCGCAGCGGGCGCAGGTGCCGGGGCTCCAGGCCGTGGCCCGCGAGCACGACGGCGGCCCGGGCCACGTCCATCGCGTGGCTCGGGTAGCCGCCGTCGGGATCGACGGGCAGGAGCGAGTACTGATCCAGCTCGGCCAGCAGCTCCTCGCCCGCCCCGGATTCGGCGGCGAGCTCGGCGCGGGTCCACGACCGGCGGCCCCCGGCGACCTCGCGGCCGAGCCGCGCCGCGTCCGAGGACGCCGGGACCGCCGCGGTCCCGGGCAGGCCGGTGGGGCGTTCGCCGCGGTCCAGCGCGGCCAGGTGGTCGGCGATGACCTTGAGCGGCAGGAAGTGGTCGCGCTGCAGCGCGAGGACGAACCGGAGCCGGTCCACGTCCTCGGGCCGGAAGCGCCGGTAGCCGGCGGGGGTCCGCTCGGGCAGCACGAGGCCGCGGTCCTCCAGGAAGCGCACCTTGGACGCGGTGACGCCGGGGAATTCGGCTTCGAGGGCGGCCACGACCTCGCCGATGCCCAGCCGGCCCGCAGGGCGGGCGGTGGGGACGGCGTCGGGGAGCGGGCGCGGATCGATCACGGGGATGACGGCTCAGCCCCGCGCCGGCGCGGCGTAGTACGTGAGCCGGTACTTGCCGATCTGCACGTGCATCCCGGAGCGCAGCAGGATCTCGTCCACCCGGTCGTGGTTCACGAAGGTGCCGTTGAGGGAGTTCAGGTCCACGAGCCGATGGCCACCGTCCTCGGCCCGGAACTCCGCGTGACGACGGGAGACGGTGACGTCGTCGAGGAAGATGTCCGCGTCCGGGTGGCGCCCCACGGAGACCACGTCCTTGTCCAGGAGGAAGCGGGCGGACTGGTCCGGGCCCTCGTGGGCCAGCAGCAGCGCGGAACCGGCCGGGAGGGCGCGGATCGCGTCCGACTCCTCGCGGGTGAGGTCCGCCGAGACCAGCGGTGCCAGCTCGGTGAGGTTGATGGCGGAGGTGGACAGGTCCGGTTCACGTCCGGGCTGGTTCATGGGGTGCTCCTGTGCGGCGGCCGGCGCCGCGGCGCCGGAGGGAGAGACGAAGGGGACGCCGTCGCCCCGCCGGCCGGCGGCGGGGCGACGGCGGACGGGGCTCAGCTGGTGTGCGAGGCGTAGCCCTCGGCGTCCATGAGGCCCTCGAGCTGGGCCTCGTCCGCGAGGGTGATCTCGAACAGCCAGCCGCCCTCGTAGGGGGCGGAGTTGACCAGGCCGGGCTCGCCGTCGAGCTCGTCGTTGACGGCGGCCACGGTGCCGGAGACCGGGGCGTAGATGTCCGAGACGGACTTCGTGGACTCGACCTCGCCCACCGCGGTGCCCGCGGTGACCTCGGTGCCGACCTCCGGCAGGTCCACGTACACGACGTCACCCAGCGCATCCTGGGCGAAGTCGGTGATGCCCACGCGGACCGTGCCGGCGGCACCGGCCTCGGCGATCCACTCGTGCTCGGCGGAGTACTTCAGGCCTTCGGGGATGGAGCTCATGGAGTGCGCGTCCTTTGTGTGGTCGGGAGGGATGACGTCGTCTCGCAGACTACCGAGCGGCGCGTGATTCGCGCCACTGGCGTGCTCAGAGCACGCCGCGCATGCCGCGACGCACCGGCTTGGCGATGGCCAGCACGATCAGGCCCACGCCGAGGGTGACCGCACCGATCGTGCCGAAGTAGCCCACCTCGTTCTGCTCCGAGTAGGAGCCGGCCAGGGAGCCGGCCAGGGCCGTGCCCAGGGCGACGGACAGGTTGTACAGCGACACCATCATCACCGGGAAGCTGCGCGGGGCGACCTTGGTGGCCAGGGAGAGGCCCACCGGGGAGACGAGCAGCTCGCCCATGGTGCAGACGAAGAGGATCAGCGTCAGCCACAGCAGCGGCACGGCGGCGACGTCGGCCACCGGGATGAACAGCAGGAAGGCGATGCCGATCAGGACGATGCCGATGCCGAACTTCACCGGGGTGGCGGGCTGGCGGGTGCCCAGCTTGGTCCACAGCGCGGCGAACACCGGGGCGAACACGATGATGAAGATCGGGTTGATGGAGTTGACCCACTCCATGGGCATGAGCCAGCCGAACAGGTTCCGGTCGAGGCGGTGCTCGGAGTACAGCGCGATCACGGTGAACTGCTGCTGGAAGAGGGCGAAGAACACGGACGTGCCGATGAACAGCGGGATGAACGCCTTCACGCGCGAGCGCTCCTCCTCCGAGACCTTCGTCGAGGTCAGCAGGACCGCGAAGATCGCGATGGCCGCGACGGCGGCGAGCACGACGACGGCGTCGGAGAGGTTGTCCAGGGTGATGACGTCCGTGAGGAACAGGGCCACGACGACGGCGACCATCCCCAGGCCGATCAGGCCCCAGCGGCCGTACTGCGACCGCGGCAGCGGATCCGGGACCCGGTGCACGTCCGTGGGCAGGTTCTTGCGGGTCAGGGCGTACTGCGTCAGGCCGATGGCCATGCCGGCGGCGGCGAGGCCGAAGCCCACGTGGAAGCCCATCGTGTCGCGCGCCAGGCCGGTGAGCAGCGGGCCGAAGAGGGCGCCGATGTTCACGCCCATGTAGAAGATGGAGAAGCCGGCATCGCGCTTGGGGTCCTCGCGGGAGTACAGGGAGCCGACGAGGTTCGTGGCGTTGGCCTTGAGGCCGCCCGAACCGACGGCGACGAGCACGAGGCCCAGGGTCAGGCCCGGGACGCCCGGGACGAGGGCCAGCGCGATGTGGCCCAACATGATCCCGACGGCGCTGACGAACATGGTGCGCTCGGAACCGAGCAGGCGGTCGGCGACCCAGCCGCCGAGGATGCAGAACACGTACACCATGCCGCCGTAGGCGCCGACGATGCCCGTGGCCACGGCCGGGTCGATCCCGAGGCCGCCCTCCGCGGCGGTCCAGGACATGTAGTACACGAGCATCGCCTGCATGCCGTAGAAGGAGAAGCGCTCCCACAGCTCCACGGAGAACAGGTTCGCCAGCGGGCCGGGCTGGCCGAGGAACGGGCGGCCGCGCCAGTCGGGGGTGGCGTCGTCGGGACGGGTGGCCGTCGACGCCGCCACGCGGGCGGACGGCTCGACGTCGGGCACGCGGCCCGCGAGAGGATTCTGGGGATTTTCCACCGATCTACTGTCCTCCCCTGAGGGAGCCAGAGCAAACTCCCCGCCCGATGACGCCGATCACATCCGCGGCCCGGGCGGCGTACGTCCTAGAGTGGAGGCCGTGTCCGTCACCTCCGAGATCGCCCGTGCCCGCTCGCTCATCCGTGTGGTCCCCGACCATCCCAGCCCGGGCGTGGCCTTCCAGGACATCACGCCCCTGCTCGCCGACGCCCGCGCCCTGAGGGAGTGTGTTGAGGCCCTGGTGGCGCCGTTCGAGGGGCGGTTCGACCTCGTGGCCGGCCTCGAGGCCCGCGGGTTCCTGCTCGCCGGGGCGGCCGCCGTCCTGACAGGCACCGGCCTCGTGCCGCTGCGCAAGGCCGGGCGCCTCCCGGCGCCCGCAGCCCGCGCGGACTACACGCTGGAGTACGGGACCGCGAGCATCGAGGTCTCCGAGGACCTGCGGGCCGGGTCACGGGTGCTCCTGCTCGACGACGTCCTCGCCACGGGCGGCACCCTCGCCGCCGGCCGACGGCTCATCGAGGCACGGGGTGCGGAGGTGGTGGGCGCGGCCTGCCTGCTGGAACTCAGGGCCCTCGGCGGCCGGGCCGTCGTGCCGGACACGCACGTGCTCTTCCCGGCCTGAGCGTCCCCGCCCAGCCGACGGAGAGTGGCGGACCAAGCTGCCCCGCCCCCGGGCACGACGAAGCCGGAGCCCTGCGTTGCAGGACTCCGGCTTCGTCGATGTGGTCGCCCTTATTGACCTCTGTTCCCGTAAATATCCAACAGGGGTAGAAACCGAGAATCTGCGCCGGATCAGGGGTTCTCACGACAGCACTCGAACGACAGGTGCGGACACCTTGCCGGACGACGCTCAAACCTCTCACCCTGTCGCGGCTCCTCGCCGCAAGTGGAAGCGCCTGAACGACGAAGCTCGCGCGCAGGTGGTCGCACGGTACTCGGCAGGTGACACGACGACAGCCTTGGCGAAGGACTACGACGTCGCCAAGTCCACGATCATCGGTATCCTTCGAGCCAACAACGTTGTCGTCCGCCGCCAGCCGATGACAGCAGACCAGGTGAGTGAAGCTGCCCGCCTCTACGAGTCCGGCCTCTCCCTGTCACAGGTTGCCGAGGCACTCGGCGTGAACCAGGAGACCATGCGGGTGGCGGTCATCAAGGCAGGGGTCGTTCTTCGCGAGCCAACCAAGGCGAAAATACCGCAGTCAGACTGAAGGTATGGATCTCACGCTCAACGACGCACAGCTCCTCGTTCTCCAGTGGGTCGCAGACGGCGCCGATCTTGAGCCGCCCCCTTCATTCGGTCCGGACGTTCTGTGAGTCGTCGGTTTCCATTTGATGGGTGCACTGCCGAGCGTACTCGGCTGGGGTTAGGTAG